>JABDDC010000014.1 GCA_013287815.1 Chlamydiota bacterium
GCATAGTCAATTGACTGAAACAATTTTAGGTTGCTGTTTTGAAACAATAAATGAATTAGGAATAGGTTTTTCTGAAAAAATATATCAAAGGGCTTTAATTATTGCATTACGTGAAAAAGGTCTTTCTGTAGGTGTTGAAGTTCCTTACAAGGTATATTTTAGAGGATCGCAAGTAGGTCATTATATTGCGGACATTTTGGTAGAAGGGGTGATTCTTGTTGAACTCAAAGTGTGTAAATCTTTATTACCTGAAAATATGGCTCAAGTTATTAATTATTTAAAAGCTTCTAATTTGGAGGTTGGTTTACTTGTGAATTTTGGTCAGGCACATTTAGAATATAAAAGACTCTTTAGATAGTCCGCTCCCCATCTTTGCCATCTTAACCATCCTCTCCGCTCCCCATCTTTGCCATCCTAACCATCCTCTCCATCCTCTCCGCTCCCCATCCTTGCCATCTTAACCATCCTCTCCGCTCCCCATCTTTGCCATCTTAACCATCCTCTCCGCTCCCCATCTTTGCCATCCTAACCATCCTCTCCGCTCCCCATCTTTGCCATCCTAACCATCCTCTCCATCCTCTCCGCTCCCCATCTTTTTCTGTTGGGGGCTCACCTCGCACTACCATCGAATATCAGTTCTATCTCATCGATCTTTCTTTTTTTATTATGAGTCATTGGTGTGATCTTCACAGAGTAGTTACCCATCTTTGATGCGACAATTGAAAAATTGGACTGGCACAGAATCAGACAATCAAATTTTGGAATGGTGAAAAAGTCACTGAACATGGTGTCAGTATAAGCATTATCCTGACCGCGACAATCAAAATGGAGATAGGGGTTTTTAAGTATTTCCTTGTAATTTTCGATAATAGCTTTTGGATTCAGCTCATCTGTCATTATATAAACGTAGATGGGTTGGTCCTTATATATTTCGGAGATGCGTTGGATTTGTTTGATGTAGTAGTCATCGCCTGGAAATTTTAATGGCAGTGTTGCAATCGCTTCATGACTGTCGTATCCTCCTCCGCGTCGTATATGCACCCCCACTGTAATCATGTTTTCGGGTAAGTTTATCGTTTCTACCGGGTCTAATGATTCCAAACAATTGATGATGTCCGCCTTAAACACAGGGTCATCCCAATCGACTTCTATGAATGGAATCCAAGAGTTGTGTTTTATATGAGTATATTCAGATCTGCATTCCGGGTAATAAGGGACGATGTACAAGGTAGAATTGCGCTCATCCCTGATTTCGCTCATGTTCCTAATTCCGACTATCGAGTTGAAAGCAGAAAAATCAAGTTGAGGTACAATGCGAGTCAGGTTAAAATGGTCATAATAGGTAAATGGTGTGCAAACTAAAGGAAGGCCTGTTTTATAAGCTATCCATTTAGCATGAAAAAACGCTATCAGGGCATCACCAAGACGCCCCCCGTGGACGTATCCTACTGCGTTCATCCCGGGTTCGAGTACAGGTGGATGATATTCTTGTATCACTCTTTGTTCAGATTTCCAAGTCAATAAAAAGTCGTTAGGATTGACACGGGGCTTTTCTCTTTCAAGTTTTCCCTTTTTTCCCATATAAATCATCTTGTGGATGATATCGCCCATCTTAAGGGAAGAGACACCATATTCTTTGGAAATAAAATTCATCATCATATATCCATTAGGCGTGGACTTGATGATTTTTTTCAGATATTTGGTTTGTTCATTAAAATCTACTTCAGAGAATGCGTAGTTGCTGATGACCAGATCATAACTTTTTACCTGATTCAATTTTTTTTTGTTGATAAAATGGACATTTTTAACTCCAAGTTTGGCTAAATATCTTTTCGTTAGGGCATTGCATTCAGGTAAGTCGATGATGGTGTAGCTGGCAAAATCGCAAAGGGTGCTTAAAATGTAACATTGGCCTCCATAGCCTCCACCGATTTCCACAATATGTTTTTTGTTAAGGTCGCCAAATGTAGCGAGTAAATCACCGGCGGTTTTGATATAACGCAAGGTAGTTGGTGAAATGGTTTGACCAAAATTCTCATACTCATATTTAGTGGGATTTCCCAGTTCATCATTTTTCTTAAAGGCTTCAAAAAGTTCAAATAAATGGCGGTAGTGATCGTGGATATAAAAAAAGTATGCCTTGCCCGCTTTTTGGGATATATTTTCCATGAAAAGTTTGAAACGCGGATCACTCTTAAAATTCTTAAAGATATAGTTGTGTTTGGAGGCCTTTAGACAGAAGTTGGGATATTTTGTTTTTTCTGCGACACTGTCTGCGAATGTTACATTGAAGATAGGTAGAAAAATAAAAAATAAGATAAGTCGAAAGTACTTCATATATAAATCCCTTGCAATAAACGGTCTCTTATACTTTTATTCTTAATAAAAGTCTAGCTTAGAGGTGGGATTTATTCTATTGCTGATATTATTATTTCCTGCTCTAAACATACTGCAAGTCAGTAAAAACCTTTAAATGACATACGGAATGATCTTGTATGGTACTTTTTGGCAGTAGTTCAACCAATCGGGTCCATATTTGCTTGAGCAGCGCCTGTCATCACGAAATGCCCTGTCAAGTAAAAGCAGCGTCAAAAACGTTACGTAAAAATAGGGCAGGAAATTGACGAACAGCGCTGGAACAGTCCAGCAAAATGCTCCGACAATTTCAGGAACATAGTGAAAATGCCTTGCCACGCCCCACCAGCCTGAAGCAAGAAGGATGTTTTGCTTCTTCTCTCCTGTAGAGGTGGTGTAGTTAGCATAGGTCAGGACAGGGGGCCTGCCCCAAATGGTGCATTGTCCTTTGGTAGCGCGTACAGATTGTCTTTGTTTGTCCGCCCAGAAGTTGGTAAGGATGGATGCCGCGCCTATGAAAAAGATCGCAGAGGCTACATACGGGTTAAGGTCGTTGGGATGATTTACCAAGTACATGGCAGGGGAGGTATAGATTCCGGGGATCCATACCAGGCATCCCCAGCAGATGTAAAATCCGGCCCGGTCATGCATGATATCAAGTGAGCCTAAATATCCCGTTTCCCAAATGAAAAACTTTGAAATGTAGATGAGCTGTAAACAAACGGCGATGATCATTGAATTGCTGATACCGTAAAGTTCATCCTGTTTTGCAGCAAAGGAAAGGATGATTAAGGACCATCCCATCATTCCAAAACGGCAGTTGGTGAACATTTTCACGTCCCAACCTAAAATCCGCGGATAAAGCTCCATCCCCCAGTAATAATCGAACAAAAGATTTCCAGAACCTCCTACGTCGCTGCAAGAAGGAAAAAGGTAGCCTTTAATTAGAAGTAACAAACAAAAGAAAAGGCTGAAACAATTGAGTGCACCTAAGAGTTCAGGGAAGTGGTCATAAATTATCGTTGGAGAGAATAGCTGCAGGTAAAAAGAGGCAAAACAGAATAGTGTCAGTGTAGTTGTAAAAGCCAGAATCCCATTTGACTTGTAAACCGGGACATTGCCTGACGGGGTAATAGGTCCGCGGAATTCCTTCCCAGGAAGAAAGCGCATTAAAAAAAGCTCGACAATCCCGAAGACAGCGATCATTTTCCATGCAGTAGGGGAGCCAAAGAAATATGGGGACCAGATCTGATATAAAGTATTGATAAATCCTTGCTGGCTAATAAGATCCCAAAATTCAGAAAAAGACCCGCCCAAGTAGACGTTAGTATACCAGAAAATAAAGACTGTCGGAGGGCAAGCCAATACTAGAAATAATGGGCCAAAAGTATTGCGCAGCCAGTTCAATCGCTTCCTGACTGTTGTTTCCGCTTCCGACATGCATCCTCCAAATAAAGATCTTTTCGGTAAATTAATATATATCAGCCTTTCTTACCACTAAATTCGTGCCTCTGCCAATTCAAGGACTATTTTTTCTGACGACTGCGATGTAATATCCATTCCACCAGTTAACTTTATCGTTGATTTCCTGTGATGGCAAAGCAATCTCATAAAGAACGGTGTAATTGAGATCATCAAAAGCTTTGAAAGCTCCTTCTCTTATCATGTTCCAGTTCCAGTCATCGACGATTGCGATGAAAGTATCTGTAAGGATCTCATTATAACGTTTGAAGGCATTAGCCTGATTCTCTACCGTGTGTTCGCCATCATAAGTAAAGATATTGACAGGCATAGGGAGTGATTGAGGATCAAAATCAAAACAATCGATGGTGATAAGATCATTCAGGACATCGGACAAATAGGTCTTAGTATTTGAAACAAATTCATCCTTCACATTGCCAAATTCAGACCAGTTATCGATACCGAAAGCTGAATGCAAAAAAATTTCATTTTTATACAGCGCAGAGATAAATGTAGATCCCTTCCAGCAGCCTATCTCCAGGTAACTAGTCTCTGGATATGAACAGAGATTATTCAGGCAGTGTCTGATCTTTGATGATGACATACCCTCAATAGCTAAGACCTCTGGGGTCAGTTTGGATATTCCATTTTCTGCATTAGCAACAGAAAGCTGGATATATTGTATGAGCTCTTTCTCAAAGGGCTGTAGTGGGGTATTTGCTTGCGACGAGTAGGTAGAGAGAGAATTGTTTAAGGGTATGTTCTGCGTATACAGAAGTGACTCATCAGCCTGCAGACTAAGGCATGTGCTAAGAGTAAGAAGGGCTAGCTTTAAGATAGATTTTTTCATTTCTTTCTCCTTTAGAGAAAAGTTAAGGAATTAAATATTATCAGCCAACAACTCATCAACACAAGTAAAATAAAATTCTATGCAAAAAAATCGTAATAAAAAAGTAACCACTGAAAAATTTGCTGGCGAAACATGGGGTACAGCGTAAGGATGTATATTTAAGCTATCAAAGCCGCCCGTCCAAATCTTGTTACAGCAAAATAATTATTCTTGACTTTTCTCTGATAGCCTCCTATTGTCTCAGACTTTAATTTTATTTCACATCTGGGTTGTAGGAGAAATTATGCGTAAGACAGTAACTTTCCTAATAGTAGTGCTTCAGACTTTTTTTCTCCATTCTAGCGAAAATGATCCATTCAAGAATTTCAAAGATTACCAGGAAGGCAATGTCGCCCTTGAAGAAGGCCTCCCCAATGGTATTGTCAATAATTCAGTCTGTGTCATAACAGGCGGATATGTTGATAACGTCGTCGATATTGTCACTCCCGGTAATGACCCGCTAATCTATAGTAGAACCTATTCTAGTCTCTCCCCACACGGAAAATTCGCTGTTGGCTGGTCTGATAACCATAGAGATAGAATTCTAACCTACTGCACTTACAACCATGATCATGAATACCAAATGGCTGCACTTAAAAGGTCGAACGGTGCAGTACATACATTTAAACGTGAGAAATCCGATTCTCACGACAAACGTAGAAATCACTATATGGATCTTGAAAGGGCAAAGGGGATGACACACGTTCCTGAAGAAATGGGCGGTCAAAGAAACATAAATAACTGTCAAATGGGTCAGAAAGCCGGTTATGAAGGTTTTTCACTTAAAGATGGTGCGCATAATAATAGCTCTTTTAAAAGAATTGGAATTGAGGACGGGTGTGATGCATTCTATGAAGAATCAAAAGCGATGTTAAACGGCCTTGCCTTGGTTTATGAAGATAGCCCCGGAAAAGGAATCTTAACAAGCCATATTGAACTGAGAAATACCGTAACGAAAAAAAAGTATGGATTCATCGATTTTTCTGCCGTTGGGAGGCCCGATCAGACTCATTGGATTGTATTAAATTCAAGTGATGGGAGAAAGGTTAGATATAAAATGTTCGTTCACAGGACGAAGTCCGGTAAAACAGATGACCATCTTGAACGAAATAAAATGTCATATCTAGATGAGGTAACTAAGGAGCATGGCCCTTGGGAAAAGTATAAATATCAGAAAAACGAGAAGGATAATTACTTACATATTCGCGAAAAAAGAAAGCCAAATCAGCATATTTTAAGCACAAGATACTATCATAAAGGAGAAAACAGCCCCGGTGACGGTAGAAAAGTAAACATCGATGACAAGGAAGACTATCGGATTGATCGGGTCATGTCTCAATTCGCTCCCGTAGGTGATATTAACGACAGAAAATTACATATTATCTATAGCTTTGTTTATAATAAAAAAATTCGTAAAAACCTTTTGGGTCAAACTCTTTCTTATAAAAGAAGTACCGATGTCTACGATGCCCATAATCACAAAACGACATATGAATATAATAAACAGGACCGTCTTATAGGAATTCTGAAACATACAGGAACTGATGAGGATGACTACAAAATTTTCAGCAGAGAAGGATTTTATTGGGGAGAAGGAGGATATCTTAAGAGAAAGGCTCTTCTGAAGGGGGATTCCTCGATGGCCTATATTGCATACGATTACAAAAACGATGATTACGGAAATCTCCAATCAAAAAAACTCTACGGAAACCTAACCGGCAATCAAGAAGAACTTTTCGAACTCGATAAAGATTTAAAGCCGGTTAGCACTGCTGAATATGAGTTAAAAACTTATTCCCATTCTCGGGATGGAGTAAATCTACTCACTAGAGAAACGGACAGCAATGGAACAATCACAAAATATTCATATTACGATGGGACTAAACGTCTAAAGTCTAAAATTCTATTTTATGACGGCCGAAATCAAATTCGGGAATTTTATGAATACAATGACGACAATTTCATGATAAAAAAAATTATCGACGATGGAGGTCGAAATGAAATAACAAATTTAGATGGAGTCACAGAAAGAAAAATAACTTATTACGACCCAAGGGATGAACTCCCCATCCTTGCTAATGACATAGTGGAAAAATATTTGGATTTTAGTACAGACCAAGAGACGCTCTTAAAAAGAACACATTTAGAATATGATAAATGTGGAAATGTGATAGCTAAAACTACATACAATAATGAAGCCGTAGAATCTTTTACCGAGCTCTACACTTATAATAAGCATGGAAAAGTCATTGAAGAAACCAATGCAATCGGACAAGTGGTAAAAAAGGAATATGATGATAATGACAACCTTACAAAACAGTATAGGGTAGGGTCAGGATTTACAATTGTAAATGAGTACGATTATTCTGATAGACTTTTTAAGCAATCCGAACAGTATCAGGATTTCCACAAGACAACCTATACTACTCACAATAAATACAACTATCTGCATCAGCGTGAAAAATCGACAGACACCTACGGAAATGAAACCACTTATGAGTATAATGATTTTGGTCTTGTCACCAAAACAATTTCACCTTCTGTTGCTGGTGCTAAAGGGATCATTGTAAAGCCGGTCACAGATATGGAATACGATCTTGGCGGATTTCCCTGTAAAATCACCGATGCCAATGGAAAAATAAAAGAAATCAAATGCACCATTCGAGGAAAACCTTATTACATTAAATATCCTGACGGCAGTGAAGAAAGGTTTACATATAAAGTCGATGGACAATTAGCACAAAAGATTGCCCGTGATGGGACCAAAACTGTTTATAAATCTGATGGGCAAAATCGTATCGAGTCAGAATTGGTTTACGGCAAAAGTGGTACGCTTCATAAATCGATTCTACGCACCTATACTGGCTTCCACCTTCGTACAGAAACAGACTCAGAAGGAACAACCATCAGTTACCAATATAACTATGCCGGACAACTCGTTGCAACATTTAAGAATGATCTCCTCATCCAACAACTTATCTACGACGATCTTGGCCGTATCGGCGAATCACGAGACTATTTCGGAAAAGGTTCTGATGATTATCGGTCAACAGTCAAACGATATGATAACGTGAATCGCATCGAATCAGAAGAAGTCTTTACTCATGATCAAATTCTTCTTTCTTCTACTAAGACTGCTTATGATCTCTTCGGTAATAAAGCTTTCATTCAGGAAGGTGACCGTATCACCAAGACAACTTATAATACCGATGGCAAACCGATCCTCATTAAAAATAGTGAAGGCCATGCCACTCATATCGAATATAAATATGATTTTGTAAATGAATTCGGTCAATTTGTACTTCAGACTATCGCCGCTGATCCAATGGGGAAAAAGACCATCGAAACCTATGACACAGCAAATCGATTGGTAAAGACAGTTAAGTTAAATTATTTCGGAAATACTGTTTACAGTCAGAAAATTGCTTATGATCGATGTGGTAATAAGGTAAAAGTGACGGATGATGTCATCTTTAACGAAAAGGTTGAGAAGTCTATTTATACCCTTTATACCTACACCACCGATAATCAAATTGAATCGATCACGGAAGCGGCAGGGACGCCGGAACAAAAGATCACTTGGTATCAATACAACACTTTTGGACAAAAAATTGCCAAAATCAAGCCCGATGGCGTCCACATTCATTTTGACTATGATGGGATCGGTAGATTGAATTCTATCAAATCTGATGAGTCGATTCATTATACTTACAAATATAATGGGCATGATCAAGTGATGGAAGTCAATGACATGCTATTAAATATATCAACAAAAAGGACTTATAACGCATGGGGGCAACTTGAGGAGGAGATCTTAGGTAACGGATTGAGGCTCACCCAAAATTGCGACCTATTCGACCGACCCCTTAATTTCACCCTTCCTGATAGCAGCATTATCGAATACATCTATAATGCAGCACATCTCAAAGAGATACGACGAATCATTAATGGTGAAAAAGTATATTCACATCTTAACCAGGAATATGGACAGCCCAATCAAATCACTCTGGCAAGGCTTCCCGGAAATGCGGGATCTATCCGCTATAGCTATGATAAACTAGGACACTGCACTGAAATTAAATCACCCACATTAAATCAAACCGTTCCAGAAGATGGTTACGATGGTATGGGAAATCTGATGAAGTATAAAAGTGAGGATAAAACTTATCAGTTTACCTACGACCATCTCTATCAACTCAGCTCAGAAATGGGACATGTCAGAAATAAATACGAATATGACTCCCTCCAAAACAGGCGTATTAAAAATGGAGTCAATCATGATAATAATAATCTAAATCAATTGATAACTAGGGGAGCTGAAACCTACACATACGATCTCAATGGTAATCTCGTTCAAAGAACGGATGGAGAGGACGTCACGACTTATAAGTATGACGCTCTGGACAGATTGGTATCGGTCACTATCAATGGAGTGACAACAACTTATCAATATGATGCTTTCCATCGGCGCCTTTCCAAGATGCAGGCTGGACAGCCTGATACACTCTTTTTCTATCAGGGGCAGGAAGAGATCGGTGCATGGCAAAACGGATCTATTGTACAGTTGAAAGTCCTCAATCAAAATCAAAGAAGATCAGTTGCTGTCGAGCTCAATCAGACTCCCTACATACCCACTCAAGACCTATTTGGCAATGTGGCAGTCTTGTCAGACCTTGAGGGCAATATCATTGAAAAATATCGCTATACATCGTTCGGAGAAGTTGAAATCTTCAATGGCGCAATGACTAAATTGGATTCTTCAGCAGTCAATAACCCTTGGCAATATTCAAATAAAAGGATCGATCAGGAGACAGGCCTGACAGCTTTTGGCTTGCGTTATTATGATCCCGAACTTGGCCGGTGGATCTCGCCCGATCCTGCCGGATTTGAAGATGGTGCTAACCTTTACACCTATGTGCGCAATAATCCTTTAAGATATTTTGATCTCCTGGGACTGTTTGCAGAGGAACGGAGGCCATTTGAAGGGTTTTTGTTAAACTTCAATTTAGCTGACAACTTCATCACCAAGTTTTTTAAAAATATCGGCAATATGATTTCCGGTCAGCCATGTGATTTTTCCAATATCAAGTCGACCCCTTATTCTTTAAATAAGGCTAGGAACTCTCAGACTAATGAACGATATAACTATGCTGAGGATCCTAAAATGAAAACCATGTATGTAAATGGAATTTTAAATTCATTTACCGATTTTCTCGATGGTTTAACATTTTTAGGCGGAATGAGTGGTCTTAACGTTCATGGGATCTACAACTCCTCGTTTGGACTAGGCTCCGACCTCTTTTGTTATTTTTCAGGTTTGTTGTTTGGAATAAACTATGACCCCTGCAGATTAATGCAGAGTGAGTGGGATGAATTTTTCAAAAATAATCCTGAAGATGGTATGATTCATGTCATATGCCATAGTCGGGGATGTGTCTACGTCCGCAATGCCTTGCGCACCTACCCTCCCGAATTGCGTGATCGCATAGTAGTCACGGCCGTTGCTCCCGGAGCGTATATTGATAGACACCTTTGCCGTGACGTACAGCATTACGTAAGCACTGATATTGTACCTTGGCTGGATATTGCAGGACGTTTTAGGTGTCGAGATACAATTGTTAATCTAAAGCCGGCGCCAACAACTAGTGTTTGGAAAGTTCATGGTTTTACAGATGATACTTATAAGGACTGGATAGATAGAAGAATTCAGAGATTTAATAACGGAGGTTTTAAATGAGATTAATATATTTGCTTATGCTTTTAATCTTATGTACTTCGATTTTCTCGTTTGATTTTGGTTTTTCACCACGTTCTAAAATGGATATTGTGACAGATAAGTTAATCAAGAGGGTAGGTGAAAGGCTCTGTGAGAAACATGGTATGTATATGGCTGGAACTGGAGGTGGTGCTCCTAAAGGTAAACTTGATCACATAACTGTTATGCTTGGAAGAAACGGTGGGCCAATAAGTAAAGAGCAATGTAGAGAAATAATGGTCGATTGCATTCAGACTTATCTGAATGAAATCAATTCAAATGAAGAAATACGCCCTTTTCTAATTACATATCCTTATACATTTGCTAATGTAGATATTACCATCATTAACTTTTACCCTGATGGCAAAAAAGTTCTCGATCCTAATATTTCAACCATTGGCACAAATAAGAAAGGCATCACTTATGCGATCAGTGCCACAAGGTTAGGTCCATACAAATCAGAAGTAATAGAACCCTACGAAGAAGCATTAGCCAAATTGCATCCTCAAGCTATTCCTAAACCAGACACGCAAATAATTACCAATTTTCAGAATTGATTTTCTAGAGTCAGATATGGTAAAATTTGCTTGCGAAGCCTTGGAGTGCGGTGCTTTGCACCGCCTTCTGGCGTTATTGTGAGATACATTCACGCTAACTTAACTGGTTGTGGTTCACTCTCATGATGTAACGCGAATAAATGCACTAGTGACGCAAAAGGCTGTGCAAAGCCCAGCACTCCATGGCTTCGCAAGCAACCCTTAATCAGGCTTCGACCAGATATAAATATCGCGTAGCGTAGGCGGCCCAGCCGCTTTGGAGTGCTGTAGCTGGCTACCGCTATTCTGCGGCTTCGGCTTGCCGAAGACGCCGCGTCGCCACCACGCTCTTACGTAGCGCGCAGCGATGGGCGTTGCAAAGAAAAAACCTAAGCTTGCAACGTCTCTCGCCCTGTAGTCTTGGAGTGATTTCTTACTTATGTCTTTCGCTGTGCGCAGCTTAGAGTGATTCTTTGCGACGCGGCGTCTTCGGCAAGCCGAAGCCACAGAAAAGGAATGAATTTTGCTTGCGAAGCCTCGGAGTTCGGTGCTCAGATGTAGTGAGAAAATAGGGCGGCGCAGCCGCTTTTGGAGTGCGCCTGCTCCGCCGGCGCTTTGTTATTACACACACACATGCAACGGAAAACGTATCGTTGGCCACGCTATAATGGCCTCCAGTAACGATTATCTGCTCATTAATGTTGCTAATAACAAAGCGCCGGCGGAGCCGGCGCACTCCAAAAGCACCTGCGGTGCCCTTTTTTTCACAGCTTCTCTGCACCGCCTTCTGGCTTAATTGTGAGATACATTTACATTATTTAACAGCTGTGGTTCACTCTTATGATGTGACGTGAATGAATGCAATAGTGATGCAAAAGGCTGGGCAAAGCCCAGCACTCCAAGGCTTCGCAAGCAAAAATGTCCACGCATAAGAGGGAAAGACCGTGGTCCCATTCACGAAATCTCCAATTCGTCATTAGCTTTCTAGAGGCTTTTCGATGATTTCTTTTTGTATACCTTCTTCTATGACTTCATGTTTCAGGATGTCCTTAGCGATCATTGCTTCATCGATCTTTTCTTGCTTTTTAGCTTCTTCTCTTTTCTTGGCTTCCGCCCTGGCTTCCCTTATGAAGATATTCGCGATGATGATTTTCTGAACTAATTTCTGTAATGTATCTTTAATTAACACAGGTTCCATTGGTCTGGGATAAGTGCCACTCTTTTCTAATTTTTGGCCAGAGAAGTCTGGTACCCCAACACTACCTTTTTCTTGGGATTTCATTTTGGCTTTATTCTGCGCGACGGAGACTCGATAATTTGTGATAGTGGTGGTGATGATTTTTGCGATTGGCTCGAAGTCTTCTTCAGAAATGATATGGACGACAAATTCTTTGATTTCTTTACCTACTTCATCAATGACTTTTGCTGGCTTTTCTATGAATGATTTAACCGCTACTTCAAGTCCATAGACCTTACCTTGGTGAATAGCAACAGTTTTTCTTGGGTCTATTGCGGCTTCGGCAGGAATATCCTTGGCCGATTTAAATACACCCTCGTGTTCTACGAACAGGTTTTCGATTTTTGCAAATATGTTGGAGATGGGTAGTATTTCTGGAGGAAATGAAATTTTCGAAGCTGCTATTTCAGGCTTTTTTTCTTGTTTTATTTCATCAGCGATTTTTCCTGATTCAAATTCTATTATATTTCTATTTATTGTTTCAGGGTTTATGTTAGGTCTAGCAAAGAAGGCCCCATCAGGTTGTCTATTTTTTTCTAATAAGTAAGCTTGAACATTAGCGACCTTAGGTTGTAAATTTGCACTAATTCTATTTTTTGATGGTATATCTGGGGAAATTTTTGGAGGCTGTCTCCCAATATCATGAATTCCCTGAGCAATTCCCTGAGGCATTTTAAGATCATCATTCATAATAAACTCCTTTTTCAAGAGCCTGCGACTAGGTGTGTAACCTAATCATAATTATAAATGCTAAGCAATTAATTTGTATATTCCTTATTTTTAAAAAAAGAGGAAAAGCTCAGTAAAAGAGGGTTTTCAGAGCTTTTTAATGAAACCGAATGATTATTTTTTGCGAACGAAAGATGCTCTTGGATCGATAAATATATTATGATACGTGTTACCCTTTGAGTCAATTTTATGATTTAGCAATTGCCCCTGAGAAAATAAATTAGATTTAGTGAATGAGTCAGCTAATATTTGAGCACTTTCTTGAGTTTTAAATTGCATCCTTAAATCAGGATTTTTCAACATGGCATCTCTTAATTTACAAGCTTCTTCAGATGTAAGCACAGGATTATGCTTAGGGTTGTTAGGATTATAGTACAACACCATATTCACAAATGGATCCTTTACAACAGAGTCTAGAATCTTATCCAGAACATCTGGATCAGGCTTTCTATCGTCATAAAACAATCCTGCAAGACCTAAACCAGGGTATTTCTGAGTAAACGAAGCCATATTACTTAGATGAGGAAACTGCTTCAGAAGTGATGTCGGAGCAGTGAAGACTTGCTTAAAGAGTTTGGGGTCGACGATAAATTCAGACTTAAATGGATCTGCTGGTTCATTATTTTTTCCTTTGAGTTCGTCTTCAATGGATCTAAGGAAGAGTTGCATATCTTCACAGGCAGTCTGATCGGCATTGTTATCTTTTATAAGGTTTCCTATAATAGTGTTAAAGTCTATTAAAAGTTCTTTCAGGGCTTTTTTGTAGGTTTGTGAGGAGGGATCGAGGGCTATGGTTCTTAATAATTGATAGATTGCACCAATTATGACATTGCTATTTGGACGGATTTTATCCTTTTCTACGAGCTGACAGTTGATGCCTTCGAAGGTGGTCACGAGATGCTGAGCGTAATGGGTGTAGGCGCTAAAGTAATTCTTGCGCTTTAAATCTGCAGAGGCTTGCTTTGCATAATCTACATACGTTTGTTTTTTTTGATCTATTTTTACACACCCGGCTAATTCTAAGCAGGCTTCCAGGGAAGCGAACACATTTGTCAAATTTTCAGTATCAATCTCATAAAGTTGATTAATTCGTTGGAATTCGGTCTTTATTTGTGTTTTTATTGATATCGCTTTTTCCTTATTGCCATGTTGCGAAGAGATCAATGTGGATCCCTCGATATTATAACCTATTGGATGGGCTTGGTAAACAGAGGCGTTCTTTTGGGAAAGGGCTGAAATCTGAGCCTGTGATGATTGCAAAGGAGCATGGGAGACTGCCGGTATAGAATTTGAAGGTTTGGGTATTTCTGCAAGGGGAGGGCGTGGAGGTAGGTGGGAAGGTAGAGGAGGTTTAATAATACTTGGACTGTTCATAATATCTCCAAAATTTAAAAATAATCTTAATTTATATAACAAATTGAGATTTTTTTACAAGTATTATTTATACTTTTCATTTAAAATTGCACGATCAGGTGTTTTTTTATTAAAAAATACTCAGTAATTACACACTAAGTAGGTGATATTGAATCAAATTTATAATATTTTCTATTTACATATAGAAGTTGTATGAGTTATAATCAAGATTAGAAAGATGTTATTACTCTTAGGAGGAAATATGTCAATGTCACCTTTAATGCCCAAGCCAATTGTCTCATCATCTTCGATTGTCTCATCATCTTCGTCTGCTCCTATTGAGCCATCTTCACCGGGAGTATCTGATGCAATTAAAAGAATTAAAAAAGGACACGTTTCTGCAGCTCAAAGAGAACTGGCATTTAAAGCAACTGCAATGCCTAGGGAAGAATATCACAATATTCCCGCGTCAGCCCAACTGGCATTACAAGGGTTTAGTCAAGACGTTCAAGGAATGGGATTTCGTACCCTTGATAGCAAAGCAACGCTGCTACCATCGGCATTATTTGCATCTTCATCATCATCTTCATTGCCTCATGGTGTCTTATCGCAAGGCGATATTCAAGTAAAAACAGATCAGGCTCATGAATCCGTTGTTTCAATTAAATCCGATGTTTCAATTTCTTTTGAGGAAGTGACACCATCTAAGCAGGGTTCTGGTGAAGTCCGAGCTCGCTCTCCAAGTGTTATTGTAAATGAAGTAGCTCTGTCAATTATACCCGGTATTTCCCTCTCAGGTAAAATAGTGCAATTTAGTATCCAAGAGCAGCAGCCAGAAGAACATGATGAATTTGATGATCTATCCGAGAGAAAGCCTTCCAAAGACGAAGGTCCACTGGTTATAGAACTTGACGCTGTAAATCCCATCGTATTCGATATCTCGGCGAAGCCTGATAGTATAGAAAAGATTCAGGCTAAACTAACGGATAATAAGATGGAAGGAAGCTCTATTCAGGAGATTCTTAGGAATACGATCAAACATCTAAAAGCGGCGCACCCGGATGAAGAGTTTACAATTGAAGAATTTATACCGGATGATCCTAAATTCGGAGCAATTAATAACACGCAAAATTCGCGTGGAGAACCGATTAAGGAGAGACAGGTTACGTTTTTTGTAAAATCAGCAAACAGGAGTGTTGAATTTACAAAACCGATTTACACTAATGCTAAAATTGATGAAGACGCTCATTCTGCTGTATTTAAATACCTGACTATAGTTAGAGAATTAGCTATGTTAGAGGCAGAAGACCCAAGCGGAGCTTCTTTTTCTTCAAAACTAATTGCGGGGAATACCACTCAGCTTTTTACAGGCAGAACAAATGTAAATAAAGCTGACTATGACAGATTAATCGGATTGACTGTTTTTTCCTTTAAAAATAAGAGTGGGTCGGGGGAGGTTCAAGTTTCAGCCGGCAAAATGGATTTAATTTTTAAGAGGGGAGAAGCCAAAACATTCGAAGAAGTTACAGTAGCACCGGGTGTAACGGCGCCGGTTTTTCGCTTTGATGATGAGACAACAGTTAATAAAAAGGCGACGCAAAAAATCCAGCAGGCGTTTGATCCCAATAAATCATTAGATCAAAATCTTAAGGAATTGAGCGGTCAGCTTCAGGCAGATCTTGCTAAGTTTGCCATTTTGAATGGAAAAGTTAAAGAAGATCAATTGCAAAATGCCATAGCAAACCCTTCTGCAGCCAACCGTCAGGTTTTAATGGACCTGGTCGAGATTAATGATTTAGTCGTACAAATGGAAGATAGGTCGAAAGGACTTTTGAATTTGGGCAAAAATTTGCCTCCGGAAGTTCAGGAATTACAAAGGAAAATTAGTGTGGCTAGGACCGGAGTTGATCAGATTAGCAATAATCTGAAGGCTCTTCAAAATCAGAATGTGAACAAGGTTCAAGCGCCGGCAATTAAAGATGCTTCAAAAGCAGAGTATCCTGTATGGCTAAATCCGCGACAAATTAAAGAGTTAGATGAACTTGCAGTCAGCAATCCTGGTCAAGTTTCAGGCAAAATAGTAGAATTTGAAAATGCAAAATTTGGAGCATTAATAACCGATATAGAGAAGGAAGCAATAAAACGTCTTCCTCCAAGCAGACAAAAACAATTTCTAGAAGGTATTAATGCAGAAGGCATAAGGAATTTCATAGATAAGTCACCACAAATCCAAAAAGAATTAAATCCAATCATAGAAGAAATAAAAAAAAGACAGAGTCCATAAGAGTATAGTCTTTTGACTGGCATGAATTACAATCCAACAAATCGCGATTTGTTGGATTTTTTTTGCCTAGTGACGTCCTAGGTTCGCTCGTCAGACCTTCATCGCGGGGAGAGACATATGCCATCCCTACGGGACTGAGCGTCGCCCTTCATCATGTTTGGATCAAATGTTATGAATCTCTTCAATGTTGTTGAAAAATGCAGCTTGCGAAGCCTTGGAGTGCTGTGCTCTGCACAGCCTTTTGGCGCAATTGTGAGAAGAGATTTCGTTGCGTGATAAATTGTGGAACCCATTCTCGTCCCCTGAAAATGAGTGTGTGCCACAATCACGCAAATGGCTTTGCAAGGACAATTTTTGAGTTGTTGTTGGAGATTAACTTGAGGGGTAGTGGAGTGGTAAGATATTGGACTTTTTTGGAGGTTGATTATGAGTGGTGTGTCAGCATATACAGTGTTAAGCAGTAATGATAATTTGTTGGCTCTGGACGTGCCAGCACGTCAATTAAAGAGCGGGTCGTTGATTGTGACTGCTCCTGGGAAAAAGTTTAGCCAATGGACTGTGGAAAATCATATTGATTCCTATACAATGTTGCAACAGGTAATCGGGCTCTGGAATAAAACAAATTTTACTGATCAATACTCCATCTTAGGGAAGATGGATTCTTCAGATTTTAAATGGGAAATCATCCCTTACCAAAAGTGCCGTACTATTTTTGGAAGGATCATTCAACAGCTTCAGGTCTTATGGAGGGTTGTTTTCGGCGGTTTTCATGTCGATGAGATTTCTCTAAAATAAGACAAATTAAGAATGTCTATTTTCTGAATAAATCAGGCGTTGATGCTGGTCAATCAGTTAACCACTGGAATTTGAATGTCATTTTAACTAATAATGTCGCGCAAGATTTCTGGGGCAAACTGACTGTATTCAAGAATATTCTTTTGGGATCTTCTCCGATGAAGGAAGAGGCGTTGGAGAAGCGGGTATCGGAGCTACGAGCTGAGTTAGCTAATTTACATGGAGTGGTAGGAAAAGAAGATCATGTGAATGAAGTTTAGGAGGAAATGAGTGAAAATCGATGCCCCGAAAAAGATAAATGCAAGCAGTCAAGTTGTAGGCAATGGTTAAATCCTGTTAGAATGGGTAGACTGTATTGATTTTTCTTTTATTTGAGGCTTAGGTAATTGTTAGCTACGTATGATTTAACTGCATCAATTTGTGGTTTTGGGATGACAGTAAATTTTGAATATTTAGTCAGGTATTGTGCAAAGCTGTCATAGGGTCTGTCCTTCATAATGAATACACCAGCTTTATTTAAGTATTCACGGCCATGCCAGTTCATTGCAGATGTTGAGTGCCATTTTTGTGTTGAGCGGTCGTAGACGATTAAATCGTGTTCAACACCATCAAATGAGTTTGTCTTATAAGAGGTGGCAAAGAAAGTATAGGATCCAATGTCTTGAAGAGATGATTTTCTAAAAAGAACGACTGGGATTCCTGCCTGCTGTTCATTTGCCTGGGTGTACTGCTCGATTTGATCTTTGGCATACTGCCTTACAAATTCACTGAGCTTTTCATCCAATTCATTATTTTTGAACTTATCTTTGTTTTCATTGAGAAGCTTGAACCCTGCTTGCAAGGCCTCTTCATGATAACCTATATATTTTCTAATCTCATCGGGTTCTCTTTTATCCTGCAGATTAAGGAGTCGAATCGTTTGGGCAACATGATTGATTAGAGTGTTTTTATTTATTGCATCAGCGTTGTAGTTAGATCCTCCGGGAGGAGGGAAGGAAAAGCTTTTTTCTTCGTTCTCATCATTACTTAATGAAGCTTCGAGTTTTATTAGTGTAGCCTTTATTTGATCTAAAGCGGGATTGTTCGCCTGGGTTGTAGTGATGAATATGCCGATGTTATTCAAGGCCGAAGTAATAGAATCATAACCATATTGGTCATCAATATTGATTTCACTAATCAAAGCAAGATTTATTGTCACTATAGCTGCTTTGAAGTCTGTTGGTGAAAGACCAGTCATGTTCAGGCCATATTGTAAGTTTTTTTGAGGAGGTCTTCAAGCTTTTGCGCATCATGGGCAAAGACTCTGATCCCTTCAGAAAGCTTTTCAGTAGCCATGGCATCTTCGTTTAGAAGAAGGCGGAATTTTTTTTCGTCGATTTCAAGCTTGGGTATGTCCATTGACATGGCTTTTTGCGGATCGAGTTTTCTTTCAAGCTTCCCTTGGTCATTAGCGAGTTCTGCGAGGAACTGTGGAGAGATAGTGAGGAGGTCGCAGCCGGCAAGCTGAATGATTTCTCCCGCATTGCGAAAGCTGGCACCCATCACTTGCGTTTTGTAGCCGAACTTTTTGTAATAGTTGTAGATGGTGGTGACAGAGACAACTCCGGGATCTTTTTCAGGGGGATAGCTTTCAACACCCTCAGCTTTTTTAAACCAGTCGAAGATCCGTCCGACGAATGGAGAGATCAATGTAGCTTTGGCTTCAGCCATATGGATAGCCTGCACTAGGCTGAACATGAGTGTCATATTGCAGTGTATGCCAATTTTTTCAAGTTCGCGTGCGGCCACTCCACCTTCCCATGTGGAGGCTAGTTTGATGAGGATTCTCTCTTTTTTGATTCCCATGCTTTCGTACAGGCCGATAAGCGTCTTGGCTTTGGCAATGCTAGCATCGACATCAAAAGAGAGTCTCGCGTCAACTTCTGTTGAGACTCTACCTGGAACTAGTTTTAAGATTTCGCATCCGACGTTCACGAATAATTTATCCATGAAGTGGGTCATTTGTTCATTTTTTGGCCATTGCTGACAGAGTTTGTAGGCATCATCGATGAGAGGTTTGTAGACAGGTGACTGGATGGCTTTTAATATTAATGATGGATTGGTTGTGGCGTCGGTAGGAGAGTATGCCTTTATCGCTTCGATATCGCCGGTATCAACGACGACGGTGGTCATTTTTTTCAGCTGTTCTAACTTATTCGGCATGGATGCTCCAAATTTATTTGGTTATTGTATGTTTTGTATAAAGTTCCAATGAGGGTGTATCTGACTTTGGTTCGATACGGAAGGTGATGGTCATTGGCTTGCTGTCCATCATGAGGTCGAGGGTGGAGTTGAGTCGGGTAAGAAGGATTTTATAAGGGATTTTGATTTCGCGGTCGCCAATGTAGATTCCTACGCTTGTGTTGGACAATATTTCTTCAGACTGTTGGATCTGGCGGCAGAGCTTGTCAAATAGGATAAGTTGACGGCTTAATTTTTCATCAGAAAAGTCAAAGACAGTTTTGCATTCGGCGCATTTGATCTTTCTTTCTTTTTCAATATCGAAGATGGAGAAGGTGACCGGATTTTGGCAGCATTGACAATTAAATTGGAGGAGATGGCCTTTTTGCATCTTGTAAGTCCTTTATAGTGCTAATGATTAAGCATACCATTAGATAAATATATTGGCAAGCATTGGAGACAGGGACCTGAGATTCGGAGTAGGTACTTATCGTCATTATAACCGCGGAGCCGCAGAGATCGCTGAGCAAACGCAGAGAGTTTTTCTACGATCAAAATCTCTCTGCGCTTGCTCAGCGATCTCTGCGGCTCCGCGGTAAAATCTTCTATACAACTTTCTAGCCAACCCTTACTAGAGCCACTTTCCTATACCCAAACGGTATCTCTGACATCTCGTTCCTACTCCGAATCTCAGGACAGGGACCGGCAATTAGGAGTAGGTTAAAGCGTCTGGAACCCCCTTCGAATCGCCGTTTCTAGGATTATGGTGTCAGACACCATAATGTTTCAAGTCGCTTCAATACAACCATCTAACAGTCAACTAATTACGATTCAGTATTATATAATACATTTTTTTGTTAAACTAATGGAAGGTTACTTGGAGGCTTTTATGCATAAAAGAGTAATAGATTTTCAAGGTTTGATCGACCTCGATCCTAAGGTTGTTGCAGAATTATCGAGCTATCTTCAGGAGAAGGAGACCCGGCTTGCCTATCAAATCATCAATGCGATAAATCCGATGCAAGTCGAAGCATTCAATCCGATACTTCCAATGTCTAACATCCACATCAAACTATCAGAAGCCGTTGATGGTTTTTCTAAAAAGGTAAGATCTTTTGTATCCGGCACGTTTAATCAGATGCCCAATGATAACGGTAGCCGGGTCCTAAGTGAAATCAATAAAGCCCTATGGGATTACACCGAAGTGCTTGAGAGCGGTGTTATTGAGCTATTTCAGCAGGTCAAGCAGGTCAATGTCGACCGCTGGCATATTTCAATCAATGATGTGGTCCTATCCTTGAAGGATTTGCTGCTTCACCATGTAGAGGATTTGAAGTGGGCTGTAATGAGGCTGGAGCAGCCGTTAAAGGATTTCGTATTAAAAAATGAAAATAAATCGGGTTTTAAAAGCTTCCTCAGTGGATTTCATAAGTATATTGATTCGGGTATATTAAAAAATCTCGACCAAAGCGATACCTATTTGAAAAAGAATTACGATGCCTTTCAGAAGCAGTATCAAGAGTTTGAAAAGGTTAATTTCTCCATTGAAGAACCAATGAGGAAATTAAATGGATTTCCTGTTTATTCGGTGCTGGATTCACCTGTTCAAAGTATCTATGGAAATGTTTTTAAGCTTTTAAAAATGCTGGAGCAAAATAAAAAGGGAGATTTGGCTGTCGAAACGGTCCGTTCACTAAAAAATATGGCTAGTGTGGATAGTGTCTCACGGATCTTAGAGCTTTATTTTGAAGAGCTAGCAGACAGGTATTTCAAAAGCAGCCTTGATCTAAAAGCGTTTGATAAGGAACCTGAATTGTTTAAGGAACAAGTTGAGAAGCTGAAAGTCAAGTTGCGAGAATATAGTGAAGAGCTTAAGGTCCTAATTATGACTATCGGTCAATATCGAAGTTTTATTCTTAAGGCTCATCCAAATCCTTATGTGAGTTCTCGCTGGGGCTTTACCGAATGGATTGTTGGGCCAGAGCCAGAAAAGGCTAAGCAGCTGCTGCACTTGATTTATAAAGGCAACGATCTATTGAAAGACTATCAAAATTTTATGTCTGCTTTGGATCGGACCTTTCAGGAGCAGCAAAAAAGGGAAATTGAGGCCCATCATGAGATAGAATCATTGCTGCACGAAATGGGACAGCCTCTCATTTCCAGGACAATGATGCATAGCCGCGCTGAAAAGCTGCTTGAGCAGATTAACGCCTGCGATGAGGTGGGAACTTCCAGCAGAGGCACAGTGATATATATTGGAGAAATATTAGCGAAGGCAATGAGGGAAGATTGGAAATACCATGTCATGCATGAGTTTACCCTTTTTCACGAAATAGTTCGGAAGCATTTAGGTCTTTCTAGAATATCCGTCGAGCCTCCACATGTGATGAGGAAAAGGCGGTTCCAACAGCTATTTGATCAAATAGGCAAGTGGATCCAAAAAGGAGATTTCTATTCCCATGTCCATGAAATTGAACTAGATATCAATGATATGAAGACTTATTTGCAGGATTTTCTCGCTATGGTTCAAAGAGCTGAGAAAGAGAAATCCAGTAATCCTTTTTTGGATGAAACAATTAAGAAATTTAGATTGCAACTGTTCGAATACAGATATCAATTTGGTTATTTTTTTTATTTACTAATGTCGAAAAATAGCGACTGTCAACAATTAAGGAATCAGTTTCTTTTTGTGGATCAATATTTTGAAACTATTGAAAATTTACTTAATCAGAGTCAAGGATGGTAGATATAAAAAACCAGAGTGAGCAAAGAGCTGCACTCTGGTTTAATAATTAGAAACCTGAGCTAGAAGAGCTGCTGCTGAAGTGGCCGTGAGAAATGCTTGACGCACTGCTTGAGCTACTGCTGCTTTGCTTAATGCTAGAACCACTGCTGCTGCTATGGTGATGAGAACGGTCCGTTGTCGCGATAATGATACCAGCAACGACTAAAGCGCCGATAGGAAGAAGAGCGGACATATAAGATGCCGTTCCACTTTCATTATAAGCAGCACTATTGTCATCATAATACTCTTGTCCTTCAACTTGCGCTGTTAGGAGAGCTAACATACTTGTTAAAGCAATTAGTTTATTCAATTTTTTCATTTTCTTAATTTCCTTCTAAATACGAGTCACGTTTGCTACTAGGTCGCCTAACTTTATGATAGACATAGACTTTATAGCCTTTAAAGCTTTACGTTTCATGTTATGTACTAAAAATAAATTTCGCGCAACATTTTTTTTCTCTATACTTTTAACTTTTTTGTATTAACGTAAAGAAGGGTCGTTTTATAATTGAAATTAAGTCGTTGATTTTCTTGGTCTTAGTGTGAAAAACTTGCCTTATTATTGTTATTAGATTCTGCTCTGGAAGAAAAAGATTTGCTCGGTATAAATCGTGATCTACTGCCAAAAGCACCCGGAAAGTCTCCAGAATCTGATGAGGAGGAAGACGAGCCGCTGGGGCCTCGGCGATTGAAACGGTTTGAGTGGGCTGACTCGCTGCTGCCTGATCCGTAGCCATACTCGCTATAGCCATTTCCTGAGCCATTGTAGTTGCTTTCAGCAGGGCCTAGTGCATCTGACCTATTATGCGAATAGGAATCAGCGCGCTTAGTGTCTGAATACCCAAGATAAGCGGCTGCGACAACAAAAATGGCCAGGGGTACGTAGATAGACCAGTGTGCAGAATAGACACTTTCCTGATAGGCTGCAGAGTAGTTATTCTCCTGCCCATTTTCATAATTATAGTCATAAGCCTGTTCTTGCCCACGTATGGAAGCAGTCAACAAGGAAAAAAACAGAGAAACTGTCACAAGTTTTTGAACGTTTAGCATAATCATTCCTTTTCTTTATGCGTTTTTCATTCTCTTATGGCGTAAAAATTAAATTTAAAGCAACAGAAAATAAAGGCTGAAGGGTGAAGGATGAGGCGAGGTAGATTTCCATCCTTCACACTTCATCCTTCATCCTTCATCCTTCATCCTTCATCCTTTTGCTTCCTCTATTCTTCCATTTTGATGCTGAGGAGTTTGGTGTAACATTCCTGAAATTGGTCGGGGATGATATCGATCTTCCTGGCGCCGAGCTGGATAGTGCTGCATTGGCTGTCGAGGAGGTTTTCGATGAGGATATCGGCGATTTCTCCCGGTATAAGTATCCGTTGGCCTCCTTTAAAAATGTTGGCGTAGACGGTGAGGGTTTCATCGGATAATAGGATCAGAACTTTGGTCATTTGAGGATTTTCTTCGGACGGCCTGGCTTCCATCAGAAGAATATTGAGGTACATGCGAACGCCACTGCGGCTTCTGACAATCTCCAATTCAAGGTAGGAGAAGTCGTTATTAGGTTGAAGCAGGAGGCGTCCCGAATTATGAGAGGGGCATGAGGTTATGACGTCGTTGAAGATCCATTGTCTGCAGCGAGGGGAGGAACATCCATTTAAGAAGGTCAGAATGCAAAGAGCTATAAATACTCTTTGCATCATTAGATTGAGTTTCATTCCTAGTGGACGAAGTAGGAACTGCTAGAAGAACTTGAGCTGCTGGTTTCAAAGTGCCCGTGAACTGTGGTGCTATCGTGCGAGTTTTGTACGGCAATGGCGATGACGGCAACGAGAGCTACAGTACTTAGGGCAATGGCAGGTGCTATATTAGTAGCAGCCCTGGATTCATCATAGGCATACCCGCCTGTATCGGTGACATATGTAACGGCCTCTAGCCTTTGTGTGCACAGGCCGGTCATGGCCACGGCAGCAGCGAGGGCGACTAATTTTTTTATAAAGTTCATTTCAATTCCTCCTGTTAATTAAGTTGTGTGTCGAAAAGATCTTTTTCGGTGTTATTGATGATGATCAGCTGCCAGTCAGGACCCATCATTCCGTATTTTTGATTGACCGTATCTTTAAAAGTGGTCCAAACAGATTTTTGGAAATCAGGATTGTTAAAAACGGTTTCCTTGATAGCATCTGGAGTGATTTTTTGATCTTCAGATCTTTTTTTTGCAAGCTGTGTCTGCCACTGTGATTTGACAATTTGGATAGCATTGCGCAATTGGGTTTTTTGTTGAGATGAGTTCAGCATATCGATAGGGTCTTTGGTGATTCTGAGTGAACGCATGGCAGCAAAGAAGTCTTTGTAGAACATGGAAAATTCATCGGCCAGGGCTGAGGCTGAAAGGATGTAGACCATTCCATTTTTGATCAGGATGACCTGCATCATGCGGATGACGCCCCACTGGCTTTTGTGATCGAATTGCGAGAGGCTTGCGTTGCCAGCTTCGGTACGGATAGAACCTAAGTCTTTCCATTCGTAGCCTTGAGCTTCATTAGTTTCTTTTACAATTTTGAGATATTCTTTCAGTGTTCCATTGAAATTTTGGACATTGAGGTTCATGGAGGGGGGGAAGGTTGTGGGACCTTTGCCGACGACCATAACCCTGATATGAGGAGGTAGAGCTGAAGGCTCAGCCATATGCCATGCGGTAGGTGGAGTAAAGAGGACGATGCCGCTGTCAGGAATGCTACTTTGCGGTTTAGTTGCAGGACTATTAGCAGCGTGTATGAAGCAGCCACATAAAATAGCTAAAGCAATTAACGTTTTTCTCATACCGTATATCCAAATATCATTAGTGAAGAAAAGCCAATATACGTAGAAGCGTATTTTTTTGGTATAGTTTTTTGGGTAATTCTTCATAACTTGTAAATCGTGCCCGTGCCTGATGGGACAAATGGGACCTATAGGACGAATGGGACTATTAGGACTTTTTAAACAATTGTCCTATTCGTCCCATTCGTCCTATAGGTCCTATTTGTCCCATCCGTTTTTTAACCTTGAAATTTAGGCATCTGTTGAGTATATTGACCTTAAGATGGGAAAATAACTTTTTTCCCATCAAGTTGTTCCCAAACTATTTTGAGTCAATAAAGATGAAGTCATTGGAAAAAGGTCAGGATAAAATCCAAAAAATTTGCGATAAAATCCGTCGCGAAACCATAGAGCCTGCAAAGCAAGAGTCTCAAGCCATCATCGATGAAGCCAAGCGCAAGGCTAATGAGATCATTGCTGTCGCGGAAGAACATAAAAATCAGATTTTTAAGCAAGCCAAAGTCCAGATTGAACAGGAAAGGAATGTCTTTCAATCTTCTCTACAGCAGGCTGCCAAACAAACTGTCGAATCTTTACGTCAAGAGATTGAGAATAAATTCTTTAACGAAGAACTGGAATCCTTGCTGGCAAAGCCAATGTCTGATCCGAAGGTTATTGCCAATATAATTAATGGCATTGTCAAATCATTGGATAAGGAAGGACTTTCAACAGATATCAGTATTGTCATTCCTAAAATCGTATCGCCAGATGAGGTGAGCGGACTTTTATTGGACAATGTGAAAAAGAGGTTGAAGGAAAAGCCGCTTGAGGTGGGATATTTTACCGGTGGGGCGCAAGTTAAGCTTCTAGGCAAAAGGATGACATTGGATTTGACCGATCAGGCAATCAAAGAAACCCTCTCTAATTATGTGCGCAAGGATTTTAGACAGCTGCTTTTTGGTCAATAATGAAGTATTATTATGTAGGCACCTTACTTCCGGCCCTTTCATTTGAATCTGCTCCAGAGATCTCGTTTGAAGAATTCGACACGTTATGCAGGGACAATCTTACCAGACTCGATTATGAAAAAACGAAAGTGATCCGTACTTTTTATGACATTTTGAATTTACGAGCCTTATGGAAAGGCGTGGAGTTGGATTCTTGGGGGAATTTTGATGAAGGGGAACTGCAGGAAGCATTAGCAAGTCATACCGAATTGCCGGATTATGTATTTGAGTTTATCAATATACATGAAAAAAAAGAAGACCGAGTGAAACATTTTGAAGAATTGTTGGCAAAGTCTTTTCTAGAGGTCTCTCAAGATATTCAGGATCCTTTTTTGAAGGAGTATTTGCAATTTGAACGAGAGCTGCGCCTGGTGATGGTAGGCTTCAGGGCAAAAAAATTAGGCTGGAACCTGGAAGCCGCACTGCAGTTTGAGAATCCCGAAGAGGAGATCATCGCCCAGATGCTTGCGCAAAAGGATGCTAAAGAGTTTATTCCGCCGGAAAAATATGCCGGCCTAAAGGTCATTTTTGAACGCTATAAAGATGAACCGTTGGAATTGAGAAAAGCGATAGACCAGTATCGATTCGATTATGTTGAAAGAATGGTAGACATGGCCGACAACGATTCGATAAGACGCATTTTAGCATATATGGTCCAGCTGATAGTAGTCTTGAGATGGTTTGAGATGGATAAAGAAAAAGGCAAAGAAATAGTTGGAACCATTATTAAAAAATAGATCAAGGCCAAAGGAAATAATAGCATGCAGACAGTAGCAGAACCTGTAAAAAATAATCTGAGAGCGACAGGCAAAGTAATTAAGGCCTTTGGAAACCTCCTACAAGTAGAATTTGAAGGGCACATCTGTCAAGGTGAAGTGGCGATGGTCCATAGCAAAAACATGCAATTAAAGTCAGAAGTGATCGAGATAGCCGGCAACGAAGCCAAGATACAGGTTTTTGAAGATACAAGAGGGATAGAGCTTAACTGCCTTGTTACATTTACCGGTGAACTGTTGGAAGCTGAACTGGGACCGGGATTGCTGACATCGATTTTTGATGGATTGCAGAATCCTTTAGTTAAAGTGGCTGACGTCTCAGGATACTTTTTACCTCGTGGTATTTATCTCAATCCATTGGATAGGGAAAGAAAGTGGGATTATGAGCCCAAGGCCCGGGTAGGAGATATTTTAATCCGCGGCGATGAGCTTGGCTCGGTCTTGGAAGGTCGATTCCACCATAAAGTGATGGTACCGTTCAAGAACTATGGGAAGTACACTGTAACATGGACGATAGGTGAAGGGTCTTATACGATTGATACTGTCGTCGCCAAGGTTAAAGATGAAAAAGGGAAAGAGCTCCAATTTACTATGGTGCAGAAGTGGCCTGTGAAGAATGCTTTGCAGCAAGGTGAAAAAATCAAGCCTACCAAGATGATGGACACCGGCGAGAGGATTATCGATACTCAGTTTCCTTTGATGAAAGGGGGGACTTTCTGTACTCCCGGTCCGTTTGGTGCCGGTAAGACCGTTTTGCAACACCACCTCTCAAAATATGCGTCTGTTGATATTGTGTTATTTGTGGCTTGTGGAGAACGTGCAGGCGAGGTCGTGGAAGTGCTCCGTGAATTCCCGCATCTGATTGATCCGCACACAGGTGAAACTCTTATGAAGCGGACAGTTATCATTTGCAACACATCATCGATGCCGGTGGCTGCGCGTGAATCGTCCATTTATATGGGCATTACCATTGCCGAGTACTATCGTCAGATGGGGTTGGATGTTCTGGTACTGGCAGATTCGACATCACGCTGGGCGCAAGCCTTGCGCGAGATGTCAGGTCGCCTCGAAGAAATTCCCGGTGAAGAAGCATTCCCTGCTTACCTGGCCTCCAGGATTGCAGAGTTCTATGAAAGATCGGGAGTCATTGCAATGCGCAGTGGCAAGCCTGGCTCAGTGACTATCGGTGGAGCTGTATCGCCTGCTGGCGGTAACTTCGAAGAGCCGGTGACGCAAGCGACACTGTCGGTTGTAGGGGCATTTTTGGGCCTTTCCCGTTCCAGATCAGACTCAAGGCGTTATCCAGCCATTGATCCATTGATCTCATGGTCGAAGTACATTGATGTGGTCTCAAAGGAACTGGGTCACCAAGTTGAAGGTTGGGATGATATGGTCAAGCAGGCCAGGAACATGCTATTCAAAGGCAATGACATTGGAAAGAGAATGGAAGTTGTCGGAGAAGAAGGAATTTCTATGGCTGACATGCTGACCTATCTGAAAGCAGAACTCTATGATGCTTCCTATTTACAGCAGAATGCATTTGATCCAGAAGATGCTTATTGTCCATTGCCAAGGCAGATTACCCTGTTCTTGCTGATCAACAAGATTTTTGATTTCGAATTCAAGTTCAAAAACCATGACGAAGCAAGGCAATATTTCCTCAATTTGACAAGCCAGATTAAAAATATGAACTGCATACCGTTTAAATCAGAACCATATAAGCGAGCCTATGAAAATATTGAAAAAAGTTTAGGAAGAGAAGCATGAAGATTGTCTACGAAAGAATTAACAACATGCGCGGTAACCTGATTACCGTTACTGCTGAGGGCGTTGGACTGGGCGAGCTTGCCCGAGTCGATATGGAAGATGGCCGCAGTGTCTATGCTTCAGTCCTGAGGATTGAAGGGGATCAGGTAACGCTGCAGGTATTTGAAACTACCCGCGGGATCTCAACCGGAGACAAGGTAACCTTCCTGAATCGGCAGATGCAAGCAACATATGGTGAGTCGCTGCTGGGTCGTAGGCTCAATGGAACCGGTGAACCGATTGATGGGGGCCCTGAAATTATCGGAGAGGCTGTCGACATTGGGCAGACATCATTTAATCCGGTTAAAAGGATCGTTCCGCGTGAGATGGTGAGGACAAATATCCCGATGATCGACGTGTTCAATTGCCTTGTCAAGTCGCAGAAAATCCCGATCTTCTCAGTTCCGGGTGAACCCTATAATGCCCTACTAATGCGTATAGCCAACCAGACCGACGCCGATGTCGTAATCATTGGGGGAATGGGCTTGACCTTCAAAGAATATCAGGCCTTCATTGACAACGCTGAGGCGGCCGGCACACTGAATAAGACAGTCATGTTCATCCACCGTGCGACTGACCCTGCGGTTGAATGCTTGCTTGTGCCGGATATGGCCTTGGCCTGTGCCGAAAAATTTGCGACCGATGGCAAGCACGTACTCGTCCTGTTGACCGATATGACAGCTTTCGCCGATTCGATCAAGGAGATCGCCATCACCATGGACCAGGTCCCTTCGAACCGAGGATATCCCGGCTCGCTCTATTCTGACCTGGCTTCGCGTTATGAAAAAGCCGTTTTGATTGAGGGCAGCGGATCAATCACCATCATCGGTGTAACAACAATGCCGGGAGACGATGTGACACACCCAGTGCCTGACAATACCGGATACATCACTGAAGGTCAGTTTTACCTGCATCATGGCAGGATCGATCCATTTGGATCGTTATCCCGTTTGAAGCAACAAGTGATTGGAAAAGTTACCCGCGCAGACCATGGCGACCTTGCCAACGCGATGATCAGGCTTTATGCAGAGTCTAAAAAGGCGCGAGAAAGGCAATCGATGGGCTTTAAGCTATCGCGCTGGGACGAAAAGTTGCTCCATTATTCCAAGCTTTTTGAAGATAGGATGATGAACCTTGAGGTTAACTACACGCTGGAACAGGCTTTGGACCTAGGCTGGGAGACTTTAGCTGAGTGCTTCCAACCCAACGAAGTAGGCATCAAGCAGACAATGATAGACCAGTTCTGGCCGAAAGTGGCGCAAAAAAAATAAACACAACACAAAGAGGCACAGAGATCTCAGAGAAAAGTCATGGGGCTAAGATATTTAATTTGAGCAAAGAAGAATAAAGAGGTAATGTTTAAAATGTTAAGTTTTTTTGAGGTATTTGAAATTTATGATTTTGATTTTTTTTATGCAAACTTAATTAAACAAAAAAAACAATACATTTCAAATCTAAAATCTTTTCTCTGTGATCTCTGTGCCTCTGTGCCTCAGTGTTTAATTTTTAGGCGCCTCTGTGGCCTTGTGTTTTTGTTTTTGGAGAATTAAAAGTGGCCGATGTTAAGTTAACAAAAAACGAACTGCGTGAACAGCAGAATAAGCTGCAGCAGCTTGAAAAATATTTGCCCACATTACAGCTGAAGAAGGCCATGCTTCAAGCTGAGGTGCATGACACACGCCTGGAAACCCAGAAAATCGAACAGGAGCTCAATATTAAGCGTCTGGTGGTAGAAGAGTACAGCGGCTTGCTGACTGCAAAGATGGCTATCAATCCATTGGATGCCGCCATTGTCAAAAAAGTCACCAAACGGTATGAAAATATCGCAGGTGTTGAAGTTCCCTACTATGAAGGTGTCGAATTTGAGCCATTCACCTATAGCCTCTTTGAGACAGCGCCTTGGCTGGATGCTGCTGTGATCGGATTGAAAAGTTTAGCTGAGCTGCGCGAACATATCAAAGTGACCGAAGAAAAGAAAATGGCTTTGGAGAAAGAACTGCGGGAGGTTTCGATACGGGTGAATCTGTTTGAAAAGATTTTGATTCCTCGTGCCATTAATAATATCAGGACTATCAAAGTTTTCCTGGGCGATCAGCAGCTTGCTGCCGTCTCGCGTGCCAAGGTGGCCAAGAATAAGATTGAAGATGCTAAAGCTTTATCTGCTGCCAGACGTGCTGCTAAGGAATCTGCACATGCGTGAAGATGTTAAAAAATTTCTATTTTTTGGGCCTGAAGACGAGAAGGAGAGCTTCTTTAAAAAGGCTCAGACCTATGGCATCATTCACTTTATCGATCCCCGAAAAAACGCCCATAAAGAGATTCCGAAAATTGTCGATACGGTAGTCAAATCCATTAAGGTTCTACGGGGGCTTCCTCCTACAGAGCAAGAAGAAAATTACAGCGGCCTCAACGCCGATGCCATTGTCGATGAGATACTGAGTCTGCACGAGAAGGCAGAGGCGTTGGAAGAAGAGGTGCGCATCCTGGACATTGAAATCTCACGCATCTTTCCCTTTGCTAATTTTTCGCTTGAAGATATCGCGTATATCCAAAAAGAAGCGCATCGCTACATCCAGTTTTATGTAGGTCGCCCTGGATTATTCCATGATAAACCTATGCCTGAAGAATTGATCTATATCTCCTCAGAACATAGTCTAGAATATTATATAGCAATCAATGAAAAAGCAACGTTATACGACAAGTTAATTGAGATGAAGTTTGACAGGTCGCTAGGTGATCTGCGCATGAGGCATGCTGCTGCCAGGGTAGAACACCATGAGATCAATAAACAGCTCAAAGGGTTTGCCAAGTATAATGAATTCCTTCACCAGACATTGATCGAAAAATTAAATAAATACAATCTCTATGATGTCCAGACTTATGTCCAAGAAGCAATGAGCGGCATCTTGTTTGCTATCGAGGGTTGGGTTCCGGTGACCAAAACACATGAACTGGAAAATCTTGTCGATAGGCAGAATGTGTATGCTGAAGAGATCGCTATCGAACCCGCCGACGTCATTCCCACAGTATTGGAAAATGATGGTTTAGGCAAACTAGGGGAAGATCTCATCCGCATTTATGATACCCCATCCTCGACAGATCGCGATCCTTCTAACTGGGTACTGTGGTGTTTTGCTCTTTTCTTTGCATTCATCATTGGCGATGCCGGCTACGGCCTGATCTATTTCCTGATAGCTCTCTTTTTACAATATAAATTTCGTGCTACAAAAGGAGTCTGGAAAAGAGTCCTTAACCTCTTTACATTCCTGAGCGCTGCTTGCATTGTCTGGGGAACGTTAATGACCTCTTTTTTTGGGATTCAGATAGAGCCAGACAACCCATTGAGGAAGGTTTCGCTGCTTCATTGGTTTGTAGAAAAGAAAGCGGAATACATCATTACCCACAAGAATGAAAACGACTACAAATCGTGGGTTAAGAAATATCCCGAATTGGCCAAGGCAACGACTCCCTCACAATTTGTTAGCTTCCGCGATAAAAAAGGGGACACTATTATCCTCAGCCGTTTAAGCGACAATATCATGTTTGAGCTGGCCTTATGCATTGGCGTCATCCACCTGATCATCTCCTGTTTGCGCTACGCCAGGAAGAATCCGCCAAACCTTGGATGGGCCGTCTTTTTGGCAGGAGGCTACCTCTACATAGGATATTATTTGCAGACTCCCACCTTCGTTAATTTCGTCTTGGGCATCAGCATGCAGACCGGAAAAGAGATTGGTACGGAGTTGATGATTGGCGGCATAGCCTTCACCTGGCTGACATCGATCTTTATCCACGGCTGGAAAGGGATCTTTGAAATCATGGTGATCATCCAAGTTTTTGCCGATACCTTGTCGTATTTGCGTCTTTATGCGCTTGGATTAGCCGGAGCCATCGTTGCTGGCACTATTAATGAAATAGCTGGCGGCCTTCCGATTATACTAGGAATATTACTCGTTGTCCTTTCCCACTTTATCAATATCATCCTGGGAACGATGAGCGGTATCATCCACGGTTTGCGTCTTAATTTCCTCGAATGGTATCACTATTCTTTTGAGGGTGGAGGAAAAGACTACAAACCCCTTAAATTGATGAAAATGGAATAAATGGAATAAATAGGAGAACATTATGGATTTCAATATGGTAGGACCTGCAATTTCGTTGGGTCTCAGTTGTATCGGCTGCTGTATCGGCAGCTACATTGCTGGTGCTGCATCACATGCAGCGATGGCGCGCACAGAAGAAGGTCATGGTAAGTATATTGCCATGTCGGCCGCACCTTCGTCACAGGTCATTTACGGATTCCTTTTGATGCTGCAAATGAGCAAGGCGATCCATGCAGGGACCCTTTCACCGATCGACGGCATCGCTATCGGGACCTTCTCCGGATTGGCGTTTGTCTTTTCGTCCATCTTCCAGGGAAAGGTGTGCGCAACAGGTATTCAGGCATCCATGAAGCAACCTGCCGTCTTCGGTAAGTGCTTTGCAGCCATCGGTATCATTGAGTCATTCGCACTCTTTGCCTTCGTATTTGCATTGTTAATCATGTAATATATGAAGCATCGGATTGAAAAAGACAGTTTAGGCGAAGTATCTGTTCCAGCTGACCGGTATTACGGAGCGCAGACATGGCGCTCCCTTGTTAATTTTCCGATCGGTACCGAGAAGATGCCAATGGAAATGATCTATGCACTGGCCATCATTAAAAAGGCCGCTGCCAAGGTCAATGCCGAGCTGGGATTGCTCCCAAGGGATAAGGCCACGGTCATTGGAGAAGCTGCTGACGAAATCATTGCAGAGCAACTCAATGACCATTTTCCTTTGTCTGTTTGGCAGACGGGATCCGGCACGCAGACAAACATGAACCTCAACGAGGTCATCAGCAACCGCGCCATTGAAAAGATGGGAGGCAAGCTCGGATCTAAAACTCCCATTCATCCCAATGATGATGTCAACATGTCCCAATCGTCCAATGATGCATTTCCAACCGCAATGCACATAGCCGTGATGCTTGATATTAAGAAAAGACTGCTACCCAGTCTGGAACAACTCAGAAGCGATTTACAAGAAAAGGCGGAATCATACAAGGATATCATAAAGACTGGACGCACGCATCTGATGGATGCCACGCCGCTAACTCTTGGGCAGGAGTTTTCCGCTTATGCCGTACAGATCGAGCATGGGATCGAAGCCATTAAAAATACTTTTCCGCATCTGTCAGAGCTAGCCCTTGGCGGTACGGCAGTCGGAACAGGACTAAACACCCATCCAGATTATGCTAGAAGGGTAGCTGAAGTCATTTCTGAATATACCGGCATTAAATTTGTTTCCGCTCCTAATAAATTCGAGGCGCTCGCAACCAATGATACCCTAGTGGAAGTGAGCGGGTCGCTAAAACGAGTGGCTGTGTCACTCTTTAAAATCGGCAACGATATCCGCTGGCTGGCCTCGGGTCCACGCTGCGGTTTGGGCGAACTGATTTTACCGGCCAACGAACCCGGATCGTCCATCATGCCAGGTAAAGTGAATCCAACACAGTGCGAAGCATTGATGATGTCAGCCATACAAGTAATGGGGAACGATACAACGATAACCTTCGCAGGTTCGCAGGGAAATCTAGAATTAAATGTCTACCGCCCTCTAATCATTTACAATATCATCCAGTCGATACGGCTACTGAGTGACACCTCCTGCAATTTTGCCGAGAAGTGCATACGAGGAATCGAGCCGGATAAAAAAAGGATTGCTGAACACCTTGACCACTCTCTGATGCTGGCCACAGCGCTCAATTCGGAAATTGGCTATGACAAGGCCAGCCAGATTGTCAAAGAGGCATATCAGAAACATAAAACACTGAAAGAAGCGGCGCTCGATTTAAATTTTCTGACCGAGAAAGAGTTTGATAGAATTGTCGATCCCAAAAAGATGCTCGGACCAAATATAAAATGAAATCTTTTTTCCTAATGACTGCTCTCCTGCTACTGACAGGGTGTGTGCAGCCCCTCAGCGTACAAACGCAGTATCTAACAGTCAATCGTCTGGCCAGCACTCATGTCAACACACCCGATCCCAGATTACTACATCCCGATAACGGCCAGCAACTTGTGATCCAGTGGTGGCTGCCAAGATCTTTTCTGGACTACGATGATCTCCACGTGGAAATCACTGTCCGTCTCAAAGATCGCGAAGAGATAAAAGAGAGTATCAAGCTCTGTCATGTTCAGGGCTATCATCTCTTCCCTGTCATTAATGAAACCTACACCAAATCTGGAGGCATTTCCACCTACAAAGTATTGATCGTCGGTGGCGGCAAAGTCCTCGAATCGTGGTACCATCCCCTGTGGGTCGAACTGATTCACTTCGAATGATCGCCAAAGAGATTAAACACAACGTGTATTGCTCTATCCTGCCGCTTATCCTGTAAATTTACTGTGATATTGTGCGAAGACTCTGTTCTAAATTATCCAATTCCGAATTTCTATGCAGCTGCTTTGCCGCCCACAATACCAGATTCTGCGTTGACGACCAATCTAAACAACTATCCGTGATTGAGACACCATACTGAAGGTCGCACGAATTAAGCGACAGAGATTGATTGCTACCAAAAAGATGGCTCTCAAGCATGATGCCGCGAATGTTCTCGTTCCCTTCCATAATCTGGCGGATGACCGACTGAAATACGGCCGGCTGCCGATCGTGTTGTTTGCCGGAGTTGTGATGCGAACAATCGATTAATAACCTTTGCGGCAGCCTCGCATTTTCCAAACTGGTGAGGGCATTGGCAACCGAAGCTGGATCATAGTTAGGCTGAAGCTCGCCGCCACGGAGGACTAGATGGCAGTGTGGATTCCCCTGGCTTCTGATAACAGTGGTACGTCCCTGTTCATTCAATCCGATGTAAGTCTGCGGCATAGAAGCGGACATGATTCCCTGAACCGCAGCTGAAATATTTCCGGCCACCCCATTTTTAAATCCGATCGGCATCGCAAGTCCTGAGGCCAGTTGCCGATGAGGCTGTGACGAAGATGTGCGAGCGCCAATAGATCCCCAGCTGATTAAATCATCGTAATAAAAGGCGGTCATCGGATCTAGGAATTCGGTTGCAGTAGGTATTTTCATTTCAGCCAATTCATGGAGCAGCTGACGCGACTGTTGTATCCCCAAATACATCTGATGTGATCCATCCAGGAAGGGATCATAGAGAAACCCTTTCCAGCCGGAAGAGGTGCGTGGTTTTTCAAAGTAGGTTCGCATGGCAATAAAAAACTCTGACGAAACTGCCTGACTAAGCTCTTTGAGTCTGGCAGCATATTCCTTTGCCGAAATGACATCGTGGATGGAGCAAGGCCCGACGATGAGAAGAATACGCGGATCAGTCCCATTGAGAATGGTGCGGATAGTATCGCGCGATTGCTGCACAAAAGCATACGCAGTTGAAGACAAAGAAAGCTGTTGTTTTAAATCTAAAAATGTAGGAAGCGATTCCATAGAGCCCTTCGCATTAAAGTAGCTTTTATACAACAACCTTAATAATGAGGCAAAGCAAAAAAGCGGGGTGACTAAGCCCTTTTGTTTATCAACGAAGATATTAACCTGGAAACGGTGATTGCATCTGGCACCCCCTTCCAATCGCCGTTTCCAGGATTAAGGAAGTAAAACTAGAAATTTCGCTAAAACATCTTCCAATATCGATGAGGAAAGATGTGTGACAAACTTCGCTTTGCGTGCTTTCCAATCCAGGGAACGGATTTGATCGCAAAGAACAGCGCCTTGAATATCCGCTTCATCAATGAGGATCTCAAAGGGATATCCTTTAATCTTGCTTGTAATAGGCATAAACAATCCCAAATCGGTCTTTAAATTATATTCATATGGTGAAATCGTGAGAGCCGGTCGTGATTTTTGGATTTCTTTTCCTTTTTGCGGATCAAATTCCAGCCAGATTATATCGCCTCGCGCCGGTACGTATTTTACCATTCCTCATTCCCTCTTTGTTCATCGTCTAAAATTTGATGATGTCGATTCCTGGGAGTAATTTCTTTCAGCATTTTCTCCAAATTATATTTAGGGGCCTGGATGATAATTTTATCATCTTCGATTTCAAGCGTGACGGAACTTCCTGAATGTAATTTTAACTTTTTTGCAATTTGAATAGGTATCCGCAGGCCAAGGCTATTTCCCCATTTTTGTATGTGTGTATGCATAATATACCCCCTCTGCCCCTTTGGGCTGGCTATACTTAGTATATACAATTAATAGAATCATGTCAAGAGGCTTTCATGCATTGCTGAGAGCCTTTTCCGATTTGCTCGGGTGTTGGATCGGATTTGTGCGTGCCGATTGACCACTTTTCCGAAGTAATTCTATTGATTTGGCTTGATCGTTGTTCAACGACAAAAAAAATTACTCCCCTTTCAGGGAGTATAAAATTCGCGATATGAGATAGAGGGGGTAATTATAAATACTTCCATCATGTTTGAGGTTCATGGTAGAGGCTCTGTATAACTTGGAAGGGGCATATTTTTGGTTATAGACGAGCAGGCTCTTTTTTTTCTGACTTGTTCCTGCTTTAACTTCTAAAGGATAGATCTCATGGTCGTCTTCAATCAGAAAATCAACTTCTGCCGAGCCTTCGCTTGCCAAATAATGGGATTCCCTATGTTTGGCTGCTAATAATTCTTGCGCAACATAATTTTCTGTCAAGGCGCCCTTGAACTCAGTGAATAGAAGATTCCCGTCAATTATCATCGGATTTCTCCTTCTAAAGACATTGTAGGCTGTAGAACGGGGAATTTCAGCTTCCTTCAAAAATTGCGATTTATTTACAGCGTAGAGATAACCCTCGATGATTTCTAATACACCTTCGGTGTCGTTCTCAATGAGGCACTCCATAATGGCGGCTCCCATCTTATTGGTGTCTAAAAGGTTCTTCATCGGATCATACTTTATTTATTTCCCAAAGTTTTTAATGAAGAATGGGCTTTTTATTCCTTGTTCTTCTAGAACTTCACGAGCAATATGCTGAGTAGAAATCCCTCTTTCCAGGGTATAGGTTCTTTTCATCTTCCCATTCTCATCACGCTGATAACTGCCATCCTGGTTTTCTGCGATAGATACTTTCTGATTGATGAATAATCCATTTGTCTCTTGTTCAAGGTGTGTCAATTTTACAAAGTGTGTTGCTATGACACAAATGCAATTTTGATAAGAGGCAAATCCCCTCGCCGTTTTATATCCCCATTCAGCACCTTCCTCTGGTGAAGTTCCGCTAAATATCTCGTCGAAGACGGCCAAACTAAATGCGCCGCGCTCGGATAACGAATTGATATAATCTCCATGCGCAAAAGCTTGTGTTCCTTCTCTTTGAAATCGGGATTCTTTACTGACAATGCTATCTGCTATATTCATGTAAACTGCAACGTGACTGATTGGGGTTAAGCTCATCTCCTTGGCTGGTGCAATACCTAAGCTTTGAGCCATGATAACAGTCAGGGGAATTCCTCTACACACAATTGTGGATTTCCCTCCGGAATTCGGACCCGTGACAACCATGTGTGGAATACCTGCACTCTTTCCCAAATTGATAGAATTTGCGACCACAATCTTGGGATCTATAAAACTATTCCAAAAGCCTTCCAGGCGGATGTAAGGCGTCTCCATTTTCAGAAACTCGGGGAAGCAATACTGAGCTTCTGAACCCTTGGATTCCTTAATAAGCTTTGCAATTGTGATATACGCATCTAGTTCTCCAATAGCAGCTATAGCTGGTTCAAACGCCCTTTTTACTCTTTCTATTTTTCGATAACACAGAAGCATCTTACCTCTCAGAAAGAATATAGTAGTCTTATCCGGAGATCCGGTATCAAAGGTTCCAGAATTTAAATTTTTAATAAGTTCAGCAAGTTCCTTATTAGTCCTGGAGAGATCTTTGAAAAGGAAATTAATGTGTTTAAAAAATGTCAGATGCCGGCTTATTGTATGAGGAGTATTTGCTCCTAACTTCTGCATGATTCTGACACACTGCGCTACGCTTGCCAACCTTTTCAGTAAGAAGTCGTCATACATAAACTGGACTTTA
>JABDDC010000015.1 GCA_013287815.1 Chlamydiota bacterium
TAGATCGCGTTACCTCTCAATTTTAGATTGCCAAAAACACCCTTTAGCTTTGCTGCAAAATCTTTATCGCGTCCGGCCATCCACGAAATTTCATCCAAAAAAATGATCACCCTTCCTTCCGACGTCAATTCTGCTAAGGTCGTGAGAGCTTGATTCCAATTCTCGAATTTTAATGGAGGAATATTAAATTTTAAGCCTAAAAGTTCACCAAAATGGTCAAGTTGGTCTTTGTTCCTAAGTTGTTCTCTTGGAGCAAGACCGTAGAATTCCAGAAAACGTGTATGCTCTCCAAAATGTTCAATAAGGGTGCTTTTTCCAATGCGCCTCCTTCCACAACAAACGATAATTCCGGCTATCTTTCTTTTTTTAAATTCCTTAAGCAGCTCAACTTCTTGTTCTCGCCCTATGAACATATAAATTCACTCCATATATTGACTTAAAAATAACATTTTGTCGATTTTAAGTCAATAATGTTTAATAAGTAAAATGACTTATAATCAACATGCTGTTGATTTTAAGTCAGCACGAACGTGTCGCCACCACGCTCTTACGTAACGCGCAGCGTGAGGCATTGCAGGCTTAGACTTTATCTGGGCGCGATTTGGAGTGATTAAGGGCTGCGCCGCCCTATTTTTTCACAGCCTCGCGGTCGAGCTTCTTACTGAACCTAGAAACGGCGATTGGAAGGAGGTGCCAGATGCAATCTTTTGATTCAGAACACGTTGAGGCGAAGGGGTGCTTACCCGTTTGGGTATGCCCCCCTTCGCCTCAACGCGTTACGAACCAAAATCTTGCGTCTGGAACCCCCTTCCAATCGCCGTTTCTAGGCTGAAAGGGGCTTGGCCCCTTTCAGTCTTTTTAAAAATCGTTTTAGTTAACGATTTGATCCGGAGTGTTGTTGACTACTTCGGTTTGTTCGATGACTAGTGAAGAACCTGTATTATAGAGACCTCCTCCGCCACCCAATCCAAATGTTGCTGTATTTTCAGTTACACTTGAATTAATAAGTGTTAAAATGCCGGAAATTTCATTAGCTAATCCCCCACCTTTTAGACCTGTGTTACCTTTTACCTTGGAACCATTGACAGTGACAATTCCAATGTTATACACACCACCACCATCACCTTGGGAAATGTTGTTGCTAATAAGAGAATTGTTGATGATTAAAATTGAAGATTCAGTTGTACCATATAAATAGGTATCGTTGTAAATTCCACCGCCACATCCTTGAGAGGTGTTATTTTCTATAATTGAATCGTTAATCGTCATGAGGAACGAGTTGTAGATTCCACCACCGGTACTATTTGCTATGTTACCTTTAATGAGACACTTTGTAAGAGTGATGATGCTCTCACATGTGCTATAGATCGCACCACCTGATGTGCTCGTTGAGTTATTTTCCAGGATGCACTTATAAAGTGTTAGAGGAGTATCATTACCATATATTCCGCTTTGAGTGTTTCCACTGATGGTGGATTTACTAATAGTTGTAGGGGAATCATAATAACTTTTAATCCCATATCCACTATTATTTTCTATAGAAGAATTTTCAATCCTTAAGGTCGTCCCCTCATTATAAATCCCACCTACGGAGTTGCCGTTAAACTGTGAGGTCTTGACTGTAATCAATGAGGCGTAATCGCTGTACATCCCTGTATCAGAGTTGCCGTTAATTGTGCAACAATTGATGTCTGTTGATGTGCCGTAGTAGTTATATACTCCTGTAGCATTGCCAGAAATAGAAGAGTAACTGATTTTGGTCTCGCCGGAATCCGTGTAAATTCCATAAGAAGAGTTGTTGTTTATCGAACAGTACGAAATATTTGCCGTGCCAAAGTCGTTATAAATCCCGTAAGTTGTATTATTACTAACGCTGGAGTCTTTGATGGTGAGATCGCCCCAGTTCAAAATTCCCCCTTCGGCGCCGTTGTTTATAATTTCGCATTCAAAAACGGACAGTTTTCCTTCATTAAAAATCCCATAGCCATAATCGAATAATCCTTTTTCTGTAGTGGTACTGCCACCGATAATGAATAAACTTTTGAGTGATACCGTAGCACCATAGTCAACAATTAATGTCGTTCCTGCACTATTGCCGTTTAAAATGGCTTGATTATCCGCTCCAACGAGCTTAAGGGGATGAATAGTTTGAGGGATTTCAAAATTCCCGATGAGCTGGCCATGAATGATGATCTTTGTGGACTGTGATAAGTTTGTAGCAGCACTCTGAATCGCAGTTGTAAGCTCCGCAGCAGTAGATACTGAAACAACAAGCTCCTTTGATTTTTGATGCGCGCAAAGGATAACTGATTGACAGACTAGCAACATAAAAATAGATAGAAATTTCTTCATTTTAACCTCCTTGAAGTATTTTTTTTCCTATCCCGATATATCAAGAATATTTAAATTTAAATCAAGAAAAAGGTTTAGGATCTGAGATTCGGAGTAAGTACGAGATGCCAGAGGTCCCGTTTGGGTGTAAGAAAGAGACTCTGCGGTGAATTTCTCGTACCTACTCCGAATCTCAGTTTAGGATTCTTCCCTCACCTTTTATTCTTTCGCTTCATCCTTCCCAAAAACTATCCGTTTTGCTAAATTATTTTTTTTATTTGGTTAAGGTGCGATGGCTGAAGAATTGAACGAACAGGTGGTGAAGATATACAAGGAATTGTATGACGTGACCATACCCGATCTGGATTATTTTATCCGGCAGATTGATTGCCGCGACGGATGCCCTGTCAAGACAGATGGTCGTGGTTATATGATTGCGTTGCATGCAGGCAATCTGCTGGAAGGGTATAAGATAGCAAGGGGGCCGAATCCGTTTGCCTCCATCTGTGGAGTCATTTGCGGTGCACCTTGTGAGATTTCTTGCCGGCGGGATCGTGTTGACAAGACATTGACGATCCGAGCACAAAAAAGATATCTGGACGAGTGGTTCGGGTATGACAGAGAAGCTCACGTCAAATCGTTGGAGTTCAGTTATGCTCGTGGATCGACTAAGCCGGTGCCTAATGGCCTTAAGGTGGCTTGCATAGGCGCCGGCGTGGCATCCTTTACCTGTGCGCACGATCTTCTCCGTCTGGGTTATGCGGTTGACATCTATGAGATGATGCGGATGCCTGGTGGAATGCTGGTCTATGGAGTGCCCACTTACCGACTTAAAAATGAAATTGCCATCAACGAATGTTATGCCATTGAACATTTAGGTGCCAAGGTCTATTACAATATGAAAGTAGGCCGTGACATAAATATGAATGAATTGATGGCAAAGTATGATGCCGTCTTCATTGGAGTAGGACTGTGGAAGTCGCGCGAGCTACCTATACCAGGAGCAGATGCACCTGATATCATTCGTGGAATCGAGTATCTGCGGGTCCGATGCGCTGAAGAAGAGTGGAAGATCGGCCAGCATCTCGTGGTGGTCGGTGGTGGAAACGTTGCCTTTGACGTTGCACGAACCTCAGTGAGGAATGGTGCTAAGAGTGTGACGATGGTCTGTTTGGAGTCGCGTGATGAACAGACAGCTGATGAATTCGAGATTGAAGACGGTATGGCTGAAGGGATCTCGATTATCAATCGGGTAGGACCACTTTCGGTAGAGCGAGATCAGGATGGTAAAATCACCGGTTTGAAAGTGCAGCCTATCTATTCCCTTTTAGACCATACGGGCAAATTTGCACCCAAATATGTCCCTGACAGTCAGTATGTGATCCCTTGTGACTGTGTGGCACTTGCCATTGGCCAGTCGATGGACATCAGTTTTTTGGATGGATGGGACAAGCGTGATGAATTAAAGTTGGACAGGGGTATCATCAAAACCGAAAGGGATAGTGGCAGGACTAGTGTGAAAGGGCTTTATGCCGGAGGTGATGCCGGTTTTGGACCCGCACTGTTCATTACTGCCATCAAGCATGGCCAAGAAGCTGCGAGGGCGATTGATTCCGATTTATGCAGAACTACTCCTTACCAGGAGTTTTCGGCAGAATTTACGGAAATACCCCCGATGAGAGATAAAGCTTATTTGCGGACAAGATGGGCGCTCCCTTCCATGCAGCCAGTTGCTGAAAGGGTGAAGAATACCGACATGGTGGAGAAGAATTATACAGCCCAAGAAGCGCATGAACAGGCTAGCCGTTGCCTCCAGTGTCATATTTCGCCGGTATTTGATGGGACGTTGTGCATAAAATGCAACGGATGCGTTGACGTGTGCCCCTGCAATTGTTTAAAGCAGGTACCGATCAGCATGTTGAATTTAGACCTCGGCGAGGGGAACCTGCGTGTCGCTGTCGACAATTTTTATGGAGTTGACTCCGATTCGATGAGCGATGAGGATTTAGCTTCGATGGGCACGGCGATGTTGAAAGATGAGGACCTATGCATCCGGTGCGGGCTGTGCGCGGAAAAGTGCCCCACGCAGGCAGTGACGATGGATGTGATGGACTACTCGTTTAGGTGGATCGGATGAGAAAAAATAATTCGGAATTCGGAAAAAGAAGAAAAACAGTTAGATGGACACAATGAACTTAAAAAATTAAACACAGAGGCACAGAGACATTGAGAAACACAGAGAAAAGAAAATGAAAAAAGTAAATAAATTTAAATTCATTTATAACTTAAGTCCGTTCTCTGTGATCTCTGTGCCTCTGTGTTTAATTATAAGGCGATATAATGATTTATTGGACGTTGATTAGTTCGATTGTGGCGGCATTGGCCGGATTGGTTGTGTATATTTATTACTTAAGTAAAGGACAATTTGATGATCCGGAAGCTGTCAAATATCAGTTGTTCCACGAGGATGAAGAAAAGGAAGAACAATAATGCCAAAGTATAGAAACTCATTGAACGTAGATCCGAATAGCAATGATCCGATGATCTCACGGCGCTCATTCTTAGCCCTAATGGGCGTAGGCGCCTGTTTAGTAGGCGGCGGCATGATGTTTGGTGCTTCCACGCTGGGATTCCTTTATCCCAATGCGATGAAAATCCCTCCCAGTGTTTTTGCGATCGGCAGGCCGGAAGAGGTGTTGTCGCGCGATGGAAAGGTCTTTGTGCCGAAGCAGAAAGCTTTTGTGGAGACTAATTCCGGCAAGGTGCGTGTGCAGACTGCTGTTTGCACCCATTTGGGATGCACCGTGAACATGGTGGAAACGGGATATGCTTGCCCCTGTCACGGCTCTACCTATGACATCCATGGAAAAAACACCGGCGGGCCGGCACCATTGCCGTTGGTATATTATACCGTCTTTTTGGCAGCATCAGGAGAATTGATGGTCGATAAAAATAAAACAACACTTGATTGGGAGGCTGCGTGGTTCAGTCTTACGTAGGATAATTATGGCTGTATTTCAAGGTAAAAAAAGAGAATCATTTTTCGAGCATTTGCTTAACCTCCCTTCTGACTTTTTCAGATCGATTTTTAGGCATAACTATCCAAATAATGATGTGGATCGGTCGGAAATTGTCTTTAAGAATTTCTTTCTTCATTTTCATCCTGTGAAGTGCCACAAACATTCACTCGATCCTTTCTACACTTTGGGATTGGGAACCATTACCGCCAGTTTGTTCTTGCTGCTGACAATCACTGGGGTAATCCTGATGTTCTTTTACATTCCTGCTGAAGACAGAGCTTACGACATCATGAAGGACTGGCAAGATACGACGCCGTTTGCCATGATGTACCGCAATATGCACCGTTGGAGTGCTCACCTGATGGTTTTATTTGTCTTCCTCCATATGTCGCGCGTCTTCTATACCGGTTCTTATAAAGGGACCCGAAAATTCAACTGGGTCATTGGCGTAATCCTTATGGTGCTGACTCTGATCCTCTCGTTTACAGGCTACCTGCTCCCTTGGGATCAGCTAGCTTTTTGGGCGATCACTGTCGGAACAAACATCGCAGGTTATGTGCCCAATCTTCCCGGCTTTGAATATAACGTCAACAGGGTGATGCTGCTGGCATCGACCAACGTGGGACAAGATGCATTAATCCGCTTCTATGTTCTGCACGTGGCACTGCTGCCTTTGCTGGCTGGAACATTGATCGGCGTACACTTCTGGCGCATCCGAAAAGATGGTGGTTTAAGCCGACCACCCGATAAGTTTCGTCCCGACCCTTACCGCGTGGTTCAGCGCTCAGACACAAAAGAATCGTTTGCTCCGGGCGTCAAGCGCACTTATGGTTTGATGGAGCTAGTCCGGGGAACTTGTCCTACAGTGGATAAAGGACCCTACAATTTTGTCTTTACATGGCCTCATCTGTTGCGGGCAGAGCTCATCGTTTTTCTCTTAACGACGGCCCTTGTATTAGCTCTTTCATTTATTGATGCACCTCTGGAAGAGCCGGCCAATCCCAGCAAACCACCGAATCCATCCAAAGCACCATGGTACTTTCTAGGGCTGCAAGAGATGGTCTCATACAATGCCTTCTGGGGTGGTGTTGGTATACCAGGACTGATCATTGTAGGATTAATGTCGATACCTTACTTAGACCGCAATCCGCATGGCGAAGGATATTGGTTCCATCGAAGCCGCTATCTAGCCATTTTCCTTTACACGGCGTTTATGACATGGCAAGGAATTTTGATTATAATTGGAACCTATTTCCGAGGTGCAAATTGGGGATGGGTCTGGCCCTGGACCGAAAATTTTGCAAGACATTGATGGAAAAATAAAATATGCGTTCTGAAAAAACTCAAATTATACTTATCTTATCGGGAGTCGTTGTGACACTCCTGTTTGGTGTTTTTCTTTATCGCGAAATTTTTCCTGAATATAAAATCTATCAGGAAGATTACATTGCTTTGGAAGAGTTCCGATCTAGTTATACACATCAGCAGCCTCCGTCTTTTCAAATAGGGATCAAACAAATTGTCATCGAGAGGGAAGATAAAGGCCCTCCTGTCATTGACCGGTGCACCTCATGCCATGTGGCGCTGCAGATCCCCTATTTTTCACCCACTAAGATAGCCCACGACCTGAATGGCAATATCGTCCGCGATGACAAGGGTTATCCTTTGAAAGTGACTAACGATGATTATATTTGGGGGAAGCTGGATGAAAAAATAGCTGATCTGCGCGATTCCAAAGTGATAGAGCAGTTAAAAAAAGATGGTTCTGATTCGGAAATGAAAACCCGTTTAGCTCAATCAGATAAATATGCTGAATTGAAAACAGCCAAAATTGATGATCACATTTACGATGTCACCAAAGTTCTCCAGATGCATCCTTTAATGGGCAATGAGACAAGGCCGTTTGAATTCCATTCAATCGATGAAATTGGTTGTGCCGCTTGTCATAATGGAAACGGTAGGGGATTGACGACCGACAAGGCGCATGGGCCCGTCTTTGACGATCAATACGCCATTGAATACGAAGGTCCAACTCCGCAGTTTACCGAACAGGATGAAAAGAATGATCCAAAGTTTGCCAAAGTCTTCAATGATAAGCCGGGACATGAACTTTTATTTCAGACTACACCCATCTTTGTTGGGGCACTCATACAGGCAAAATGCATGCTCTGCCATCAGACAAGCAGCGTCAAGCTAACTGCCAACGAACAATCACTCAGTGAACTAGAACAAGGACGTAAAAAAGAGGTAGCGCAATTACTTAATGCTTATAACAATGAAAAGCAGACTTTAATCGATTTGCTGCTCATTAGAAGCATGCTAAATAAGGATGGCTTTGACAAAACAGTCGCATTCTTAAAACAACAGCAAAGCAATTATACCATGCCGCAAGAGCAGTTAAATCATTTAGCCTCTCAGCTTAGCTATGTAGAACAGGCAGGATCAACCAGAGCAATCGGCAAAATAGACGATGACCTTTATCGTTTATTAGGATCAATAGCACTTGCCAGTGGAATTGAGAATGCATATAACTCTAAAGGGGCTGCTGCCGTTGATCCTTTCCTAAAAGAACATTTAAAAGATTCAGGAGTCAAAGGTTCGATCTTTGTAAAAGTGGCAAAGCTCGACTATGACCAGGATTTGCTAAAACATGCTGAGGATGTTGACAACTCATTTGAGGCAGCTCTTAAAGATCCTAAAAACATCTCAGCCCTCACTTCTGATATCAATGAGCTGACAGCTAATTTCCAAAGAGGCAAGGAACTATTTGTTGAACAAGCCTGCTATGCCTGTCATCGCATTGAAACATTTTCAAGAGGTGGTGTCGGACCTGAATTAACGAATGCCGGCTTTGACTACCCATGGTTTTTAAAGCAGTCGATCGTGTGGCCGCAAGCTGATCTTCCGACTTCAACGATGCCTAATATGCGGATGGACCATGTTGAACTGCAGGACCTGATGAGTTTCTTATTGGCTCAAAAAGGAGCTAATAGAGAAGTTGGCCAGACTGTTTATAAAGCCGATCTAGCTGCCTGGGAAGCTGGAAAAAAGCTTCCGTGGGAAAAGCCCGTTCCTCCTGCCCAGATGGAAGATCTGCGTTACTCAATGACAATTTTTGCAACGCAAGGTTGTGCTGCTTGCCACCGTTTGCAAGGGTTCGATTCTAACGTAGGATTTGAAATTGAAAAAGAGGGGTATTCTTTTGACAAATTGTATGTGCAGCAGGAATGGTTTAAAAATCTCTTCCCCGAGGTGATCCATATCACTCAATATGACCAGGAGCTGCCCGGGACTGAAATTGTAGCCCAGATTGAACAGCATGCAAAAGAAATAGATGACAGGATTGTCGCAAATATTCGGACAAATGGGCTTTTAGAGGAGATTGATAAGAATCATCCGGAAACGATCGAGTCCTATTATTCACCATTTAGATATGCTTCCAGGGCAAAAAACTATTATTACGATGAATTGGCCAAGCAAGAAAAAGATCCTGAAAAAGTGGCGTCCATTAAAGCTGAGCAGCAAGCATGGCAGGATAGGGTCCACCGCGTCTTGATGATGTATATTCAAATTTATGGATTAGGCAGATTGATAGGACCGCACCTCAACTGGTCGGGTATCTACCGATCCGACGAATGGTTGATGGAGCATTTCCATAATCCTGCCTCGCATGTTCCCAGGTCACTCATGCCTATCATGCCGTTTGATGACACTAAATTCTATGCTTTAACGAATATGCTGGACCAGCTGGCTGTCAAAAACCGCAATGCAACGAGAGCTATTTGGGAAAATACAGGATTTAATCCTGTAGAAGCCTTCTCCATTCACTGCGTACAATGTCATGGAACCGATAGGCAAGGTAACGGTGCCATCGCAGAATGGATCTATCCCATTCCTAAAAATCTCCATAATGCCGATTTCTTGCGTAACTTAACAAAAGAAGAAGCCATTATTTCCATCACACATGGTGTTAAGGGGACTCCGATGCCGCCCTGGGGTGAGGTGGCCGAAGATAAGCCTGCTAAGATAAAGAAAATATCCCAAAACATGCCAGTATTGAGCCAATTAGAAATACGCCTTTTGGTCGATTGGCTCTATTCAACATTGCCTGGTGGAGATGTATATAAGACAACAGGAGTGCCAAAATGGGAATATACTCCACAAGATGTTTTGAAAGAACTTTTTAATGAAGGTAATAAACTTGTCCCTGGGCCTGTGCCTGATAAGGATGTCTTCGATGTGATCCCTGATCCATCATATCCAGAAAAAGAGAACTATTATATCAAGAAGAAATTCGATACCATAGAAAATATTGAAGCCGGTAAAACCTTCTTTCTTGAAAACTGTGCGGTGTGCCATGGCAATGAAGCCAATGGATCGAGTATCCGGGCAGAAGCTATGCAGGAAGCCAAACCGCGCATGTTGACTAACCTTGACTGGATCCGTACTCGAGACGACTTACGTCTTCTAAGGTCAATTAAATATGGAGTGCAGGGAACCGCTATGACACCCTGGGGAGACTTTACTAGCTCCTTGCAGCGCATTCAGCTGGTCATTTTTATCCGTACCTTGAGCGGGGAAAAAAACCTGAGAGATTTGCTTGAACAGGCACTTTATCGAGCATTTGATATCCCGCTCATGAAAATAGAAGAGGCTCGAGTTAATATTAGCCACCAGCTGGAAAACTTGCAAAAAGAAGAAGGAGATTTGAATGACAAACAAAAAGAAACTGAGCTTTTAGTATTGCAAGGAAAAAAAACTCCTCAAGATGCAGCCGCAATCTATCAAAAAAAATTAGAAAATGGAAAGAGGCAAGGACAGCTAAAACAAAAAGATAATCTTATCCTTCAGATCAAATCTCATATTGCCAAAGAAAACGACATATATAATAACTTGGGAGCCGCTCTCATTAGTAAAAAGATGGACAATGAGTCGATGGAAAAGTTCTACGCGATGATCGCACAAAACAATGATCTCTATTCATTAAATAACGGTCAATTGCAAATCAAAGAGGATTCCGCCTTTAAGGTAAAGATCAGGTCTTTACGCAAAGAAGTCGAAGATTCGCTAAATTCTAAAATAGATGCTTTGCAAAAAGAATCTGACGTGTTAAAAATTATAGATCCTGAAAAATACAAGGAAGATCAAGCGGACATCGACAGTATGAAAAAATTGCAGGTAAAATTAATCACCGAAACCGAAGAGGCCGTAAGGTCATATGATCGACAGTTTGAACTAGTGAAAGAAGTTAATAAATAAAGGAACAGTCAATGGTGACCACAACCACAACGACAAACACAAGCGCAACTACATACGACGATAGTGCTGCAAAGCTGTTTTTATATCCAGCCATTCTCTTTTTGATAATAGGGATGTCTTTTGGAGTATTTATCGCTTTCAATGCATTTATCTTTCCAGACTACTTTGCCGGCGAATATATCCATTTTGGCCGGGTCAGGCCTGTTCACGTTGGGACAGTCACTCTTCTATGGCTCCTTTCCGTGGACATTGGACTGATGCTTTATTTCGTTCCAAGGCTTTGCGGCGTTTCTTTATGGGGACAAAAGATTGCCCTCTGGGCCGGCGGCCTCTGGTGGTTTTCTTTAATTCTAGGAGTCAATTCATTTCCTTGGGGAACTAACTTCGGATGGGAATATGCAGAGCTGCCTACCTGGATATCGTGGATTCCCATCAAAGTGTTTTTTACCATTGCCTGGCTGTTAATGGTACTTGTCTTTTTTATGACAATTGCCAGGCGCAAGTTTGAGAACATGTACGTTTCCCTTTGGTACAGCATGGGGACTTTAATTTGGACCACATTTACGGTCTTTGTCGGCAGCTTTGTCATCAATTGGGTTCCAGAAGGTATCTCAAGAGTTAACGTCAGCTGGTTTTATGTCCATAATCTAGTCGGACTGATTTATACACCCATGGGTCTTGCGACAGCCTACTATTTCTTGCCAAAGCTGGCCAATACACCGATTTATAGCCACAGACTGTCGATGATCGGCTTTTGGTCGATCGCCTTTATTTATGCCTGGATTGGAACACACCACATGATACATGGCCCAATTTCCCAATGGATGCAAACGCTATCCATTGTTTTTTCCATTTGGCTTTTCATTCCGGTCTGGACTGTTGTCTACAACCTCTTTGCCACCTTGCAAAGTGATTGGGCTAAATATTTACAAAGCGCCCCTATCCGCTTTCTAATGATGGGAAATATCTTTTATTTGATAACATGCGTGCAGGGCCCTCTCATGGCTTTGCGCAACGTTAACGAAATCACATCCAAAACTGACTGGGTTATCGGTCACTCGCACATCTCTTTGTACGGCACGTTTACTTTCTTTGCAATTTCCGGTCTGTATTATGCTATCCCCTCAATCGTTAAAAAGCCGCTTTGGTCAAATGTGTTGGCAGATTGGCATTTTGCCCTTAACTTATGGGGGAGTATCCTATTTCTGTTCTCATTATGGGTCGGTGGATTTTTGCAAGGTCTGATGTGGGCTAATTGGGCCAATGGAGACTCCTTTGCTGAATTCCACGCTAACATCACAAGACTCTCGTTTGTGGATACAGTTGCACTGATGCGTCCCTGGTGGATAATGCGGGGGATTGGCGGAATTATCATCCTTTTAGGGAATATTCTCTTCGTTGTGAATTTATTTAATACGATCATTCTTAAAGCACCGGACAAGGTGCAGGAGCCTGTTGCGGAGGCAGTAAGAATATGAACAAGGAACAAAATGAACCACATGAGCAAGGCAATGGCTTTTCGATACATTCGCTGCAGTTTTCTGCATTGCTGACAGTGATAGGTGTAATCGTTTTATTCTCAACTGCCGTCATCACCATCCTGATCGCCCCTAGTTACATTGATTCCTCCTGGACTAGCCATTCAAGCCCTTACCAGGCACAGATGTATGAAATTGAAGATCCAAATATTTACATTAGTAGCGCATCATCACATGGATTAGATCTGCAATATGTCAGACACTTGAAGCAAGATTTTACGTTGCTGGCATTTAAAGAATCAGAAGAAATGCGCCTGTTAGCACCTCCTGAATTGGAAAAATACATCACTAAACTGGACGGTAAAACCTTAAAGCTTACATCGCGATTGCTTCTTATAAGGGAGCCGCAAGATCACTTTAAAGAAATCGCTAATCAGCGACGCGCCGAACTGCAAAAGCAGAATACTGCCCTTATCAAGGCAGAACCCGGCAAGGTAGTAGAAAAAATCAACTATCAATTTATGGAACTCTATGATCCTAAAAAGAATGAATTATTTGCCTTAGACCCATTAGGAGCAATTATACAGAATTGGGTCGATGAAAATTATCTGATATTGGATGACTCGGTCAAACAAAAATACCACTCAGACAAAGGGGTCATTTATGCGATAAATCCTCGCGAATACAGAGTGAAGCAAGTGCGCTTTGGTGACATCGTCCGCTGGCGATATGATCCTGAAGGAATGCCAGTAAAATCTTTGGAAGATTTGCAAGGCCCGGGGCTGGACTTCCACTCAAGGAAGGAGCTTATCTATTATGGCGAACATATCTATGCTATAGAAGGCTGCTGGTATTGCCATACCGACCAAACACGGACTTTAATTCAGGATGTTGTGTTGAATGGTTCCGATTCCTTCCCTGCCCCGCCTTCCTCCCCAAACGAATATATCTATCAGAAAATTACTTTTCCTGGAACTCGCAGGATTGGTCCGGACCTTTCACGCGTAGCGGTGAAGCGCCCCAGTCGCGACTGGCATAAGTCCCACTTTTGGTCGCCGAAGACGGCGAGCGCGGGATCAATCATGCCTTCGTTCAGGCATTTCTTCGATAATGACCCTCGCGGAACCGGTAAAAGTGCAATGGGCATTCCAAACCATGAGTTTGAAGCGATCTTCCAGTATATGATGACTAAAGGAACCCGTATCACACCACCAACACAAGCATGGTGGCTGGGAAACGACCCTGTCCAAACTAAGGAAATCATTGAAGGAAAGGTTAAAATTAGATGAAATTCGTATTAATTGTCGATATCGCGGGAATCTACGGAAGCCTTCTCAATTATGCCATGGTATTATTTTTTGTTGGCTCTGCAATGCTTGTATTTACTTATTTATGGTGGACGGGAAAATTAGGAATGACGGAAGAGCCGAAGTACCGGATGATGGATGATGATGAAAAGGAGAAAAAAGATGACAGAAGTAAATAAGGAAGAAGAAGAAATCGAGCTATATGGCGAACCCGGCATTGCCAGTTATAACAAGCCAGTTCCCAATTGGCTTATCCTTACTTATCTCACTTTGCCCGTCTGGGGAATCGTCACTTTCTTCATCTTCTTCAATGGCAGCCTTGGCTGGTTTGACCGAGGCTCTTGGCATGCCCTTCAAACAGCTGCCAACACAAACTTTCCCATCCATAATGCCAACCTTGAGGAACTCCAACCTATCTTGAGGGAACGCGTACCGGTGATACAGGAAGGAGCCCAGAAAATGGCCGAAGTGTTGCAAGGGCATAAACTGGAGTTGCAGGAGGAAAGAGTAAACCGTGAAGTAGCTGAGGGGGGATAGGAGTTAGCATAAATAATGAAACCACACCCAAAAAGAGAAGAGATAGTTTATTACCTAAAGTGTTTGCGCGAGAGAATCATCGAGACGTTCCAAAAACTGGAACTGCGCCACCGTTTTGAGAGAAAAAGCTGGAAATATCAGCATCAAGGGGGCGGTGAGATGGCTGTAATACGGGGCGAATGCTTCGAAAAAGCAGCCGTCAATTGGTCCGGCGTGGGTGGCGATACCTTCCCCATGTCAGATAGTAAAGGTGCTTTCTTTGCCACGGGTGTGAGCCTCATCACACATATGTTCAATCCACATGTTCCCACCGTACACATGAACGTCCGCTTTATCGAGACAGAGGATAAATGGTGGTTCGGCGGCGGCTACGACTTGACACCGATGGGATTTCCCTACGTCGAAGATCGGGATCATTTCCACGGTGTAGCAAGGGATGCCCTTGGTGATAAGCTTTACCAAACGTTTTCCAAGAATGCCGCTGACTACTTTTATATCCCGCACAGAAAGAAAGAACGGGGCATGGGCGGACTATTCTTCGACCATTTTAATAGCGGCAAGTTTGAGTCTGATCTGGCGGTTTGGAAAGCTGTGGCTGAATCTTTTTTACCAGCCATTATGCCTATTTATGAAAAGCGGTTGCAGCAACCATTTATGGTAGATGAAAAAGACCAACAGCTCCATGCCAGGGCCCACTATGCTGAATTCAACCTCCTCTACGACCGAGGAACCAAGTTCGGCTTCCAGTCCGGCGGCAATCCCGAAGCGATCCTATGCTCGATGCCTCCTCTGGTAAAGTGGTAAGTCTATGTATCAAAAGATTTCATCTGGCACCCCCTTCCAATTGCCGTTTCTAGAATAATATGTGTTTAAATCAAACATTAATTTAGTATTATTGTTATTTTCATTTAATTATAAATACGTTATAGTTATTTCTAATGAAAAAAATGAAAGGTGATTATGGTAATTTATAATAATAATTTGTCTTTAGTGAATGTCAGTATAGATTTCATTCAAAACATTTCAGACACCCAAGACAGTGCAGAAATACCTAAAGTAAAAGTCACGATCTCATTGAATGAAATCCAGGCAAAAACTGTTAATGTTGGCTTGATCTCTTTCGATGAAAATGCCCATGCAGCTTACTCGCCCAGAAAAAATAAATTCGCAAGAGATAGGGCCATTACCACTCTTCATGGCAGAACCTCCCTTACAGACTTGGATCTCATTTTTCCAATTGAAAGAACTCAATCAGTAATATCACCAAAGTCACAAAAGAAAAAAGATACCCCAAAATCACAAAAGAAAAGCACTCCGAAGAACAAGCCAATCGAAGAACAGAAAATAAAATTTACTGCAAAAGATAATAATTCAGCACTTGATGTCCCCTACGCCATTGTTCCTTTAGATGAAATCACCTCAATTCCGGAACTGTTCGACGATGAGGAGAATCTGAAGAGATCACAAGAAAAATACAAGTTTGCCGCTTGGATATTGGAGCATGGTGGATTGGTTGGTCAAGAGAACAAATATTTGTGGCCTATCCTTCTTTTACAAGATGCGGTTAAGGTTTCAAAGCTGGATGAAGCTCAGAAAAAATTACAAGAAATACAGCAAGAAGCTATTAATGATGGTGATATCCCCTTTGCGATGGGCTTAGCTTGCATAAAAATGAAAAAATTTTCCTGCGCTCAGGAATGGTTGCAAAGTTCTATAGATGCTGAAATTTGGTTTAAAAAAGCTAGAGGTATCTACGCTGCTTCTTTACCGAAGGCGGAACTGGAACAAAAAATAAAAAATGTTAAGACCAAGTTTGATGCTGTTATCAAATTGATTAATCAGAAACAAAAAGCTAAGACTTATCATGATAAAGCTTTAGAAATAATCAAAGCAAATAATGTAAAGGAACATGAGGCTGATGAGTGTATTACCACAGCCCAACACCGAAAGGATGAAATTCCAGGACTTTTAAAACAGATTGAAGAAAAAAAGATACGCATAGCTTCATTATTACGCGCAGCTATTAATAATGAACAAAATTTTGGCAATTCTAATAATGATGAAGTTGATCAAAAAACAGCAGCACTTTGGAAGACAAGGGCTCAAATTGATGTTGATTCGCTTCGGAAATCAGCTCGCTTAGAAAATGAGGATGTAAATCGGCTTGCAAAAGAAGTTAGAATGATCGAAAAGGATTATGTTACCCTTCATAAAAAAGCTGTGGAGGCGCGGAAAGTACTTGAAAAAGCCCATGAAAACTATAAGCCTGTCTATCAATACCTTCAAAAATCCAGTGACCTCGGTCATCCTTATGCCAATAATCACCTTCAGACATTAAGACAGACTGAACTAAGGCGCGCGAAGAAATATCAGCAGGACCAGGATGAGAAGGAAAAGGAACCAAAAAATGAAAATCTTAACGAAAAATTGAATGTCTCATTCAATCTGAAGAAAGTCAACATGACCCGACAATATCAATCGGCAAGACCTGGAACAGCTAAAAATCAAATTTAATCAAAGGGGTAGAACTGGTCAGACCCCTTTCAGTGATTCAAGTAAATTGATCAGATCTTCAGGCTCCTCGAGCTGAATCTGATTGATTGCATTTGTTATTATTGTAATGGCTTGTGTAGAACCCTCTTTGGAGGCATCTTCCAAGTATCCTGTTATTTGAGAGTTACTGAATACTTCATGAATGATATCGGTAAAAGGTTGTTTTTCTTTTGCATGTCCCATACAAGCAAATAAGGCCTCTAAAGCATTGATGGATGTTTTTTCTTCAATACTTGCAAATTTTAGATCGCCCATTGCAATAGATTTAAGGAGTTCGGACATCTTGGAAGAATGGGAAGGGACGTATTTAGCTCCATTTTCTATCATGCGCAATGTCTCAGTTGATCCTTTTTCAGCCTCTTCATGCAGCCAGTCTACCATTTCCTTGTTGTCAAAAACCACTGATAAGCAATTAAGAATAGCCTCTTTTGCCTCAGCCTTTATCAGAATATCAAATAATGCTTTCAGGGCATATAGTGAAATCTGTTTGTTGATTTTAACGAAAACAGATTTGCCTATGGCTAACTCTTGGAATGCCATGCATACATCAAGAGCTTGAGGACACTCATGGTGATAGATGGCAATTTGCTTTGCATGATTGATGGCTTCTCTAGAGCACCGCTCTACCGCTTGAAATAAGCTCAAGAAGGCTTGATTCAATAATTCATCGGAACTGACAGCCTCTTCCTTTGTGGCTTTGGCATTCTTTTCGATAAAATGGCTTATTTCTTGCAAATCAATATATTCGCCATGGAGGTGATGTACTACATCTATTTGAGCATTAACAGTTGTGATATCGATTATATTTTCTTCATCAACCTGATATAAACGTTTATTCTCTTCAAATATCTTTCGAGCCTGTTCAAGTTCCAATTTTTTATCAGATGCATATTTCGCTGCTAACTTTTTACAGCAAGAAAGCCGTTGCAAAGAGATCTTACATTTTTCATCGTATGCTTTAGAATAAAGGACAGCAAACAAATTCTTATTTTTTAAGTCCTTTCCCAGGAATCTTGCTATCTGTGCGCTTTGAGTATCATTACCAGCTTCGTAAGCAGCTGCATAGGCCAATTGCAGCAAGAATTTCCCATTATTGAAAAAAGACATCCGGGTATTAAGGGCAGTAATATATGAGTTGACCTTTTGAATACTTTTTTCATTACCCCTGATAGCTTCTTGCAAGGTAGTTAAGTCATGCCCACTGTAGATTTTTTGATCTTTTTTTAATTGCTCTGCTGCCTGCAAGTGCCATTTTAGACTCGTTTCCAAATATTTTAATCGGATGTAATCCGGGGCGCCTGTTCTTTTTATTGTAGTGTCTACGACTCGATAGTTAAATTCTACGCCTTGACGATAGAAGGGGTCTTTATATAAATCAAAGTTAGCGATTGCCAGTGACAGCATCGACTCGACATGGCTATATTCTTCAGCATTTTTAATGATCTGCGACTCATTCTCAATGCATTTTAACATCTGATTGCCAGCTTTAATTTGCGCCAATCTGGCTTCTGCATATTCCTCAGGTGTCAAAATTTTGACGGATTTCAATTTTTCTGCAGCGTGTAACAATAGCTTAAACTCGTTATCATTTTCTAAAATGTCTTCCGGCAATTTGGAAACTTCCTGAAGAGCCTCCTCGATCATTCTTCTCTTCGATGGCTCTGACCCAAAAGCTTGCTCTTCTCGGCTCCTCCCAATTGTCATTTCCGGGTTTAGTGTTTTGATACCTTCCGGAGAAAAATCGGAAGCTTCTGCCTTTTGACACGATGGTGCGGGTTGCGGACATTCGGGATTTGTCAATGGCAGCTTTATATCTTCATGATTTTTAATGACACCCGCTGCAGCAGAAACATTTTCTGCAGTCTTTTCCACTTTTGCAGAAGTAGGCGCATCATCCTTCTGACTTTTATTTTGCGTTGTTTCGGGCGGCTTCGGTGAGATGACGTTTATTTTTTTATTCCACAATCTGAATGCAATGATCGGAAGTACGACTGCACATATTTCAATGATGCTCAAAAAGATTTTTCCAATCCTGTTAAATAGACTGCGCTCATCCTTGCTAAATGCAGCAGTTAAATTGGAAGAAACGTGATGAAATGGCAAGTAAATGAAAGAGATAATTTTATTCATAAAAGTCACAATTTGTTGAATTTAAAATAAAAGGGGCCATATCCGGCCCCTTTCACTTATTTAGCTTTTTTCTTTTTATCTTCTTCACTCTTGTTTTTTGTTAGGATATCGAGGACACGAACAAAAATGTTAAGCCCATCCATATAAATGGAGAGAGAAGCTTTAATAGGATCGAAGTCTTTTGTTCTCTTTTCCTTTGCTTCTTTATATAAACGCTGAGTTCTGCTCATTAAAAGACCTGTAAAGATCGCAAGTCCACCGTAGGAAAGTGCTTTATTTAAACCGTATGCAGCAGCTTGTCCAGGAAAGAAAAGGGAAGCAAAGCTGACTAAAGAAATGCATGCTAATGCGTTAAGGAAAGGTCCTTCCCATTTTAAGAATTTTTCATCAGGCGCAAGGTAACTGGTAAGAGTCGCGGTTCCCCCGATGCCCAGGGAGATGACAGCAGCTTGTGTGATGAGTTGTTTGCTGAAGAATCCAATGGTAGAAAGCGATGCACCCATGCATATATTAAACAGCACCCATTTTACTTTTTGGATTGTCCCTTCGTTTTTATTGCTTTTAGTCACTGTGACGGCTGATACAATGGTTCCAATAAAAAGAGGGATAGCAATTAAATATGGATGCTTTAATAGTTGTAGTGAAAAGCCGCTGACATGTGCTGCCGTTCCTGCAAGTGTAGTTAGGGCAAATCCACCAAACACATAAGCATAGGCGCTTTGGACTTTAGCTCTTGCATATATGAAACTAATGCCAGGTTTTGCTTGTTGTTTATTATGACTGAGGCGGTAAGTCATTACTCCTACGATGCTAGCTACACTTGTGCCCAAGACGATTTTGCTGAGAAACGGACTCATGGATGTATTTGCAATTTGATTGCAAGTCGACCATAGAGTGCCATTATTTGTATAATTAGAAACATTCATGTTTTACCTCGAATAAATTGGTTGTTAAAATTATCTATTTATCATTAATAGTAGATAATAGACTATATATAATCATTGGATAATAATCAACAAAAATGGACAGGTACTGAGATTCGGAGTAGGTACGAGAAATTCACCGCAGAGTCGCAGAGAGCGCTGAGAATGCGCAGAGAATTTTTTCTACGATCAAAATCTCTCTGCGCTTGCTCAGCGTTCTCTGCGGCTCTGCGGTAAACCAGTCTAAGCCACCCTACCCCTTCCATTACTCGAGCCTCTTTCTTACACCCAAACGGGACCTCTGGCATCTCGTACCTACTCCGAATCTCAGGACAGGTAGTAAGAAAAGCTGGATCAAAACCAAAATTTTGCGTCTGGCACCCCCTTCGAATCGCCGTTTCTAGGATTATGGAGGAAATTTAAAAAATTTGCCAAATGGGACAGATCGGGTGTGATTAAAAATCGTACTCACTACGGGCTCTACGAGAGTACAACTTTTCACACCCGGACAGATATTCCCAATTGAAACAAAAACAAAGAAAGTGACATAATCGGAAATTCTCTTAAAAACTTTTCTTACAAAGGGGATCCTATGCTTAAATTTATCACTAGATCTTGTTGCTTATTCACGTTGTTCATGAGTGCTGCTCTTTCTGCCGAAATCAGAGGGAAGGTCGACTTAGGTCCAGCTTATGTTCATGTCGATGTTTTGGAATCCGGTAAAACAGTGAAAGCAATGCATATGGGAGCCCTCAAAGGGGATGCCACCATCCTTGTTTGGAAAGGGGTGGGGATTAAATCGGGATTTCTAGCTGCTAGCGGACAGGGCGATCTGATTTCCTATAGTGTAGCCGCGGCGCATTACACGCCAATCACCGACAAGATTGCTTTAGTTCCTTCCGTCGGAGTTACCTTCAGCTACCTGAGCACTCATATTAATCTTGAAGAGCAGCAGCTGTTTCATCTGAAGGAGCGTTTCCGTTCTAATAGCCCTTACATTGCTTTGGAATTTTCCTATAAGTTCAATTGCAGCTGGACGCTGATTGGTATGTACCAGTATGCCTGGAGCCGTACCCATACCAAAATCAGCACGACTAGAAGGACTCACTTTCCTTTAGGCAGCACAGACCTGGTCAAGGACCATAGCCATTCTGACGGCGCTAACTATTCATTGGGTGTCGATTACACGATCAATGACCACTGGTCTGTCAATGCCGGGGCTGCCTACAACCTGACCTTGTCCCATGAAAAACATGGCCTGCGCGGCTACGGCTTTAAGGCGGGAACGTCCTATTACTTCTAAATGATCATTGGAGATGGGGTAGTACGTGATAAATGGCTTTCCCAAGTTGATAACCCAGCAGCCTAGCTCCCGACTGCGCCAGCGCATAGGGAATCAAGGCTGGCTGCTGTTTCTTAAGTCTCGTTAGCAAGGCAACTACAAAAGCCTTTCCTCTCTTGCTATCATTGCCACACACTTCAAATAACTGCTGTTGGGATTTACGGGCTATTCCCATTTTGATATGACGGCTGAATTCCTCCTGCAGGGTATAGTCGTGCGAGTGTTTGACCCTTGCTTCGGCCACATAAGCGATCTGATGGCCTTGGTGAAGGAGTTTTGCAACGGCTGCCGTATCTTCTCCGAAGAGGATGGTAGGGAAGCCGCCTACACTATCCAAAGCGGAGTTCAGATAGGCTGCACATGAGTTTGAACAGAAAAATGTATAGGCTCCATAAAAAGGAGCATCCCTCAATTCCCTGACGTGGCTGATTGGGGGGTAGTTGTACTCTCTGGAAAAAGAGGCCAGCAGACTGGCGCCATCGTGGGGAAGCTGCCGGGCATAGGAGATAGAGGTCTGACCCGAAATAAGCGGTTCAAGCAGCCTTTCGAGGAAGTCGGGATGGGTCGCATAGGCATCTTGCGTCATCATCACCACAATATCGGTATTGAGCAGTTTGCGCCCTTTTTCCCTAGTGGCGCCATGGTTAAACTCACTTGCGGGGATGACTTCGCACCTGACTCCCATCGTCCCGGCAATGTCTACGGTACCATCGGAGGAGGAGGAATCAATGATTAAAATTTTCGGCTTAAGTTTCGATTTCAGCAGGGGACTTAAACAATAGAAAAGGTGCTTTGCGGCTTGATAGGTGGGAATCAGGATCCCGACCGATAACTTCTTCGACATGGCCATCTCGTTGTTAATCCTATATTAGCCAAGTGTCGTTAAATTTTCAACGCAAAGATGCATAACTGAGATTCGGAGTAGGTACTTATCGTCATTATAACCGCGGAGCCGCAGAGATCGCTGAGCAAACGCAGAGAGTTTTTTCTACGATCAAAATCTCTCTGCGCTTGCTCAGCGATCTCTGCGGCTCCGCGGTAAAATCTTCTATACAACTTTCTAGCCAACCCTTACTAGAGCCACTTTCCTATACCCAAACGGTAACTCTGACATCTCGTTCCTACTCCGAATCTCAGTGCATAAGTCTCTGTGACCTCTGCGCCTTTGCGTTGAAATTAGCGCGACTTGAGGCTAGGGATGACGAAGACGAGATCAAGCTGTTGCAGCTGATGGACCAGCGGCTGGGCTTCAAGCTCGTAGAAGTAGTCGCCTTCCTTGAGCAGGGAGACTTTGGTGACGGTGGCAACTTTTAATCCAGGCGGAAAGACGCCATCCATGCCGGTAGTGACGAGAATATCATTTACTTTGAGGATAGGAACCGCTTCGCCTTTGCCTTGCAGAGGCTTTCCAGTGCGCAGGTCGCGCCCACCTCCTTCTTCGTCATCAAAGTCGTAGTTGAATCCGATACCCTTCAAGATAGGGTTTAGGCTACGTCCTGAGGGCTTACTGCTCCCGCGCAATTCCCCTTTGGCCAGATAAAACGATTTTTTAAAAGGCTGCAGGGTAGTTTTAAGGGTGTTGAGGAGTGAAAGCAATTTATATTTATCTTCGACCGACAGCTGAGAGAGTTTTTTCCGTTTGATCCAGTTGATGACGCTATCTACTTGTTCCCCCATGGTGATTTCCTGCTCGCCTCCTCTGGCAGCCCTAACAGATGGGTTCAGCCCCTCGTCGGTGATGAGACGGACGCGCGACTGCTTTTTATCAACGTAATCAATTACACCTACAACTGCATTACCAACTAATACCGGACTATTTTTGGCGATCACTTCATGCGAATAGCTCTGGTTGTTGTCTGATCCTACATCGATCCAAATCGAGCTGTTCCACGTATCAAATGAACGCATTAACACCCTTGCAGGGACCGCCTCGATTTGCAGTTTGAGGTTTTGGGTTAGCTTGGGGATGGCCTGGCGAGCCTCTTCCGAGATATCAATTTGAAAGTTGTTAGCTTGCGACTGGATCCCTTCCTGGTAGTCGAACAAGCTAAGGAGGTAGGAGAGTTCGTTGCTAAGCAGTTGATTTTCCAGCTGCAGCTGATGGATCTCATCCTTCATAGGAAGTTTTGTATCTACTTTTTTACCTCCTATCTTTTCCCAGAGAGGGGAGACTATGGCGACCGATTCGCCCCGAATTTTATCCGATGTCGAGTGGGAGAGGCTCATGATGATCAGCAGAACGGCTAAAATGAAAAAATAGGAGAAGATATATTTCTTTTGCATAGGTTACATGACCGCAGTAATAGCCTCTACAGTGTAATCCAGATTGCTGCTATTGAGTCCTGCAATATTGATCCGGCCGTTGGTGGGCATATAAATGGCTTTATCTTTGCGCAGCTGTAGCACTTGATCGCTGCTAAGCCCCATGAGGGAAAAGAATCCCTGCTGCTCCAAAAGGGGTGCAAAATTGGTGCCGTGTCCTTTGACCTGCAAGTTAGCCACAAGGCGTTTCCGCATCTCCATGATCCGTTCGCGCATGTTGGCGAGTTCCCTCTTCCACTCTTCTGTCAGCTCAGACGATTTCAAAATGGTGGTTGCAAGGCGGCTTCCAAAGCCGGGAGGATTGGAGTAGGAGGAGCGCACCAGTAATTTGATCTGGCTGGCGATGGGATCAATCATTGCGGGATTTGTGCTGCGGATGATCAACATCCCTACCCTTTCGTCATATAAGCCGAAATTTTTTGAGAAGGAATAGGCGATGCACATATCGTGCCCTTCTTGGGCAAAATATCTGATGGCATAGGCGTCCTGGTCCAAATCTTTGCCAAAACCTTGGTACGCAATGTCGAAGAATGGAAACAGTTTTTTTTCTTTTAAAATCTTCGAAAGCTCCTGCCATTGTTCCGGTGTCGGATCTACTCCTGTAGGATTATGGCAGCACACTTGCAATAAAACAATGGTCCCGGGAGGCATATGGCCGATGGCTTCGCACATCCCTTTAAAATCGAGTTTTTTTTCTTCGCGATTATAATAAGGATAGGTGCTGACAGTCAGTCCGCTCTTTTCGAAAATTTGCTTATGGTTGGGCCATGAGGGGATTGAGTAATAGATCGACTTGCCAACATGTTCCCCCAAAAACTCACCGCCGATGCGGAGAGCTCCGCTGCCGCCGATGGTGTGGGCGCCATACAACTCCCCTGATGATAGAAGTGGATTCCCTTCTCCAAACAGCAGCTGCAGGCCTGCTTTTATATAATCTGGCTCCCCATCGATAGGTAAATAGTCGTAGTTGAGGTGCTTTTGCAAAAGGATATTTTCCGCCTTGCGGATGGAGTTGAGGACTTGCGCTTTCCCTTCAGCATTCTTGTAGGCACCAATACCCAAATTCACTTTTTTGGGATTCAGGTCGGCAGCAAACATCAATGGCAATCCCAGGATGGGGTCGTCGGGCAGCAATTCGATATTTTTAAAAAATGACATTTGGCAGTTCCTTCCGCTAAGCTTAAATTTTCAATATCATTTTCATTATCAAGCTTTCCCAGACTTTTTTTAATGGCAATCTCCCAAATCTTACTTTACGTTTATTCGCATTTAGAGGAACAAGTTTAGCGATAGGCTTGCCAGCCCTTGCAATAAAAATTTCCCTACCTTCAGTTGCTGCATTAACAAGTTCAGAAAAATGGGTTTTCGCTTCATAGATGTTAACAGTTTCTTTTACCTTATACGTAATTACCTCCACATCCTCCTAGGTCTAGTCTAGTCTAGTCTAGTCCAGACTAGTCTAAATCACAATTAATTTCAACAACATCCTGTGTCCTGATGGCAGCTAGAGTGTCTACTTCACCTTACAAAATTTTTGTTAATCAAGCCGGCAACAAACACAAGGTTTCTTTGCACGATCGGGGTGACTTCCTTGTCGATGAACGCTGGATTATCGAAGTAGGGGGCAAAAGCAAAGACGACAGGCAAATCAAAGGGGAAAAAGAAGCTTTTATTGCTGTTGACGACACTAAAATCGGCTTTGGAATTAAAATTCCGCTCTATCTTTTCGGACTTCTATACTAGTATAACCTGAGCGATAAGAATTTGTGGTCTTTCATTTAGAGAATTTAGCACTGGATTATGTATACCTAAAGGTGTACAATTAAGGTATAAAGATTACGCCATGATGAGAGGTTGAGTGAAAAAACGAGAGCTGGAGAAGAAGCTTAGGGTATGTGGGTGGCGTTTTAGTAAACATGGGGGCGAGCATGACCATTGGACTAATGGAAGTGAGTACCAATCAGTACCAAGACATGCTGAAGTTAATGAAAATTTAGCAAAGAAGATTCTTAGAATAGCAAAAAATAAACCCCCTAAGGAGGAATAATGGAATTAGAAGGTAAACTTTGGAAAAGTGGTAAGTTTTGGCTTATTGAGGTTCCGGCTGTTGAGGTTATGACTCAAGGGCATACGCGCGAAGAAGCTTTAAAAATGATTGCTGATGCTATTGAAGGGCTTGTGGATTGTTATTTTCCTGACGAATCAAATGGATTTCGGATAACTGTGCAAGAATACAAGAAGGGAATAATTGGAGTTTCTACTTCGAATAATAGTATAATGCAGGCTTTCTCTTTGAGAAGACAGCGAGAGGCTAGTAAGTCTACTGTTAGAGAAGTTTCGGAACGGTTAGGATCTCACTCTCCTAATGCATATGCCCGTTACGAGAAAGGAAGAACCAGAATCTCATTAGATCAATACGAACGTTTATTGCAAGCTGTCAACCCGCAACAGAATTTTCATTTAAGAGTTGTTTAATCTATTGGTATACTATTCCTGGGGCTTACGCCGCCAGGCTATCCTGTACCTGGATTACAACCCCCTGCACACAACACTTAGAAAAGAGTTACCTTTTCTTATCTGAGATAATAACCCTTATACCAGACGACGAATTGGGCGATCCCTTCTGTCAGTGATGTGCGGGGATTGAAATTGAGGTCTTGTATGCTGGAGGTGATGTCGGCGTAGGTGGATGGGACATCACCCGGCTGCATAGGGAGGAGGATTTTGTTGGCTTTTTTGCCGAGCTCTTTTTCGAGCAAGGCGATCATGTGTGGGAGGTCTTCAGGGTGGTGATGGCCAAGGTTGTAGACTTCGCATTTTCCTTCTTTGTCGATGGCGGCCACGATGCCGTCGACGATGTCGTCGATGTAGGTGAAATCCCTTTTCATATTTCCATGGTTGAAGATTTCGATGGTCTTGCCTTCAAGGATGGCCTTCGTGAATGAGAAGTAGGCCATATCAGGGCGGCCCCAAGGGCCATAGACGGTGAAAAAGCGGAGTCCCGTGACGGGGATGCCGAAGAGGTGATGGTAGGTTTGCGCCATCAGCTCATTGGCCTTTTTGGTAACGCCGTAGAGGCTGGCTTGCTGGTCGGTCCTGTCATCGGTCGCAAAAGGGATTTTTTTATTCAGGCCGTAGACCGATGACGATGAGGCGTATGTCAGCTTGATGCCCGGCCGTTCGCGGCAGATTTCCAAAATATTGAGAAAGCCATCTATATTAGCTTTTAGATAACTTCTTGGCTCTTGTAGTGAATACCTGACACCTGCTTGTGCAGCCAGGTGGACCAGGTGGGTGGTGTTATTGTTGATGATGGCTTCTTTGAGGTTGCCTTCATCGAGAATGTCCCCTTCGATGATGTGAATGCCTCCCTTGGCAAGCTCCTTAGCGCGATCGCGCTTTAACTTTTGGTCGTAATACGAATTGAAATTGTCATAGCCCAGCACATGGTTGCCTAGTTCTTTGAGCCGCTTGGCAAGATGAAAGCCGATGAAGCCTGCGGCGCCGGTGATGAAGATATTCTTACCCATCGATATTTACTCCAAATAAGTTGAGGAGGCGGTCAAGGTCGTCGTATGAATAGTAGTCGATAGTGATCCTTCCTTTTTTAGTATTCCCTTTGCTTTGGATGGTGACTTTGGTTCCAAGCTTATGCTGGATCTTTTCACCGATTTGTTCAAGGTAAAAATCTTTAGTGACGTAGCAGAGCTGCTTCTTTTTTGCCTTGTCGCCTATCCGTGCAGCAGCAAGCTCCGTTTCCCGCACATTCATGTCATCGCGCAAGATTAGCTCATGCAGCAGATGCTGCTTGTCACCGTCCAGCGCCAGGATGGCCTTGGCATGGCCCATGGAGATGGCCCCTATCATAAGGCTGTCCTGAATAGACTGTGGAAGGGTCAACATCCGCAGATAGTTGGCGATGGTCGAACGTTTTTTGCCTATCCGCTGGGATAGGTTATCCTGGCTGAGGTGGAACTCCTCCATCAGCCTATTAAGTGCTTTGGCAATCTCTAAAGGGTTTAGATCGACTCGCTGGATATTCTCGATCAAAGCTGCCTGTGCGGAGATGGTATGCGAGATATGCCTGATAAAAACCGGAATAACCTTGAGGTTGGCAAGCTTGGCAGCCCGGAAGCGCCTCTCGCCTGAAATCAGTTCGTAGCAGTCGGAGTGTGGCAGAGGACGGACTAATGGCGGATGGAGGAGTCCCACGGTTTTAATTGATTGCGCCAGCTCTTCCAGCTCTGCTGATTTAAAATCGTGGCGTGGCTGAAAAGGATTGACAACGATCTGCGCCAACGGGACTTCTTTTAGTTCGTCTTGCATTTGTTGTTGTTCTTGTGTCATAATGATGCCTACCCCGAATCTCAATAAGTGATATACTGCGAGGCGTAAAACGGAAAATTCCAACGCCCCGCAGTATAGTATAACTTTACAAGAAAAACGAATCAAATTATATTGTTCAAAAAGGTAATTGCGATTGCCTTCATATTTTAACTATCAAAAAAAGTAGATACTATGAGCAAGACATCAAAAAATCCTACACTCGATACTATCAAGATTGCAGATGGCTGGGACAGCAGCGCACTGGTAGAATGGATTAGTACCTATAAGCAATACCTGATATGGGGTGTCGCTGCTCTATTTGCCGTGATGATCCTCACCTTTCGCTTCCTATCCTGGAATTCCACTAGCACGGAAGAGGACTATTTCCGTGCACAAAATATCTTTACTAAATTTCAGGAGAATGTCGCTGATAACCAGGACGAATTAAATGAACTCGAAGCAATCATGAGCCGTCATCCCGAGCTGCAAGCCAAGTACGACGGAGCTGTTGCTCAAACATTGCTTATAGAGGGGAATATCCCTAAAGCCAAGGCTTTTGCCAACATGACCTTCAACCGGACCAGTCCTGATCACCTTTCTCTCTTCGTGGACTATTCTAAGACCTCTCTATTGATTGGTGACGGTAATTATCATGATTCTCTACAGCAAGCAATAAGTTTAAAGGGAAAGCTGGAAAGCGAAGGGCTTATCGATACCAACTTATATGCCTTTAATGCCATCCGCATAGCTATCTTAAATAAAGAATTAGGCCTTAAAGATGATGAACTTGCTGCATGGAATGTCGTGCAAAACCTCGGAGAAGCCTCCAAATCAGCCACCGCAGTCATCGCCCTTTACAATTCCGGCAGTACCAGCTTGAGTGAGTATACTGCGGGGCGTTGAAATTTTGCGTTTTACGCCGCTTCAAAGCGAAATTAATGGTGATTTTCCTATTTCCGAATTCTGAATTTCCTATTATTTAAAAGTATTGCATGAAAATTGTCAGATCGCTTAAATGCAAATTGTAGTTAACTTAAAATTTTGTTTCTCCCCTCGCGGGGGAGGCAAGCTCTCTGCCCAGTTTTGGCAAGAAGAGTGGACCCTATGTGAATACAAGCCCAAAGCAGTGGAACGAAAGAGCACAAAGGGAGGTGACCTGAGGCTATATATTGCTCGAAGCCACAAATATTTGGGATTTTTTTGAAGAAAAAATAATTAAGACTCGTTGATAAAACGAGATAAAAATGAATTTTTGAGAACGGAATTAGTAACCCTTTAAACGGTTACGAAAGGCTGTAAGGCTTGCTCAATTTCCTGAAAGCCATTCTTGTTCTGGATGTATGTTTTAACCATATTGACGGAGGATAGTTTTCTATCTTACAGCTTTACATGTTCTCATGTAGCTACCTTTGATAAGGTAGATGGAGAATAGCCGTGAGCAAACATAAAAGCTCGCTTGCGCTGGAAGAAGTTGCTCAGCCTTTAGAAAAAGAGCTGGAGCTCTATATTCCTGCACGATATTTAAGTAGTGCAGCTGAAGAACAACCCATGGTTGTCAAAGTCAGTGGAAGCATTACCGTTTCTTTCTAAAGAAAGAAATAACTCAGGCGGCTACAATAGTAGCCGCCGTTTTTTTGCCGTGATACAAATGTATATCTTTCTCAATTTTGCATGCAGATTGACTCCCATTTTACAGGAAAAACACCAGGATAAAGCCGCACATTTTTCAACGCAAAGATGCAGAAGAAAGGAAAGGTGCAAAGACCTCGCACAGGACCACAATGTCCTATTTATTAAACACAGAGACACAGAGGCACAGAGATCACAGAGAAAGTCATTACAAATAAATAATCCAATTACAAAATTATATATTTTTTTATTTTCAATTCTTTCTCTGTGCCTCCGTGTCTCTGTGTTTAATTTTTAGCGTAATTGACGCCCCGCGAGAGGTCTTTGCACCTTTCCTTTCTTTTGCACCTTTGCGTTGAAAAATTGCGCTGCGCCATTTTTTTGTTAACAAAAATTAGCGAATAGTTTAGTTTATTCTTTTTTATATAGGTCTTTGTCGTTTTGGACGAACTAGAAGCATTAGTCATTTTATCGAGCATCTCTTCTCTTGGTTCGATCAAGATCAGATTGTTAATTCAACATTTTGGTTCTGCTGTCGAGGCCTTGAAAGCTAAACCAAGCGAGCTGTCGCTTATTCCCGGATTTGGACCAAAGATTATGCAGTCTTGGGAGTTGGGGATAAAGCATGATCAGGCTTGCCGCGCAAACTTTGATTTTGCTGAGCGCTTAGGGGTTGAGATTGTAGCCTTTACAGATAGCAAATACCCGAAAAGGTTATTAGATATTGCAGATCATCCGATTTTATTGTATGTCAAGGGTGAGCTTATAAAGCAAGATCAGCGATGTTTGGCTATTGTAGGGACGAGAGCCGCCAGTATTTATGGCAAAGAGATGGCCTATCGGCTGGGACGTGAGCTTGCCCAGGCCGGCTTTACAATAGTAAGTGGTTTAGCCAGAGGGATTGATACGGCAGCCCACCAAGGTGCTTTAGAGTTAGGCAGGACCATAGGAGTCCTCGGTTCAGGCATTGGCTGTCTCTATCCCGAAGAAAACCGTGCATTGGCCGATGCAATGTGCGACAATGGAGCGGTCATCAGCGAGTTTTCGATGAATACTCCGCCCGACAGGACCCATTTTCCGCAACGCAATCGGATTGTGAGCGGCATGACCCTTGGAACGGTCCTGATTGAAGCGCCTGAACGTAGCGGTGCCATGCTTACAGTTGAGAAGGCAATAGCCCAGGGGCGTCCAGCCTTTGCTTTGCCGGGCCGAGCTGATCAGGAATTTTTTAAAGGCAACCATTTGCTCATCAAGTCGAAGCGGGCTGATTTGATTGATTGTGCCGAAGATGTTATCAACTATTTTGATGAACTTACACTGCCACTGGTGTTCAATCGCCCAGAGAAGCCCAAGGTGGCTTTGGAAAAAGAAGAAGAGGAGCTACTGCACCGGCTGCCTACAATAGAGTTGTCAATGGAAGAAATAGGAAGGCAAACGGGATTGCCGATCATCAGATTAAATGTATTGCTGATGAGTTTAGTATTAAAAAAGGTTGTAAAACAGTATCCCGGTAAAATATATAAGAAGGTTTAGAATGGGTAAAGCCCTTATCATCGTCGAGTCGCCTGCGAAGATCAAAACGCTGCGCAAATTTTTAGGACCAGACTATCTGTTTGAGTCTTCGATAGGCCACATTAGGGATCTGCCTGAAAAGGAATTTGGGATCGATATCGAAAATGATTTTGAACCGAAATACACCATTCTGCCCAACAAAGAAGAGGTAATTGCCAAGCTAAAGAAAGCGGCGAAGCAATGCGATGTTGTCTATCTCTCTCCTGACCCTGACCGCGAAGGGGAGGCCATAGCTTGGCACATTACTCAAATTCTACCACCTGATACCATCTACAAGCGTGTTTCCTTCAATGCCATCACTAAGGACGCTGTTGAAAAAGCTTTACAAAATCCGCGCGATATCGACACGGCACTGGTCAATGCCCAGCAGGCACGCCGTCTGCTTGATAGAATCGTCGGATACAAGATCTCGCCTTTATTGAACCGCCGGATCCAACGTGGCAAGGAAGGATTTGTTTCAGCCGGTCGCGTCCAGTCTGTAGCTCTAAAACTGGTGGTGGATAGGGAAAAAGAGATCGAAGCGTTCAATCCTGTCGAGTACTGGAACCTGGGCGCCATTTTCAAGACCGATAAAGAAGAGCGCAACTTCCGTGCCGGACTCTATTCTGTCGATCAAAAGCGATTTGAGAAAGAGGCGGTCGAAGGAAAAGATCTCACTCTGATCGGCCATAAAGAAGCGGCCGATGCCATCCTGGAACGGATGAAGAAAGGTCCCTACAAGGTTGAGACAGTCGAAAAGAAAGAAAAGAAGCGCAATCCCGTTCCCCCTTTCATTACATCAACTCTGCAGCAGGAAGCCAGCCGCCATTACGGCTTTTCTTCCGCCCGCACAATGAATATCGCCCAAGGACTGTATGAAGGGATAGACCTTGGCGCTGAAGGGGCTGAGGGATTGATTACCTATATGCGTACCGACTCGGTCAGGATCGCCCCTGAGGCCTTGGCTGAAGCCAGGGAATTCATCCAAAAGACTTATGGCAAAGAATACCTGCCAACCGAAAGCAAGCAGTACTCCACCCAAAAGAGCGCACAGGATGCCCATGAAGCCATCCGTCCATCCAATGTTTTCCATACACCCGAGAAACTTCAGCCGCACCTTTCACGCGAACAGTTCTTGCTGTACCAATTGATCTGGCGTCGCTTTGTCGCCTCCCAGATGATGCCGGCCATCTACGATACCGTATCGGCCGATATCTCGGCCGGCGCAGGGATCCTTTTGCGTGCCACCGGATCGATCATTAAGTTTCCCGGCTTTTTGGCTGTCTATGAGGAGAAAGAAGACGATACCGATAAGGACGACGAAAGCAAAACATTGCCCGCTTTAGAAGAGGGGCAATCGCTGCGCATGCAAGAGCTGACAGCCGAACAGTCGTTTACCAGACCACCCCCACGTTTTACTGAAGCCTCTTTGGTCAAGGAATTGGAAAAGTCAGGCATCGGCCGTCCATCCACCTATGCGGCCATCATGAACAAGATCCAAAGCCGCGAATACACCATCAAAGAAAGCGGCAGGCTGAAACCAACCGAGCTGGGACAGATCATCGCCCAGATGCTTGAGGCCAACTTTACCCAAATCATGAACATCGGCTTTACAGCAGCGATGGAAGACAATCTTGAAAGGGTGGCAGAAAATACCAAAGATTGGAAAGAGCTGATCCGTGATTTTTGGGCGCAGTTCATCCCTACCCTGGAGACGGCCCTGAAAGAGGCTTTTGTTCCTCGCATCCTGACCGATATCGATTGCCCAAAATGCAAAATCGGTAAGCTCCAAAAAATTTGGTCGAAGAGCAAATACTTCTTCGGCTGCAACCGCTATCCCGACTGCGATTACTCCGCGCCCGTTGAAGAGATCAACTTCAACAAGGATGATTACTCCGAAAATTTCGATTGGGAGCAAAAGTGCCCTAAATGCCAGTCTGATATGAAAGTCCGGCATGGCCGCTACGGCGCCTTTTTAGGCTGCACCAGCTATCCCGAATGCAAGGGGATTGTCAACATACCTAAAAAAGGGGAAGTGGCCGTAGCCCATGAAGACCTACCCAAATGCCCTGCGATCGAGTGTCCGGGACATCTGGTAGCACGCAAATCACGCTTCGGAAAAACATTTTATTCATGTTCCACCTTCCCCGAATGCGATGTCATCGTAAATCAGTTGGACCAGATCGAAACCAAATATGTCAGCCACCCGCGAACAGCTTATGTTGCCAAACCCAAAAAGGGGAAGAAAGGGGCTCCTGCCTCCAAAGAAAAGGTAACTAAGGAAAAGACAGTCAAGGAAAAGACAGTCAAGGAAAAGACAGACAGGGAAAAAGCTACTAAGAAAACGACGGCTAAAAAAGCTGCCGCTCCTAAGGCTGCCAAAAAGGCGTCGACCCGCATCATGCCTCCATACACCCTCTCAGATGATCTGACTGCCATCGTTGGGACGAATGAGTTGTCCCGCGGCGAAGTCACCAAAAAAATGTGGGATTATATCAAAGCCCATAACCTGCAGGATCCGGCCAACAAACGGCTCATCCGCACCGACAGCAAGCTGGCTAAGGTCTTCGGCACGAACGAACCGGTCGATATGTTCAAGATGGCGGGCCTTTTAAATGCTCACATGACCAAGAAATAAAAAAGGATAATAAAGTGAACATTGAGCCGGTACAAGTTAATTATTCCCCTCTTGAAGACATTCAACCTTCAAAGACTTTCTCAGACCATATTACTACCGTATTCCTCGCTACTATCCCATGTCCACCCCTTCCACCCGCTTTATTTACTTTGAAAGGAAAAACTCAAGACCTTAGAAAGACCGTTGATCGGATTCAAGACTGCAAAAGATATGAAACCACCTGGAAAGCAATCAAGTTGCTTTCTTGTGCCGTATTGATCGGAGCCACTGCCAGCGCTATCTTTAAAATTTCACAGAAAATGGTTAATTTTTCCTATAATCAAATTTTAAAAGGATCGCTCCACGGATTAGTTCTCGCAGCGTTATTATATGTTGGGTATAGAGGTGTTGCTTCTCTTGATAAAGATGAAAAAGAACCCATTCAAGATTTGATCAATTACCTGAGTAAAAAATCTCCTGTTTTTGCAAGCATCATAGGAGCATCAAAAATCAAAGATTTAGAAAATCAGGCCAAAACAAATGAAGCAAGCCTCCATACAGATTTACAAACTTGCCGAGCTTATTTAAACGATAACTTCACCATGATTAACGATGCCCTTGCAGTAGAGCTTAATGGAGTTGAAGCAAGAACCACTCCCGTTAAAGAAAAGATAGCTTCACCAAGTAAAATGAAAGCTCTTCAAGAAGCCGATGATAATCTTATAAAAATCCAAGATCAATTGAGAGAAGTACAAGCCGAATTAGCTGCCATCAATCAAACGATATTAGCAGTCAATTAACGGGCTAAGGGCTAAAATTATTTTGTCCATTTTTTAACCCTTAGCCTTGAATTTGGAGCGTAACGGAGTCGAACCGTTGGCCTCAACAATGCCATTGTTGCGCTCTACCAGCTGAGCTAACGCCCCATAAAACTCATTATCCCGGAAACGGCGATTGTGCTTCTTGGCTCGGCACAATCGCCGTTTCCAGGACTATCATAATCATTCCCCTCCTATTTTTCAATTGAAAACAGGAAATTTGCAGTCAGATGCATTTTTTTATTTTTTTATTTTCACTGTTAGAGTAACTTTCCCTTTCAGAGTTTTTATCTTTTTTGGAGATTGTCAGATGAGAAGCCTAGTCCTATCGACCATGTTATTTGTAGCGCTCATCATGTCAGGCTGCCGTCCTGGAGTCGAACACGAGGGACCTTGGGTAAAAAAAATCTACTCTGAAGAATTTTCGCGGCTGGTCATCAACTTCTCCCGCAAGATGAAAGCAGAAAAGCACCTGGAGCTGGAAGACTCCTGGGTAGCCTATGATGATTACGTCACAAAAATCTGCCTGAAATACTCTTCTCAGCGCCTTTTGACTGTTTATGATGCAAGGCTGATCCTTGTTGAGCTCGTGGAAGATTTTCTCTATCGACTGAATAATAACGACATCATCAGCTTTGAACTCGACCATTACCCCTTCACCGCTATGGACCTGGATGTCAAACTCAACTTCGAAAGCTATTATGGATTGTATTGCGATGAGCTTTATATTGGTCTGGCGTGGCTGCAGGCGGGCTGCGTACACTTCTACGCCTTTGACCGTAAAGATGACAAAATAGACTGGTCGCATGATCGCTTTGAACCTTATGCCAAAAGCCGTGAACTGGCTCTGCTTAAGAAACAGGCTGATCTTCCTTACACAGATAAGGCTGAAGCCGAAGCTCCCGGCGCATCCATGATGATGTACGATCGCTATAAGATGCCCACTTACTAGAAAATTGCGGTTTCTAGATTAAAATCTCTATAGGGTTTTTTGTAAGCGTTCACGGGGTGGGGGAGGGTAGCCGTTGCCGCCACGCGCAGCGGGCGGCAACGGCTACCCTCCCCCCACCCCGTGAACGGATACGAAAATCGTACCAATGGCTTGTGCCAATGTTCCCCCCTAAACTATGGCCCGTCACAAAAATTTGCTTTCCGGTGGCTCCGGTGGCATCGTTGTATTGGGAAAGTTCCTTTATTTGCCCCTCCAATTCCCCAAATTTATGCCAGACAGGGAGGCTCGAGACCCCTTCTCTGTCTGCAAAATCGGCTGCTATTGATTCTTTTTTTAATTGTATTTGAATATAAAAGTCGTGTGTGTAACAAAGGGCTCAGCAAAGTTATTTTAGCCTTTCGAACGCGTCCTGGAAGCGGTCGATGAGGTCGCTGGCGATAAGGCCGCGCGAGCCTTTGTGGGCTTGGGCCGCGAATTCACCAGAGAGGCCGTGGAGATAAACGCCCAGAAGAGCTGTGTTAAGGCAGTTGAGTCCTTGGGAGAGAAGGGAGGCAAGCAGTCCTGTCAGGACGTCGCCGCTGCCAGCGGTGGCCATGCCAGGGTCGCCGCGAATACTCAGATGGATAGGTATGCCTGGATGGAAGATGAAAGAGGCTGCACCTTTGAGAATCAGAGTGACGTTATTTTTTTCCGCATAGGCTTGGCAAGTAGATAATGTTTCTAAACTCAGGGTTAGTTTTTTCTGACAGTGGAGCAGCCGTTGCATTTCGCCCGAATGGGGAGTCAGGATCACTTGTTTGGGAAGGGTGAAATCACCATCGGCCAGCATGGTCAAGGCATCGGCATCAATGACGCATGGCTTTTCCAGTTTAGGGACTACATATTTTAACAGCTGACGAGTTTCCTGACTTAAGCCCATGCCCGGGCCAATAAAATTAGCTGTTCCTTTCTGCATCAATTCAAGTATTTCATCGGGCTTATCGTAAGTATAAGGGACTTTGATCAACTCATAAGGGCTACCGGAGAGCTCGGCCTGCATACCATCGGGATGGAGCAGGCGGATGATGCCGCAGCCACCCCGTAAGGCTGCCAGTGAAGAGAGCAAGGAGGCTCCCGGCATATTCTTGGAACCTGCCAAACCAATGACATAGCCCGCCTGGTATTTCTGGCGTGACCTTTTGATGGGAGGGAGCAATGAGCTGACATCTTGATCTTCCAACAAAAAGAATTCCGCTTTGGCTTTTTGGATGATTTCTTGAGGAAGTCCGAAGTCGACATGATGTAATTGACCAATGACATTCATCCCATTGCCGAGGAAAAAGCCGGTTTTGGGAAGTCCTAGAAAAACAGTTACAGCGGCATTGATGACAGTGCCCTTTGTCTCTCCGGTGGTACCATCCAGTCCGGAAGGGATATCGACAGCCAGGATGTCTATTTTACTTCTATTGGCCTGCTCGATCAGTGAACTATAAGGCTCCTTGACTTCGCCTTTGAAGCCGGTGCCGAAGATACCGTCGATCAGCAAATCAAAGTGGGCAATTGTCCCGGAAAATTGTTTACCACCTGCTTTGAAAAAGGATGTTCCATTTTCCTGGCAGAGTGGGGAGCCCTTTTCTATGGTATCTGGCTGAATGGCCGCAACGTGATAGCCTTGCTGCAGCAATTGAAAACCGGCTACATAGGCATCACCGGCATTGTTCCCTTTGCCGCATAGCAGCAAAACATTTTTTCCATTTTTGTGTTTTAGAATTTCATCAGCTTTTTTAGCTATCCCTTTTCCGGCATTGTTCATGAATTCTTTGCCTGAACAACCAAGCCGGAAGGCCTCAGCTTCTAGTTCAGCAATGGCCTGTGCTGAAACGACCTTCATAGGTGTTCTTCTTTGATGGTGCGCCGCATGAGTGCTTTGACCGCGTCCATGGGACGCATCTTATTTTGGATGATATTGTAGACTGTTTCAGCAATAGGCATCTCAACTTGGAATTCTTTGCTCAATTGCAATGCCGAGATACAGGTATAGGCTCCTTCCACTACCATGCCAATGTGTGCTTGAGCCTGTTCTGAAGAGAGCCCTTGTGCCAGCAAAAGGCCGAAGCGGAAGTTGCGGCTGATGGGCGAGCTGCAGGTCACGCAAAGATCCCCCATCCCCGCTAGCCCATTAAGTGTATCCGGTTTGCAACCACAGGCAATGGCCAGCTTCCTGATCTCGTGCAGTCCGCGGGTCATTAAAGCGGCTTTGGAGCTATTTCCCAAAGCAAGGCCCTCTGAGATGCCGCAGGCAATGCCGATAATATTCTTTAGGGCACCTCCGAAGGCAACCCCGAGGATATCGGTATTGGGATAGATTCTAAAACTCGGGGTGGTAAAGGTATCGCAGATATTCTTAATGACTTCATGGGAGTATCCGGTACCGACAACAGAGGTGGGTAAGCCACGGATCACTTCGGTGGCAAAGCTTGGACCGCTCAGGAATCCGATCTGCTGGCGAAAATCTTCTCCTAGCACCTCTATGGCGACTTCAGGAAGAATCTGGCCGGTGTCTTGTTCAATACCCTTGGAAGTCAAAATGATAGGGCATTTCGGGAAATGCAACGCCCGTACCTGCTCAAAGACAGAGCGGAGACCCGCCGAGGTGACCGATTCGACGAGCATGTCCACATTGTGGGTAGCTTCTGATAAATTGGTGGTGAAAGTCATCTGTCCAACCGATTTATGCCCAGGCAACAGGGGGTGTTCCCTCGTCTTGGTGAGGTGTTCGGCCAGGTCGGGCTTGGTTGTCCAGCAGATTAGGTCATGCTCCTTGCTTGCCAACAACGAAGCCAGACAATAGCCCCACGCCCCCATTCCCAGGTAACCAATTTTTTTCATAATAATTCCTTATTACTTTTTTCTCAGCTTAGCAGAATAGAATAAAAATGGAAAGGGTGCAAAATGTATACAAAAAATGTCGGCTGTTGGTTTAAGATCGTCCACTTTGCTGTTGGATCCAGGAGGTTCTACTAATAACAGAGCCCTTTCAGATTCAAGATTGGACGATCTTAAACCAATAGCCGAATTTTACACATCCCACTTGCTTTTGTCTTCGGGAAAGGGCGATTTCTTCACTGGCTTCGGTTTTCTTTTGGGAGGTGCACGAGGTTTTTTTGGAACTTCTTCATGGATGTATTTGTCGTAGGTGGC
>JABDDC010000016.1 GCA_013287815.1 Chlamydiota bacterium
CCATAAATCACCTACGCTTTTTAATGCCTTGCCAAACTTTGTATCCCAGCGTTGCCCATTCGATCACATCGTTGATCTTATCTTGGGCGCCATTGAGATATTCCTCTCCTTTTTCCTGGGCGTTGTCGATGACCCCATCGGCAAGTTCACTGGCCATTTCCAGCCATTTATTGGACCGATTGCGGGCTTTTTTAACAAATGTTTTTCCTTTCTTCTGAAATTCTTCCGCTTTATCAGAAAGATCTTCATAAGTGCCTGCCAGATCATTGCGCAGCTCTAAGCCTGACTTTGGAGCTAGCAGCAGTCCGGCTGCGGCGCCGAGGACTCCACCGATGACTGTTCCGACCAATATCTCTTTAAGGCTGAACTCATCTTCCTGACATTCCATGGAAGAAAGCTCGTTGAATATCCCCTTGGCTTTGTCAGACCACTCCGATTTGTTGTTCAACAAACTGGCAATGATCTTTCTTTTTTTAGAGACGCGATCGGCGATAAACTCTCCTTTATCTGATAGGCCTTCGTAGAGATCACAAAGATCTTTGCGGATGGCCTCGCCGGCTTTAGGGGCTATTAATAATGCTGCTATTCCGCCTATCAAGGTAGCGACAGCAGCGCTGACTAATAAATCACGAGACATAGTTATCTCCTTGTACTAAATTTATTCCATAATCGTAAGCCTAAACCCGCTAGGGCAACAATATCGGCTACTTGTATTGCATCGGAATCTTCTTCGCATTTTGACATGCATTGCCTCTCTCTAAAAGAGGCTGTTTTGGATTCGATGACTTCCCCCACATTTTCAACTGAATTGAATAGGGGGTCCAGTGATGCCATTTTATTTTTAAGGTCGATCTCAAGCATACGGGCTTCAATTAAAGCTTCGTCCACATGAGCTAAGGTCTTCCGCAGTCTTACCATCAGAATAATTAAATAGATGGCCAGGGCTAAGAATGCCACTGCAATGACTGCTACGCTGATGTCAATAATCATGGATATTCTCCTAATATAAAATTATTGTTCTCCTATTTCTTACTTTGCTCCATTTCTCGACTAAAGTAAAGATAAAATTTTCTTTTATAACTAAGTTTATAGAAAATACATATAAATTAGTTAATTTTCCTTGCCTATTTATATTTATTTTGATAAAATAGGTTCATATTAATTAATAATTAAAGGAAAATGATATGTATCCAACAATTGTTACTCAAACTAGCCCGACTCTAAATCCCCCTGCTGAGAATCCTGCTTTCATGCAGCAGCCTAATCCTCCGGTATATCTAGGGCAACCTCAGGTTCAGGTATATCAAGCTAATCCTGCTGCATTTAATCCGGCAAAAAGCACATCTCGTCAAAAGTTTATAAACAGTTTATTGCCTGCATTTGGAATGGCAGCGGGAACTTGTTTGACTTTAACAGGAGGCTTGATTGGAATGAATCTGATGGGACGCGTTTACTTAAATACAAAGGTAGGAATCACGATCTTTAAAATCTTTGCGGCCATCTTTTTCCCGATGAGTTATGGGTGCAGCGTAGGGGCTGGGCTTACTATAGCGGTACCCATCTTTAATATATTTTGTCCATGCTTTGCCTTCTTATCAGCCCTCTTTCTTGCAATACCCTTTACTCCAATCTTATTTGGCGCTTCATTAGGATATCCTGGGGTCAATCTGACAGTCTTTAGCTATAACCACTTTCGAAAAATCATAGACAACTAAATTATATACTCTTTCCTTAAGAGTTGGATTAATTCATAGGGGTAGTCGGTAATAATGCCGTCTATCCCTTTGTTTATCAGCTCTTTGCAAACCAGATAATCATTAACAGTCCATGTCACCACTTGAAATCCCTTCTTTTGCAACTCATGGATATTGATCTTATTCAAGAGAAGATAGTCAGGAGAAATAATCTGAGCTTGCACCTCTTCCCCTTTTTTTGCGGCATATTCTACCCAGTTAAACAGGTCGATATTGGCATAATCAAGGATATCTGTATCGAATAAAAACCCAAGCTTGGCATGAGGGTCAACCCTTCTCACCTCTTTAAGGATATTGGGATCAAAAGAGGAATAATAGACATGGTCAGTGAATTTGTATTGCCTGACAAGATCAACGATAATTTTGACAAGCTGCGGTATTTTCAAAATATAGGAGGGTGTTGTCGGATCGGCTTTGATTTCCAAATTGAGTTCGACTTTATGCGCATTTGGGTGGTTGCTTTGCTGCAAAGCAGTAAATAGTTCCTTAAGAGTAGGAATAGCCGTTCCAGGAATCGACTTTTGCTTGGGAAAGTCGGGATGCTTTGCACCGCAGTCGATTTTTTTAATTTCTGAATAAGTTATCCCGGAAATTAGAACAGCCCTTTCCATAGGAGTACCGTCAAAATACCTGCAGAGGTCGGGATTGATAAAGAAGTTATGATGGAGAATGATTTCTCCGTCTTTGGTGCCTAGAAGGTCGATCTCAACGCCATCAACGCCTGCTTCAACCGCAGCCATGATGGAAGGAAGTGTATTTTCCGGCCAAGAGCCTCTAGCCCCACGATGACCTAGAATTTGCAAAGGATGAGGACTGAATGATGAAGAATGAAGGTATTTATCACGCCTACCAAATTTCATCCTTCATCCTTTCAATTGCCCAGGATAGGACTCGAACCTACACACCTTACGGCACCAGAACCTAAATCTGGCGTGTCTACCAATTTCACCACCTGGGCTTAGGATATAAATTTAAAGGCCTTAATGAGTTATTGTCAATAAAAACATGCATAAAAACATGCAATGCAAATTGCAATTCGGGGTCAGACCCACAATTGCAATTTTCATTACTTGGTGAAAATAGCTATTAGATGTAGAATTGTGAATCATTTAATGGGATTATTTATGGGAATGGCACCGGCTGCGATTGGAATTATCCTGAGTGCAGACAAAAAAAAAGTTTTATTAGTCCGAAGAAGAGATAATGGGATGTGGGTCCTGCCGGGCGGTGGGATCGAGGCAGGTGAATCCCCTAAGGAAGCTGTCATCAGAGAAGCAGCTGAAGAAACAGGGTTCTCCATCAAAGTAGAAAGGAAATGTGCCGAATATTATCCGGTGAACAAATTAGCTTCTTTTACGAATGTTTTTATCTGCAGCGTGGACAAAGGGACGAGCAAGTTATCTGATGAGACTACTGCAGTAGAATTTTTCCCATTGGATCACCTGCCGCCATCAATGTTCAAGATACATAAGCAATGGATTCAGGAGGGGTTATCATCGTCGGCGCTTATATTAAAACCGCTTGACCAAATCACTTACAAAGCTGTTTTTATCTATTTCCTCCGCCATCCCATCAAACTTATTTCTTATCTATGGACCCGCTTTACAAAAAAATAGGAGTCACATTGAAATCATTTTCACTGAAAGTCTTGATACGATCATGGTGGGTACTTGCCTTCATGCTAGTCTGTGCGATTCTTTATGAGCGTGGACTCAAGGGACGTGAAGAAGAATTTCAAAAGCTGAGAGAGCAGCAAAGGCAGCTCGAGGTCGATAAAAAAGAAGCTCTTACTTTTCAAGAAGATCTCCGCAGGAAGATCAACAGCCAGAGTGACCCGGCCTTCATCGAACTCACTTTAATGAAAGAGTTGGGGCTAACCCCCGAAGGCCAGCAAAAAGTGTTCTTTCAGGATTAACACTAAAACTTCAACGCAAAGGCACAAAGATCGCAAAGGAGTCTCGCAGGGTGTAAAAAAAATCAAAACAACCTTCAAAACTAAACACAAAAATATTCGATTTTTATTATTTTATTAATGTTTAATTTTCCAACCTTCTACTATTTATTTTTTTGTTGTCCTTCGAGGTACCTTTGCGATCTTTGCGCCTTTGCGTTTTAATTTTGGCGTTACTTTGCATGGCGCATCTTTTCGACAACACGACGCACGATGAGTATAGCCTCGTCAATCTCTGCTTCAGTTGTCGTTCTCCCGATGGAGAAACGGATGGCGCTGCGGGCCTGCTTGAGAGGGATGCCCATATTGATGAGGACACGGGAAGGTTCCAGTGCGCCTGAGGTACAGGCGGACCCATGGCTGACCGAGAGTCCTTCTTTATCAAGGTTCATGATGAGCGATTCCCCATCGATACCAGTGAAAGAAAGGTTGGTTGTATTGGCGATGCGAGGTCCTGTGCCGTTAATGACGACATCCCCTAAACTAAGGATACCAAGCTCTAATTTATCTTTTAGATGTGACATATGCCGGGTAAATTGGGATTGCCCTTCTGATAGGATACGGATGGCTTCGGAGAGTCCGACAATGCCCGCCAGGTTTTCCGTTCCGGGACGTTTATTGAATTCTTGGGATCCACCCACCATTATTGATTTTAGCTTGAGGGATTGTCTGCAGAAATAAAATCCGACCCCCTTGGGCGCATGGACCTTATGTCCGCTGAAGAAGGCAGCCGTCACCCCTGGCGGAATGGTAAAGGTCTCTTTGCCCAAGATCCCCACAGCATCCACAATAAAAGGGATATGGGTCTGCTGTGCGATGGCAGCGATTCCCTCGATGTCTGTTCTGACTCCGGTCTCGTTATTAGCAGCCATCAAGCAGATCAACTTGGTATCAGGCCTGATGGCAGCCTTGATAGCTTCCGGTTTAACCGCTCCCCACTCTCCCGCAGGAAGAAACGTCGCTTCATATCCATCTTCAACCAGCTGTTTGACGGTTTGATAAACGGCCGAATGTTCTGCGTCGGAGGTGATGAGATGTCCCATGGTTTCTTTGCGAATGACACCGTTGATCAATAAAAATGCCCCTTCGGTACCACCAGAAGTAAAGATAATTTCCTGATGCCTTACTTTTAAGTAATCGGCGATCGTTTTGCGTGATTCTTCCAAGATATGGCGCGACTGTTGACCATGGTAGTGGATGCTGGAAGGATTGCCCGCCTCATTCTGAAGCTCTTTAACAACAGCATTCAGAACCCGTTTATCGAGAGGCGTCGTGGCGTTGTAATCAAGGTAGATCCGCTGACGCATGCTTTTCCATAACTTTTACGACCACCACGGTCACATTATCGAATCCACCCTTAGCGACAGCTGACTTCACAAGCAGATCAGCAACCTTATCGGTAGGCTGCAACGTGAGAATATGGAGCATCTCCTTTTCTGACAAGAGGTCGGTCAGCCCATCGCTGCACATCATCAAGATATCACCTTTAAGGATCGAGTCGCTCTGGACCGTCGGATCTACACGAGATTCGGTCCCAATGGCTTTGGTGAGGATATTTTTGTAATGAAAATCATCGGCCTGGTCTTCATTGAGCTGGCCTGAATCGATTAATTCGCGGACTAGAGAATGGTCATGGGTAATTTGTTCCAGTTTTTCCTTCCTGACCCGATAGATGCGGCTATCGCCGACGTGTCCATAGATTAATCCTTTTGGATGAAGAAAGAGGCAGCAAAGAGTGGTTCCCATCCCTTTGAAATCGGCATTTTGATGGCTCATCCGGTAAATCTTATCATTCACCTTTTGGATAGCTTCATAGAGCATTTTTCGGGCGTTTTGCAATGTCTGGCTGGCAAGAGAATTACTTTGTATGAAATCGCAGATCTGGGTAACGGTTTCTTTGGAAGCCACTTCACCCGCTAGATGTCCGCCCATTCCGTCAGCCAAAGCATAGAAATTCAGGTCAGGCAACGAAAACAGAAAATCTTCATTATTTTCCCGCACTAGGCCAACGTCAGTAGCACTGTAAACTTCTGTTTTGTAAAGCATCAAATCTAACGCCATGTTAGCCTGTTCCCGATTTGGACAGAATCATATCTTATTTTTAATTGTATGGGAAGGAAAAAAGAGACGGGGAAAAGGAGTTTTATTAAGGCTGCGAAATTCGCCCAACAAAGACGATGGAGTTGGTCTTCTTATCTACAATCAAAAAGAGGAAAGGGTGGTCGACCACCATTTCAATGGGCTCAGATACATCAATAGAGGTGGTATTCATGCCAATAACCGTGGCTGCTGCAGCCTCGGTTCCCCGCTCATCAACACGGATAAACGTTTTATGGATGGCTTTGCTGATATGGAGATCCGGCTCCCCGGTAATGCCGGCGAAATTAGCTTTGTCGGTGAATGCCTGGACCAGTCCTAATTTATTCATCGCGTGGTTTAAATCTATTTTCTCCTCATCGCGGAAGCGGGGCATGGCAAGGTTGACTTTTTTCATTGATAGCTTCTTAGACCAGACATTCCAATTAGCCATATTAAATTGGCTTTCCAATTTTTCCAATCCATCCACACTTGTTGGAAGGAGGATCTGCATAGCTAATGCCGCCCCTTTGTCAGATTGATAGACGTAAGGAAGTTCGATCATGGTCACTTGCGGATCAGACATATAAAGAAACCGTTCCGATGCATGCATCATCTCAACACTGATAGAATATTTGGAGTTTGTATGGAATGTTGCCTTATTGGTCAGTTTCAGTTCGAAAGGATGCTGCCAGCTCCCCTTCATGTAGATAGCCGTCGTCAACATGAGCCTCGTATTGCTCGACACATCTGACGATGTGATAAGCTGGCTGATCCTCCCATTAGTCTTGGTTGATATCCATTGGTTGATCACTTTTACGGCATTAAGAGGCTCATGGATAAAATCGACCTGCTCCAGGTTGGAATTGAAGTTTTGCTTGATCGACTGCTGATAAAAAGCTGTTAAAGACACCCCCTTCTGAATCCATGCATTGGCGGCAATGGAAAGTTCGTTGGCAGTCTTGTTATTCACCGGTGGGGTCACAGATAGGATTTCACCCAGATCGCCATTCAACGGGGCCAGCGCCACACCGTATTGAAAGACTTTCTCAAACTCGGTTGCAGTAGTGATCTGCGCACCCACAGAGGCCATGGCAAAGCCTTCTGCAATGTTATACGGTGAAAAAAACAGGTTTCCCTTTTTACTTTTTAATTGCTGATAGAGGTTGAAAGCAAAGTTGTTGTTTCCTTTGATCACCACTTCCAAGTGGTCAGGGTCACGCAAGGCTACCGATGAAAGTTTTCCAGCGTATTGTTCCTGAGCAGCCAGCAATGATATAACACCGGTTAATATAACGCTTAAAATAAATCTCATAATTCGCCACCATGTTATTTTATTAAGTTGTCCTTGAATATAAACACAACGCTCACTAAATTAAAAAATCCGTGGAGACTGACATTAGCCCACAGGGAGCGTTGTTGTTCATATAAGTACCCTAAAAAGCAAGATAACATAAACAATGCAGAAATCAACTCAATATTTGTCACTCCTTGTGAAAAGGAGAAATGAAATAAAGCAAAAATAAAGGAAGAAACTACGATTGCCACTGTTGCCCTGCCGCATCGCCGCTTTATCCACGACTGGAGCAATCCTCTGAACAAAAACTCTTCCGTGAAAGGAACGATGGTGATCAATTCCAGCGTTGTAAATGAAAAAAGGACCGGATGGTCCATCAGTGCCTTCATATGTCGGACAGCTGTCTGGTCGACCATTGACTGCTTGAAAATCAACAAAACGATAATAGCAATAACCTGACTAAATGCCATTACCAGGGGAAAGCTGATAAACCAGCCAATGATCCCTACCCTAACATTGCTTAAAAAGGCCCCCGGCGTTTGCTGTATGATCGCATCCCGCCTCTCCCTGGGAATCATATAGTAAACAACGATGATACTTACAAATCCTGCTAAAATAGTGGCTGCATTCAGCCACGCGACCTGCAAAGTCCCCAACTTATATCCTAATAAATTCTCCCCTGTCGTTAAATAATAAGCTCCTGTAGCAAACAAAGGAACGAGAATGGCCTCAGTAAACAGAAAAATAAAGAAGGCTGCTAAAACTTCATAGCCCTTCACATAAGGAAGATAAACGACCTTGAACGATTTAAAGAACCCCTTAAACCAGGCGATGGAAAAAGTCACAATTCCAACGATCAGGGTAAACCAGAAGATGATGATATGTTCATTTAATTGTTCATTGACTTCGACATCACTCAACATCATTTTTTCACCCTTTTTTATTGGGAAAGTAGTATACAAATAAACTAAATAAAAGGAATTTTTATGGCAGGCAACCAACTTAAAGTCGTGGCGATTATGCCCGCAACACCTCGTCAACCTATTTCTTCGCGCCTAACCAGGCGCAAAGAACTTCAAGCACACTTCGAACGCCTCTGGCTGCTTGATCCCGAGCAGTTTAACCCATTGCGTAATTGCATGCAAAGAGAACGTCTTGAAAGGACCCATCATCTGATCAAGAACCACACTACAATCCAAGGCAAACGAGCGGCAGATCTCGGGTGTGCAGCAGGAGTGTTCACAAGAAGAATCCGCGATGAGGGCGCTTTTGTCGATGCTGTCGACATTGCAGAAAACGCATTAAAAGAACTGAAGAAAAATGATATGGCCAACATCGAAGCGAAACATGACGCCATGCCCGAAACCAAATTGCCAGACCATGCCTACGACCTCGTCTTATGCATGGAAATCATCGCAGAGCTAACTAAAGATGATTACAGGCTCTTTTTCTCAGAACTAGCCCGCCTGGTCAAACTCGATGGCTTCGTCGTCTGCTCGACCCCCATCGATTTCAAAACCCAGGATGGTGTCGAACGGCTTTTAGAGCTTGCCCAAACTGAATTCGACATCATCGATGCTTTCCCCAGCTACCATGCCTTATTTATCCGGCTGAAGGGGTTTTTCGAATCGTTTCCAAAATGGCTTTCTTTTATTACAAAACCAATCCTCAACAAGCTTAAAAACAGTAAATGGATTTTGCTGAAATTGGAAAAAATCTGCGAATGCTTCCGGCATAACAATGGCATCAGCCACGTGATCTTCATCGCCAAATTGCGCCCCCTTCCTAAAATAAATCCTGAGGAAATTCCGGTCGAGAGGTTACACAAAAAACAAATCTGGGAATAAATTGTGGTAGGGAAAAGAAGAAAAAAACCGGAGATTATCTCAAGGCATAATCATCGTCCTTAAGGCTGCTACATTCCTGTCCTGACCTGGTTCGGACTGTTTTATTCCATGAGGTCCCCGGTTAAACTGATAGTATATCTAATAGAGTCATTGGATGCAATTAAAAGTATAGGCTCACTTGAAACCTTTTGGTGTCTGACACCAAAAGGTTTCAAGTGAGCCTATACTTTTAATTGCATCCAAAACAGCATTTAGCGATAATAGACGGGAAATTACGTATGAGAAAAGATGAAAAAAGAATTTACTGCGACTGTCTATATCATCAAAGACCAGAAAGTTTTACTGGTCTACCATCATAAATTCCAAAAGTGGCTTCCCCCAGGCGGGCACGTAGAGCCCAATGAGTCACCCACTGAAGCAGCAAAACGTGAAGTATTGGAAGAGACCGGTTTAACCATTGAATTTATTAGACAGGAAAACGTCTGGGTTGACTACAAAAATGCGACTAGCTTTGAAAGACCCTATCTCTGTCTTACAGAAGACATTCCTGCCCATAAAGATATGCCGCCACATCAGCACCTCGATTTTGTATATATCGCCAAACCTATCGCACAGGTGCAAGAAGCAGAAGATGACCCGTGCCGCTGGTTTGGACTAGATGAGTTAGATGATCTCACCATTGAAGTTGATATCTTCACAGATACCATTGTAGTGATCAAACATCTACTCTCCCAGTCGATAGTAACTACTCATCCTATTTATGTTTCATGATCGTTGCAGCCCCGCAGTATATATAAGTATTTAACTTTAAAGAATACCTGTAATATAATTAAGAATAGGAGTGTAAAAAAGTAGATTATATCAAAGGTTATAAACTTAAGGTTCAATTCAACGATAATAAAGCTAAAATCGTTGACATGGGACCTCTGGTAAAAGAAAGTAAAAGTGTTTATTTTATCCCGCTTACATCAAATATCAACCTGAAGACTCAATTAGCAAAACGCTTCCAAAGAAGATTAAGAATCCAAAGAAATAGAAAGAAGGTTCTGGAAGAGGACGTTGGGATCAACATCCTTGATGCAGCTGCCGGTGGGGCAGGTGCGGAGGATAGGACACCTTTTCTCAAAAGTACGTCCATAAGGGCACGCTCCCTGGAAGGCGGACGACCCGGCCGGCTTGTACTTGTTGGCAGAAGAGGCGCCGAAGACTCCGAAGACTTGTGTAGAAGTGGTTCCGGCCAGATGGAGCGGCAGCGAGTCCATGGCAATAACCTGGTCCATCCGTCCCATCAGGTTCTGCAGCGTAGCCAACGGGAGCTTGTCTGCAATCAGGCATCTCTCCGGAAAAGATAGTGCCAACTCTTGCACCGTCTGCTTTTCGGCATCAGATCCCCAAACGAAGAGAAAGCGCGAAGTTTCTGACTGATCAATTTTCTGCAAAAACGCCAGCAGCGTTTCTTTGGAGAGTTGTTTATTGGCCCACATAGATCCTGGGCAAACCATAATCTTCTTACCACCCTGAAACACTGGGTTAGCTAAGAACTGATCAATCCTTTGTTGTTCTTGTGAAGAGATTTGCAGCTCAACTTCCCTCACATGATAATCACCTGATTGGTCAACCAAGTAGAGATAATCATCACGGATGTTTTTTCCCTTGGGTGGATTGAAATGCTTATTTGTAAATAAGGCATTAGGTTTTTCGGGGACAGAAGAGAAACCGAAACCTACTTTAATGGGACTTTTGGCCATCCAAGTGATCAATCCAGATTTAAAATTACCTTGAAAATCGTACACTCTATCATAGCTAACACTGCGAAGCTCTTTTCTTAAAGTAAGAATCTCCTGCCACGTTTGCCTAGTACTCATATTTTTGCGCCACTGACGTGTTTTAACGCTGAAGACATGGTCGATATCGGGATGTGATTGCACTAATTCGGTAAAAGGTTGCTCAACTACCCAGTCGATCTGTGCTGATGGGTAGCGCTCCCTCAAGAGCTGCAATGAAGGGAAAGTGTGAATAATATCCCCAAGCGAGGAGGTCTTGACTATGAGTATTTTCATGTGAATAAATTCCTTTCCGCATCCTTGAAGTCATCTGGAAATGGAGCAGTAGCAACGATCTTCTTCATGGTTTTAGGGTGTGAAAATGCAATTTGATCGGAATGTAATAAATACCTGTCCGCATGATAGGTGGTTTTGAATTTTTTGCCGTATTGGACATCGCCAAGGATAGGATGTCCCATGCCCGCCAGGTGAACCCGAAGCTGGTGTGTCTTACCCGTTTCCGGATAGCAGACAACTAATGAGGTTTCCTTTCCTTTTTTCAAGCTTTCCCACCGGGTTACGGCATGTAATCCTGGCGGTTGGTCAGATTCTCCCCAGATGGTCTGTCCGGCAATTTTACGCTTCACGACAAGATAATTCTCTATTTTTCCAGACTGCTTCTTAATCACACCATCCACGATTGCCCGATAACTCTTTTTGACTTCGTGATACTTGAATTGTCCGATCAAATGCTTAAGCGTTTCTTCATTTTTAGACAGGATTAAAGTACCTGTGGTATCCCGATCTAAGCGATGGACGAGTTGCAGATTAGCGTTATGCTTTCTCAATAATTTCAGTATTCCGTCTTCATCGCAATTTATCCCCGCAGGCTTATTGTAGACTAGCAGATCATCGTCTTCGTATAAGAGGCGGCTGTTATCGAATTCAAGGGATGGACGCTCTTTTATATCAAGATAGATCCGGTCGCCTAGGCCAACGATTGTAGATGCAAATCGTTCGGTCCGACCGTTAATTTGACAGCAGTTTGCCTCAATGGCCTTCTTCAGGGATTTGGCGGAGTGGCCAATCTTGGCAGCCAGGAAGGCTTGGAGCTTCATGCCGGAGTCAATGGGTGCTACTGTCCATTCCTTCTGCATATTATCTTGTGAATTGGCGAAGAAATCTGAGATCATTTTCTGTGAACTGTCGGATATCCTGTATTCCCCTCAGCATAATGACAAGACGCTCAAGACCGAGTCCCCAGGCAAAGCCAGTATAGACTTCAGGATCGATGCCGCCATTACGTAATACTTCAGGATGGATCATCCCCGCTCCTGCAATCTCTAGCCATCCCGAATGCTTGCAGATGCTGCAACCTTTCCCTTTGCAAAGGACGCAGGCGACATCCACTTCCATACCGGGTTCGACAAAAGGGAAGTAGCTGGGACGGAACCGGGTGGCAATCTCCTGATCAAACAATTTGCTCAAGAATTCATTGAGCGTCGCCATCAGATCGGCAAAGGTAACGTTTTTATCAATATACAGTGCTTCCACCTGATGGAAGAAGACGTGTGAACGGGCTGTAATAGTTTCATTGCGATAGACTTTACCCGGAGCAATGATTCGGATTGGCGGACTGTTAGCCTCCATCACCCTAGCTTGGATATTCGATGTATGTGAACGCAAAAGGATGTGCGGTGCAATATAGAATGTGTCTTGCATGTCCCTTGCAGGATGCTCCTCAGGAAAATTCAATGCTCCATAATTATAATAATCGGAATCGATGTCCGGTCCGTACTGTACCGAAAACCCCATTCCTTCTAGAATGTGGATGATCTGATCCATCGCCTGTGTCAAGGGATGCTTGCGGCCAATATGCCTACGATGGCCCGGAAGGGTGACATCGACGGCCTCTTCTTCAAGCTTCCGGCCTACTTCCTTTTTTATCAGATTTTCTTCTAACTGTCCAATCTCACCGGCTAATTTCTCTTTTAAATCATTGATCAGCTTGCCGGCGGCCGGCCTGTTTTCTGGCGCGACATCTTTCAGCGTCTTCATCAGGTCCTGGACAGGCCCCTTTTTACCCAAATATTTCACTTTGAGCTGCTCTAAATCACCTGTTGTGTGAACTTGTTGAAGTTCTAATGTGAATTCTTTCTGAAGGGACTCTATCGAATTTTGCATGACTGAGTGTTTCCTAAAGGATGAGGGATAAAGGATGGGGGATGAAATTAAGACCTGTGTTAAAGGCTAAAGGATGAAGGTGATAAATGAGGGATATTCTCTTACTAGTTCGTATATCCTTCATCCCTCATCCTTCATCCTTCATCCTTCATCCTTAAGCTAATGCTGCTTTGGCTGCTCCGACGACAGCGGCGAAGCCGCTTGGGTCACGGATGGCCATATCAGACAATACTTTTCTATCAAGTTCGCATCGTGCTTTCTTTAACCCATAGATAAATTTACTATAGGAAATTCCATTAATTCTTGCGGCGGCATTAAGACGCATAATCCATAAACTACGAAAGTTGCGTTTATTTTCCTTTCTGTGCGCATAGCTATAAGCCATTGCGCGCATCACTGCTCCGCTCGTTAGACGCAAGTGGTTCTTTCTGTCTCCGACATAACCCTTGGCTAACTTAAATAATCTCTTCTTGCGACGATGAGAAGCTACTGAGTTAGTTGCTCTAACCATAGCTGTTCTCCTGTTAAATCATTTCACCGTTATTCACGGCACTATATTTCTTTTTACAGACACATTAAGCGTTTGTAAGTCTTCAGATGACCATCATCCAGAGACATCGGCTGGCGTAGTTGACGCTTACGCTTGGGCGATTTACCTGTCAACTTATGCCTTCTGCCACCACGGCTTGTTTTAAGCTTTCCGGTTGCCGTCACGCGAAACCGAGACGCTACGGCTTTACGGGTTTTCATTTTAGGCACGGTTGTTCTCCTAACTTATATTTTTTAATTCGGAATTCCGAATTCAACTTGAAGGCTCTGGTTGTACTGTGGACCCTTCAGGTCCGCCGCTTGGCCTTACTCCTTCTTTCTTTTTCTTAGCTCCGGGGGCTAAAACAACGAGCAGCATGCGTCCCATCATTTTGGCGGGAGATTCTGCTGTCGAAATATCTTCAAGTGATTGGCACATATCGCGCACAATCTTATCTCCAATCTCCGGATGCATCATTTCCCTTCCGCGGAAGGTACAAGTAATCTTCACTTTGTTACCATCCGAAAGAAACTCACGGGCATGCCTCGTTTTGGTCTCAAGGTCATGGACATCAATATTCGGCTTAAGTTTGATTTCCTTAACCTTAATTTGATGCTGTGACTTTTTACTTTCCTTTTCCCGTTTGCTTTGATCATATCGGAATTTACCGAAATTGATGATTTTGCATACGGGTGGAGTGGAGCCTGGAACAATTTCCACCAGGTCTAATCCTAGGTCTTCGGCCTTTGTTAAAGCTTCGTAAAGGGATAAAATCCCTATTTGTTCTCCATCATGACCGATGACACGTACTTTTGGAGCTCGTATTTCTCTATTAACTTTCAAGCTAATTTACTCTCTCCTCATTATTTATCAAAGCCTTTAATGAAAATGGCCTTAATAATTTCCTTTCAAAATACTTCTTATATTCTCTAAAAAAACATTACGCTCTAGCAAAAGGGCAATAAAGCGTTCGAGCGAGCCCCAGAAAGAGCGTGCTATGAAAATGTCATCTGCAGAATCCTGCAGGACAAAAGTGATAGCAGCGCTTGGCCATTCTCGTCCTATCTCATCAATCAAGCGTAGTTCTAAACGCGGTCCCAGAGAATTTTGCTCCTCCTGGATTTCTGAAATAAACGGATAACTAAAAGAAAACCGTCTGACAACTTCGTCAATAATTTTCCGAATTTCGAATTCAGAATTCCGAATTTCTTTATTTGCCTTCTGAGTTCTTTGCTTTGATGCAATCAAATGCCAATGAGCCTCAAAACCAAATATTCTAATGGTTTGCTCAATGAATTGCAAGGAAGAAATAACATTGTCAACAACTTCCTTCTTTGAACACCTAAATGTCATCAGATCAGACAGATATGAATTATTATTAAAGAGCCCCCATTTTTCTGCATCGGGCACTTCTTGATACTTTTTTTCGTATTCAAAGACCGGGCGTTTAATATTCAGCTTATTGATCAAGTAGATATGCTGGAGAACCCTGTCAGTTCCAAGGGGTGTTTCAACCTTTAGAAAATTGGTACTTTGAAGCTTAGATTCGAGCCATTCGATTAAAATGTGCTTATACTGAACGCCGTCCGGTAGCCAAAAAGGCTCCGCCTCGCTGATGGCTGGATCAAAAAAGAACAAGTTGTGTTTAGGGCCCAAGATCCGGTGGTCTTTCTTTTTGAGAAGGGCATTGTATAATTTGACGAAGTCCTTTAACTTTTGTGAGTCTTCAAAAGCGGCACCTATTAGGCGTGTCACCTTCATATCACCTTCTAGAAGGACTTCTTCCATCTCAAGAACCCTGGCGGCGCCGATGAGTGCCGGGTCATTCAAAGGAGATAAACAGAGTCCATAGTGATCGCCAATTTGGACCAGATCGATAATATTGGTTTGATCTCCGGCGATAATATCAGCCAAATGAGGTTGTTGATGATGCTCGAGCAAGGAGGAGGCATTTTCACGCATCATGGATCGGATATGTACTTCTGGAGCATCCTTCAGAGATGAGCGGAGATTTGTATCGATGAGGGAGAGCATCTCGGAATAGATCGGCTGTTCGAAAATGAAATCGCAATAGAAACCATGCTTCAACACACCGCTGCTGGCAAATAGCACGTTTGGAAAAAGCTGTCCGACAGCATAAGTTAGCATTTCTGCTGCTAAGCCCTTGAAGTCGTCTGTAGGTTGTTGAAGGTGCATATATTTTTATTGGTAAAATGGTGAGATATAGCTGACTTGAACAGCTGACCTCCACGATGTCAACGTGGCGCTCTAACCAACTGAGCTAATATCTCATCGAAGAAGGAAAAGAATAATCAATTTTGATGATTCTTGTCAAATTGATTTATTGTGTTCCAGCAATTCGGACTTAGGGGGAAATTGGTGAAATTCTTCTTTTTCCCTAGGAGGCTCATCAGACAAACTTGTATCGGTTTGCGCGTTGCCCAGATGTATAAAGCTAAGAGTGGCGAGCTCGGAGCGAAGCGAAGAGCGATTGATGTTAGTCCTTACGCCGTTATCGGCATAAGAGCTAGCCACTAAACGATGACATACTTTAGCGGCTCCTTTATATTCTTCTATAAATAATCAAGCATAGCCACACAGATAATACTGGCGGAAACGCTTCAAGCGCAGCTCCTTCAGAGACCTACTCAGGAGCTTTTCGCTGAAGGGCATTTAAAGGTAAGAATTCAATTTCGTTACAATTTTATAATCGAGAAAATCACCATTACTGAAACACATCAAAATAGACCTGAAAATATACTAGAAACAGGGTAAACTGATTAATAAACTTTAAAACATCTTCAGAATATAGTGTGAGTAATCAGTAAAAGAACATTGTTCTTGGCAAGATCTTAAGCTTCTTATTATAAATATGTTATAAAATATCAGACACTCTTCAAACGCACAATTCTGCACTTAAAATCAAAATCCTTGAAAAGCGATAAAAAACACCCTAAAAAAGATAAAAATACTATTAAACCTCAGATTTCACGAGGAGATAATCAGTAGAGTCCGAATTGCTGAGTCGCTCATAGGATAGCGCAAAAAAAATTGCGCTTAGCACCTTTGTGGGGTTGTTTTTTTAATTAAAAAAAATTCGTTCTAGATCAAGATCTCTGATCCTACCTCCTTTATCATTGATATTCATAGCTGACTGATTTAAAATAGAGGTTTTTGAGGAGGATGTATGAGATTTTTGGCCGCGTTTTTATTGATGTTTGGATGTTTGCAGGGCGACGAGTTGTTGCTGCGTGAGAATATGATGAATGCGAAGCCAAGCGACTTCCTTGTCATCATGTCCAATAAAACTGATACGCTGCTTCACATCGCCGACCGGAAAGATTACCTCTTGACTGTCGAGGAGATCGCCGTTCCTGAAGGAAAGAAGCTAGAGTCTGTGACCTGGAAAGAATGGGTGGCACAAAGCGCACCTGGAAACACTTCCTGGGTTACTTATGAGATTGATCTTCGTAATGGACAAATGACTAAATATTATTCCTTCACCAAAAGAAATTGGTTTGAGATCCCCGATTCAGAAAACTTCCTTATAAAACTTTTAAGTTTTCGTTTGACAAAGATTCCTGAAAACATCAGAAAAAAAGTCGGTCCAAAACCTTCCTCAGGACCTGACTGGCGCCCTCTTTGGCAACCCAAAATGATCATTGAAGGCCAGACAGTCAATGGTGTGATGTTTGATGCTTGGGAAACAAAATGGCCGCGCGATAATAGTGAACTTTCCGGCAAAACCGTTGAAGTTTATCTCCCAAAAGAAAGTGAACGCTATCGAGCTTACCTCCCCTATTGGCTGCAAATCAACGGTTCAATCGGCAAAGCGAAAATCCGAATTATCGATTCAGGAACGAATCTGAAGTCCCCAAAGGCAATGCCGTCGACTTATCAACAGACAAAATCATAAGTTGTTTATTATTTGGCATTTTTGCCAACTCTCATAGTCGATTATAAATAATTGATATTAAGCCTGTTATATTTTACAGTCAGAGTTGTTGGGATTAAGCTTTAAGACTTTAAATCTTTATCAACCTTTTTTTGCACAATTCTTCCACAAAAAAATGACTAATTATGAATGTTTTAATAATTTTGGTGTACAAACTGCGTAAAATATTCGTTGAAAATTTTAGGCATGCCTATTTTAACCTCTTGATGTTCAACCTAGAAACGGCGATTCGAAGGGGGGTGCTAGACGCTAGATTTTGGTTCATGACGCGTTGAGACGAATGGGGGCATACCCAAACGGGCAAGCCCCATTCATCTCAACGCGTTCTAAATCAAAAGATTGCATCTGACAGCCTTCCTATCGCCGTTTCCGGGTTTAAAGAGAGAATACTGTGAATTATGGAAAGGTGGAACTCTCTCTTGAGATTTGTTCCTAAATGTTATATGCTAATGTCATTCATTTTAAAAAAGATGTTAAAATTTCATGTTTAGACAACCAGACAGACTCTATTCTTTGACAAAAGCTCGGCACACTATGAGAGCGAGCTACAAGTGGTATAAGATGCGATCGAAGGCGCTCCCTGCCGATCAGCTTGAATTTATGGAAACCCATCTTAAATTACTTGACGATGCACTTTTGCAAAAAAACAGGGAAACAGCAAACAAAGAAGCACGTTTGCTGGAAGCGTTTTGCAAGTCCCATTTCAAAAAGACGCCTGGCGATTATCTGATTGAGATTTTGATCGCCATTGTGATTGCATTGGCTGTAGCGACGGTGGTCAGGCAGAGCTGGTTTGAGCTGTACGAGATCCCTTCAGGGTCCATGAGGCCAACTTTTAAAGAACAAGATCATCTGACCGTATCAAAAACGACTTTTGGGATCAACGTCCCTTTGCAGACAGCACACTTTATGTTTGATCCAAAATTAGTCCAAAGGGCCAGCGTCTTTATTTGGTCAGGCGATGGAATTCCTCATCTCGATTCCGATTCCACCTTCATGAAAATTTTCCCTTATACGAAGAGATATATTAAGCGGTGCATGGGAAAACCCGGAGACAGTCTATATTTCTATGGAGGGAAGGTCTATGGCATTGATCAGGATGGCAACGAGATTAAAGACTTTCTGGAAGGAACTTGGCTAAAGAAGCTGGAACATATCCCCTTCCTTAAATTTGAAGGAAGAAGATCCTCTGTTCAGAATTCCCATACCAAAATCATTAGTGAAGCCGTTTTCAATTACTTTGACCTTGCAAAGGGTCGTTATGTCTTCAATGTGAATAATATTTCAGGCGAGATCTTTAACGGCAAGGAATGGATCAAAGATCAACCTACAGCTCAGCTAAAGAAGCATGATACCATTCAAACATTAAGCGATTTCTGGGGAATGCGCAATTATGCCATCGCTCGGGTTTTGAATAAGAAGCAAGTGCAGTTGCTGACCAATTTCTCTTTGAAAAATATGGAAGAGGCTCAGCTCTATCTGGAACTGCGCCATACACCAAGCCTAAGCTATCCCCTTCCTTCTATCTACAGCAATAACCTGGTCTTCATCAAAGGTTACGCGACGCTGATCCCTCTGAAAGAAAATCATATTAAAGCATTGATGAATAACATGTACACCTGCCGTTTCTCAGTTGAAGATGGAAAGGCATCACAATACAGTTCAGAAGGAAGACAAAGAAATTCTAATCCCCTCTTTGCAAGCATCCCCAATGGCACCTATGAGTTCTATTACGGCAAGGCTTACGATGTTGGTTTTGGAGCCATCACTCATCTGCTGACTGAAGACCATCCAATCTACAGTCTAAAGCCAAGTCATGTACAAAAGCTATTCAACATCGGTATCGAGATGTCTGCTTTTTACGAGCCCAATACCCGCGTCCCCGACCTCTTTCCTAACCGCTATGCCTATTTCCGAGACGAAGATTTGTATGTGATGGGTGGAGTTTTAATGGAGAAGGATGATCCTGTTTTGAAAGGATTCCTTGAAAGCGAACTGAAGAAAGAAAAAGCAGCGACAGAAAAAGAGCCCTATGTCGCCTATAAAGACTACGGTCCGCCAGTCACAAAAGACGGCCAACTCGACAGAGAGTTCATCAAAACTTTCGGATACCAAGTGCCCGAAAAACATTATCTTGCCCTTGGCGATAACCATGCCATGAGCTCGGATAGTAGAGAGTTTGGTCCAATCCCCGAAGCTAATCTGCAGGGAACACCATCCCTGATCATCTGGCCGCCAGGAGATCGTTTGGGCTTTCCAAATCAGAAGCCCTATCCAATCATCACAACGCCAAGACTGATCGTCTGGAGCATCGTCGCTGTTATTTTGGCAATTTGGTACGCCTTTCATAGATACAGGATGACCAAGCCCATCTTCAAGAAAATTAAGAATGAGAATGGAAATGGGAATGGGACTTAGTTTGTGAGTGCGTGAATATGTGCTGGTTTGAGTGTCGTTAGAAAATTAAACACAGAGACAATGAGACCACAGAGGTCACAGAGAAAGTATTGTGGCTTGAAGTAACTTGTGGATACGTCTCGCTTAAGTTTCAATGCAAAGGCGCTAAGGTGCAAAGATCGCAAAGGTGTCACGCAGGACTTTTAATTAAACACAAAGACACGAAGGCTGAGGGTTATAACACCGTATGCCCTTAGCTTCCGAGATAGGTTTGTGGAATCTGTGACCTCTGTATCTCTGTGGCCTCTGTGTTTAATTTAATCACACTCCTAGGCCTTCGTCACTTCAATGACGGCGGGTTCTCCGTTGAGATCCCACTCAGTTCCATGAACCGGACCGAAGTGAACATCAACAGCCAAAACCTCACTGGTGATATAATCTTTGTATTCCTCAAAGGTCCTGCGGACGCGATCTGACGATTGAATCTTGATCTTGATCCGATCGGTCACAGCGAGGTCGGCATCGCGGCGCATGGTGTTCACCTTGTTGACGATCTCTCTTGCAAGCCCTTCACGAAGCAAGTCATCAGTGATATTAGTATCGAGTGCGATGGTGATCAAACCTTCGTTGGCAGCAATAACCCCCTCGTGGACTACCCTTTCCACCTGGACGTCGTCCGTGGTAAGGATCACTGGAAGGCCATCAAGAGTAATGGTGACAGACTTACCATTGAGCAGTTCCATCAGCTGATACCTATCAAACTGTTCGATAGCCATCTGGGCGATAGGCATCAGTTTGCCTACTTTTTTACCAAGGACGCGGAAATTGGGCTTAGCTCTCAGGCTAACAAATGCCTCCTCAACAGGACTGAAGGTGACTGTTTTAACATTGAGTTCATCAGCGATAAGGTGCTGCTGATCCTCGAGAAATGAAAGGATCTTCGGATCGGATGAAGCCAAGTGGGCGGCCGGAAGCGGCTGGCGTACTTTCAGCTTATGTTCTTTGCGCAGCGAGTGTCCCAGGCTGACAGTCACATGAACAGCTTCCATCTCTGCTTCCAGTCTTTCCATTCTGTACTCTTTTTCGTAAATAGGGAAGTCGCACAGGTGGACAGATTGCGGCATCGAATCGGTACGCAAGTTTTGGTAGATCGATTCACTGATGAATGGAACATAAGGAGCGGCGATCTTGGAAAGCTCCACCAGCACATGATAAAGTGTTTCGAAGGCCTGGGCGCGTTCGGGAGTATCCTCATCTTCCCAGAATCGGCGGCGCGAGCGGCGGATATACCAGTTGGTCAGCTGATCGATGAAGTCAACAAACGGCTCGACAGCTTGTGACAGGTCATAGCCGTCCATACCAAGCTCGACCTGTTGGATGAGCTTGTTCAGCAGCGACAAGATCCACTGGTCGATAACTTGAACCGGTTTTGGCTTAGTTTTAGGAGGCTTCCAGTTGTAGATGCGTGCATACGTGATAAAGAAGGTGTAGGCATTCCAGAATGGGAGGAGCGCCTGGCGCAGGACTAGTTCGACGCCTGGTTTAGAGAAGGCCAGATCATCCCCTTTCACGGCAGGACTATGCAACATATATAGTCTGATGGCGTCGGCCCCATACTGTTGGATTACTTCGACGGGATCCGGGTAATTTTTCAATCTCTTGGACATCTTGGCACCATCGGCAGCCAGTACCAGGCCGTTAACGATGCAGTTTTTGAATGCCGGCTGATTAAATAACCCTGCCGACAACACTGTCAGCGTGTAGAACCAACCGCGCGTCTGATCAAGCCCTTCAGCGATGAAATCGGCTGGAAAGTTATCATCAAACAGCTGCCGGTTTTCAAACGGATAATGATTTTGTGCATAAGGCATTGATCCCGATTCAAACCAGCAGTCGAATACCTCTGGGATGCGATTAAAAGTCTTTCCATCCTTTTTAAAGGTCAAGTCATCGATGAAATGGCGATGCAAGTCGGTGATCTTTTTACCAGTCAGGTCTTCCAATTCTTTGATGCTGCTGATGACAACGATTTCCCCGTCGTCCGCACGCCAAAGAGGGATGGGTGTTCCCCAGTAGCGGTTGCGGCTGATTGCCCAGTCACGGGCACCTTCGAGCCATTTTCCGAAGCGGCCATACTGGATGTGTTCTGGCGTCCAGTGGATTTTATCGTTTGCGGCCAAGATGCCTTCTTTAATTTTTTCTACCGCCACAAACCAGGTACGGATAGCTTTATAGATCAATGGGGTGTCTGACCGGGGGCAAAATGGATAGCGGTGATGGATCGTCCCCTGATGGATCACTTTACCATCCTGCTTAAGACGACGCGTGATGTCTTTATCGGCATCTTTGACGAACATACCCACATATTCCGGGATTTCAGAAGTGAATAGTCCGTTGTTGTTGACGGGGCAGACCGGAGCGATGCCATAGCGTTGGCTGGCGTAGAAGTCGACTTCACCGAAGGCCGGGGCACTCTGGACAATACCTGTACCTTCCTCAACGGAGACTGTCTCTTCCAGAATGATGCGAAAAGTTGACCCTTCCCTGGAATGGTCGACAAAATAGTCAAACAGCGGAATATAGCGCTTCCCTTCCAGCTCGTCGCCTGGGAAAGACCGTACCACAGTATATTCTGCCGGGTCTTTATAGTAGGCATTGAGCCGTTGGGTCGCTAAAATAAAATGGCGTCTGGAGATATGGTCGATTACTTCTGAATACTCGATGCGCGGCCCAATCATCAGCGCTAAATTTGACACCAGCGTCCAAGGGGTTGTCGTCCAGGCAAGATAGTATGTATTTTCATCGTCGCGCGACTGAAATGCTATCGTCAATGAGGGATCGTCCACTTCCTTATAGTTCTCAGAGGCTTCGAAGTTAGATAAGGGAGTTCCCAGCTTAGCTGAAAAAGGCATCACCTTTAACCCTTCATAGACCAGCCCTTTGTCATATAATTCCTTAAAAACCCACCAGACCGACTCCATAAAAGAGGTGTCCATCGTGCGGTAAGTATGCTTGAAATCGACCCAGCGCCCCATGCGGTTGACGGTCGATTTCCACTCTTCAGTGTAACGGAGAACGATATTACGACACTCTTCATTGAATTTGGCAATCCCGAATTTCTCAATGGCAGGGGCACCGGAAAGGTTGAATGTCTTTTCGATCTCATTCTCGATAGGAAGTCCGTGGCAGTCCCAGCCAAAACGGCGCGGCGCATAAAACCCTTTCATTGTCTTATATCGCAAGACCACATCTTTAATCGTTCCTGCAAGGATATGTCCATAGTGAGGTAGCCCCGTCGCAAAGGGAGGGCCATCATAGAAGGTGAATAACTTATTCATTTTGCGGTTCTCTACCGACTTTTCGAATAAGTTATTATCTTGCCATAACTTTAAAACTTTCTTCTCTCTTTCATCGAAAGATTCCTGGGGTACTTGATCAAACATAATCGTCTCTTTATAATTTAAATTAAATGGACTTCATTGTCCTAGAAACGGCGATTGGAAGGGATGCCAGATGCAATATTTTGATTCAGAAAGCATTGTGATAACGGGTAACTTACCCCTTGGGTATGCTCCATTCTTCTCAACGTGTTATGAACCTAAATCTTGCACCTGGCACCCCCTTCGAATCGCCGTTTCCAGGATTATAGCCGGTTTTGCGGATAAAGGCAAGGAGGGGAAAAGTGAAGGATGAGGGGTGAGAGGTTGAATGTTTTTTCCTCATCCTTCATCCATTTTTCTCCTATTTACTTTTTATTCTCTCTCGAGTATAATACGGATACGGGGGTGTTACGGTTTCGACTCGGAAATGAAAAATTGATTGCATGCAGAGGATGTCGGTTGGCCTCTTTAATCATCCGATAAAACAATAAATGCAAACTCTACAGTTGTGCATGTCAACTTTGCTGATGAAGCACTGAGGGCAGCAGCTTAATAGACCTAACAGTCTATTAGCTCCGATAGCCTGGGATTTGCCAAGGGTCTCAGAATCTATCGTAATTTACTTGGTAAGGATTTAGTCTCGCCGCTTCTAGGTACTAAATCCGAGAATAAATGAAGCAAACCTGTCCTAGTGTTGCATTCTGCATCGGGACTGGCTAATTCAGAATGCTAAGCATGTAGTGGTTAATTCGTAATTTGCCAAGGACGAGAGTTCAATTCTCTCCACCTCCAATTGGTTGGATCTTCCTTATATCCAACCATAGTACAAAACGGCTCACGGACTTCCGTGAGCATTTTTTTACCATCTAATTTTGAGTTCTGAAACACTAAATTCAATAATTGCCGCTTTTCATCCACTTCAGAACTTTCAAAGATTTCTCGTGCCCATGAGGCTAAATTCATCACCATATTCGCTGTGATATAAAAACTTGCGTCTGCTGTCTCATGCCGCTTCATCTCTTCGATAATTTCCATTTGCCGAATCTTGTATTCCTTAACCTTTTCTAGATACAGCCTTTCATCAATGATGCCATCAAGCTTATCGTCATATATCTTGCTGATTCGTTGTTGAATTTTGTCCTGTTCTTTTCTTAATGTTGCTAGACTTTCCTGATGAAATTGAGTTTCTTTAGGATTTTATTAATCTGAGAAAGTGCTAATTTTTCTCCTTTTTTACTCCTCAACCCCATGTGTTCTGCTTCTTTCTGGAGCTTTTGTAAGGAATAATTACCCGTCGCATATAGCTCGAATAATCTTCGAATATAGGGAGCTCTTTCTGGATCCGGGATTATAGTCTTTTCCCCTTTATCGTTAAGGAAATGTATATACCCTGTTGGAGCCAGCCCCATCCAAATTCCATTCCTAGCCGACTGTTCTTTGCTCCTCTTGATATTATCACTAAGTTGAAGAACATAACTCCGTGCAAACATCACCCCCATATCCCACCGCAAAATTTCAGAACTGTTGGACTTTAAATTGAGGATCAATCCTTCGCGCAAGAAATGTATCTCGACTTTTCCTTCTTTCCGCAAATCCTCTAAAATTACAGATTCTTTAAAACTACGTTGAACCCGGTCAATGGTATCGGCCACTAGAGCGAATATCTCTTTGGACTTACGAATTTTTTCAATGATCTTTTCAAATTCCTTTCTGGAGTCCTTGGTCGAAGACTCTGTGATTTTAAACACTTCTTCTATGATGAGTCCTTTTCTTCCGGCATATTCCCTTAGGCGTCTCTCCTGAGCAGGAATGGACTGCCCCTCTTCCTGCGCTAATTTAAAACTATCAGATAGTTTTATTATGTATTGTGTAAAGACGATCAATGCAGAAATTGATATACAAGAGCATATCCTTTGTAAAGACTTAGGCAAGGACGTTCTAGAAAAAATGCAAAAAGAACGGGGTTAGGTTTTTCTTTAGCTCATAAGTGGTTTTTCCTTTCTTAAATGGAAGAGAGAAGTCACTTACTCTTATTACTTCCCTCGAGAACTCCCTATAGAGTTCGTGATTAGAATCTGAACTCAATTGATCAATTTGAATTAAGGAGCGAACTATGATTAGCGCTAGTTACCGTGAAGAAGAAAACTGGATGCACCAACTGATGAATACCTATTGGAGTGGTGTAGAATGGACGAAGGCTGTTGCCGATCACGAAGCGTGGTCTCGACTACTTAGACCACATCTGCATGGACCTGGATCCATTGGAAAAATACTAACCAAAGAACTGTGTACACTTTGTGGTGAAGGCAAACTTGGGGGATTCTTTGCTAGCAGAAAAGAAAAACATGAAGGACTAACCTGGGCTCAGAGCACAGCTTGTGTCAGGTGCGGGCATAAACCCTATTCTAACTCATGCAGCTGCGATATTTGTCGTACGAGTAGACAAAACGCTCGAAAGAAAGAGACTGAACTAAAACGGGAAAGAGAAATTGAAGAAAAGGTCGCAATCGATCATATTATTAGAGAACGAATTGCCACAGTAAATGCTAACTGTTCTAACCTTGAAGATCTTGTGGGGTACGACCAATGGGCAATAGCTCTTGCCATGCTAGAACAATCCACCAGCGAAAATCTCTGGTATATTACCTCTCTTAATTCATCTCCTAACCCATTTGCTCCCAGTCAAGAAATGGCAAGGAAGTCAATCCAAAAGATTATCGACTATATTAAGTTCGCAAATGATCGTCCTCCTTCTGCAAAGATAAACGAAGAAGGACTAAACTGGAATGGACTTACAGAAAACTACTTATTTCATGGCAACCTTGTGAATCCAAAAAAATTCTTATTAGATAATTTAACCGCCTGTTCAAAAAATTGTGCAGACGCTGAGTGTATTGCTTTGGATATTGGTAATTTGATGTTAGAAGAAGCGTTGTCATTCCTTGAATGTACTCGCAACGAATATCACCTACCTCATAATGTTGGTGAAAAAACGATATCTACACTTACCAAACTAATTTTAGAACGCCCCCTCGGACAAGTCTTTTATTTAATCTGGAAAACTTGTAATGATTCAGCTGCCTCCGTACAGAAAAAGACTTATTCTGCTTCTCATGCATCCAATCTCGTTTAACCATTCTATCGACAAGCAACCTTTCATATTCACCATCGGGCTTAAACTGATCATGCAAACTTAAATAAAGCTCATCTAATTCCATTTTTTCATCCTCATCAAAAGGAACTTCTTTGGAGAGAATTCCATGACGAGTGGCATTTTTGCTCACAATTATTTTTCCTTCCACTGACTGAGGTCCAGTAGATTTCATAGCATTCTGTCTATTAGCAATTAATTGTTTTTCAGATGTCATATGACTTCCCTCCTTAATAATTTGTGTCTTGTCCATTTTGATTTCTATGTTCATTTTTTTGCTTTTTTGCAAAAAGACTTCAACTGTCATAACTATACATCAATGCTCTCATTATCTCCACAACAGTCTTTTTCCGGTTCCTCTATTGATAAGCCATTACACAGCCCTTATCCGCCACTATCGCCATTAAGCATATCAATATTTCTGTCTATATGTTTACTTAATACTTGATCTGTCTTCTCTCCCTTTTTTGAATCCACATTTTCAGAAGGCATGATGGCGATAGTGGCGGATGATAAGATTTCAGGTGCGATAGGTTCATAGTTCAATGATTGAAACCTATACTCTTTTGCTTCTGTGGGGCCAGAAATACCACCGCGAAACTCTTTGATGATTCTCCTTTGCACTTTTATATCGTCAAATGCGATCTCATCCATGGATTGACCATTGATCAGTATTTTATAACTTGTCTTAAAACACATTCCAAGCTCCCTGCCTATTGATGTCAAAGCTATTTTTCGAGATTCATCGTCAGATATACACTCCACCTCTTTTAAACCAGGAATCGGGAATTCGGAATCTTCGATTTGTTCTAGAATCATGGCTGTTCTCAACCAATTATTTCGTCTCGTTTTTAAAATTAGAAGTGCGATACTTCTAATCCAATTCAATTGTTTGTGAATCATCCTCTTTTGTGTTTCTTTATGCTCAGCCATTAAAGAAGGCATTCCAAAGAGATTTTGTACTATCCAATCAAGAGATTGTGCCCACTTACGGAAATCATGCCTACTTTCACTTGTTTGAGGACGCCCACGAATAACCCACTCGTTAACAATCGAGGCAATGGCACCAAAATATAGTGAACAGTTACCTTTAACATGCTCCATAAGGTCTCCTTCAGGAAAAGTCCTAAATTTATATTCGATATCCTGTTTGCGCAATTGCAAAGAACAACTTCGATTAGCTAAGTCTTGGGTCATCTCACATTGATTGCTTGTTAGAAATAAAACAAGCCGAGTGGGGTCGATGTCGATGGGAGGCATAAAAGGAACACGTGCCATATAATGATCTTCTGTCAACAAGGATTCCAATGCGGGTGAATCGATTTTCCCTCTGATATTATCAAAAGAAATAAAGGAATCGCCTTTAATTAAACGCATGTTCAAGGATTCTTCGATTCCACCAATACCCTTGCGTTGAGTAATTGCACGGGGCTTATGTCCATAAATTGCTGCGATTATCTTGACAAAGTACCCTTTTCCTGTTTGAGACTCATCCGCCTCAACCACCATAAGAGGGGCACGATCACGAATGATCTGAGCGTGTGCACAATTTAAAATTGCAGGTTCCATTCCTTTTGACCCATTCCTAACCACCTGAGCGAACGACTCCATTTCAGAAGCTAACTGGGCTGGTTTAATAGGATTTAAACAGCGTTCAGCTTGGTTCTCGTTGGCAACCTCTACCAAGACCCCTCCCCTTAGAAAGAAGCGATTAGTTTGGTTCAGTAGTCGCCCTGCCATTCGAGCTGTTTCCTGAATGGATTGTGCACCCCCTGGAATGATCAATTGAGCTTTCTGAATATTGCCAGAATCTTTTTTACTTGCTTTCATTAATTCATATTGAGGGGTTTTCCCAACGAGCAACTTAAGTTCTTGAATCGTGTGCCCTTTGGCTAACCAATCAGTCACATCCGCCCCATGATTTTGTGAGAATTCGAGCCCTGGAAGCGGGACAATCTTGAGTGATTCTACCTTTCCATAAAGTTCTCGGAGTATAGCGTCTCTTCTGCCATGACCTGCAACATCTTCATCATAAAACAACACAATATGCGCTCTTTTTAGACAGTCTGTATATTGTTGCCGCCATGGTCCAGCAGCACCTTCTGAATTTGTGGTCGATGTCAGACCACCTTGTCGTAGCCTATCAGAGTCTTTCTCACCTTCAACAAGATAAATCTCCTCCCCTTTTCTCTTTGCTTCTAGCAATTCAGGTAAACGATATAAAATCCTTTCAACGCCCTCCATATTTTTAACCCACAATCCTGACCAATTGATATACAAGAGCATATCCTTTGTAAAGACTTAGGCAAGGACGTTCTAGAAAAAATGCAAAAAGAACTGGGTTAGGTTTTTCTTTAGCTCATAAGTGGTTTTTCCTTTCTTAAACAGACGATTCCACCCCCCTTTCGCTTACACTTTCAAATGTGACTACGCTTACACTTCGTACTGATTTTTGAATTCTACAATCAAACTACGATTGCCCCACCACAGTACTTTATTTTTTCCTTCCGCGGTTAATTTCTGGTATACCTCGACGAGATTCTTTTCTACAGGGTCGCCACAATCCAGGAATGTTAGTACGAGGTTTTGATTCGAATCCTGTCGAATTGTGCAATTTCTTTTTTCAAATAACAGCTGACGCATTGTCGTGAGCGTTGTTTTATTTCCATCGTTTTTTTTGTAATGCGGACCGCCTAATTTCTTCAGAAAGTACTCGTACACCAGCCTAGCCGCCATGACACAATAAAACTCGAACTCTACTTTTTCAGGATCGTGGCCAAAGATTTCGTCAACGAAGTAGCTCTTTATTAGATCTTTGATCCCGTTCTCAATCGTCCACCTGTGAGGATATTTTCTTAGGATGTCTTCGCCCATCTGGGCGATGTTTGTTGTGCCGAAACAACGTATAGCTTCTTTGGTGCTTGAGTTCCTCAGGATCACAATTTTCATCTTTAATCCTGTTTTAGGCAAAGTGGCGTCGATAGTTTTTCTTTCGTCCATTGCATCGTGGATTTCCCAACCCACATTAGTTTGTAGAGCAAGTTCGATTTATTCTGATCAGGATCAAGAAGCACTCATTGATAGGACCAAGCTTTGCTTGACGCTTTCCTGGGCCATTCCAACTGCTTGTGTCTGCGGCAAGATCGTATGGGACACATGGCAGACGAAGAGAAAGATCAATAAAATGTGCAATGATGTCGAAGGTACATTGGCAAATATGCTCTCTGTACAATCGGAAGCAATCGTCCCTAGAACCTATTTTGTGTCTTGGACCAAGGTCGACATCAGAAGTGATATTATAAAGTCTGTTTTGTTGGAGATCTCTCCCCAGACCAGAGTGCAGGTAGTAAAAAGTCTTTTCGCTAAAAGCTTGTAAGACCACAAAAAGGGACTGATGGGACCGATGGGACGAATGGGACAAATAGGGCGATTTTATGTCCCATATATCCCTGTCCCATTCGTCCCGTTCGTCCCGTTCGTCCCATAAGTCCCATTCGTCCCATAAGTCCTATAAGTCCCTTTCTCTGAAAGGAAACTTTAATAGCTATGTGAATCTAGTTTTACTTTCCCTCTAAAGATGTAATAGACGGCCGTGGTGTAAGAAATCACAAGCGGCATGCCGATCATAGCAAATATAAATAGGATTTCCAACGTCTTTTCTGAAGAAGCTGAATTGAAGATGGTTAAACTAAATGCAGGATCATTGATCGCCCGGATGACATTAGGATAGGTTCCGATGGCATACAGTCCCAATAAACAAACAATATTGAGGCATGAGCTGATAAATGCCCTGGCATCGCGTCCCAGATAGATTTCACGTGGAATATTAGCCACTACAAGCAGATTAACAATCGCCAATATAAAAAAGAGAGGACGATCATGGAATGCCTGAACCATATGGGGCATATAGATCAATGTCGCCATCGTCGTCACGAGATACATAATGATGAAAAAGATGATGCAGGGATTAGTCCGCCGGCGCATCTTCTCATGAAAATCCCCTTCCGTCTTCATCAAAATGTAGATCGATCCGTGCATTAAAAATAGCGATACCATCATGACACCGACGAGCAGGGCGTAAGGATGAAACAGGTCTGCCATTGTCCCATTGAATTCTTTGTATTGGTCTATAGGGATTCCCTTAATAAGATTGCCGACAATCAAACCCAAAATAAAACTGATTATGAAACTTCCCAAACTAAAGACAATGTCCCAAGTCCAGCGCCACCAAGCACCGGGCTGTTTGCTACGGAATTCGATGGCGACTGCACGGAAGATCAATCCATTCAGTAAAGCCATCACAGGGATGTAAAAGCCCGACAGCATGGTCGCATAGATATCAGGAAAGCCTGCGAAGAGGGCTCCGCCGGCCGTTACGAACCAGACTTCATTGCCATCCCAGACCGGACCGATGGAATTGAGCATCAGCCTCCTCTCCTCGTCTTTTTTGGAGAACAGGTGGAGCATGCCGACGCCAAGGTCGAATCCATCGAGGATGCCGTAGCCGGTCAGCAGGAAGACAAAAATGGTAAACCAGCCAAATTCTAAATAATCTGTGGGAATCATGGATTATCCTTCACAAGGTTTTCCAGAGCATGATAGGGAGTCGATTCATCTTCGCCGTCTTCCGGACCATGTTTAATTTTTTCATTCAAAAGATAGACAAAAAGGAAAAAGAGAAAAAGATAGAGCACGCCAAACATGATGATCGACCCTAAAACCTGATTGGCAGTGACTGCTTTGGAAAGTCCTTCTGAAATACGCAGCTGGCCATAAACGATCCATGGATAGCGACCCGATTCAGCGCAGTACCAGCCGATCTCATTGGCAATCTGCGGCGCGATAGCCGAGAAAGCCAGGACCCGTAATATCCATTTATGGTTGAATAAAGTATCTCGATACCACAAGATGAGGCCGATAATGGACATAAGGAACATGAAGGCCCACATTAAAATCATCATGCGAAAAGCATTAAAAAGAGCCGAGACATTAGGCCAGTCTTCTTTTGGAACTTGATCTAATCCTTTAATTTCCGCGTTCATATCGTTAAATGAAAGAAAACTGAGTAGCTTGGGGATTTGGACTGCGTAGTTTAGCTTTTCCTCTTTTGGGTTGACCACTCCGAAAATTGTCAATGGTACGCCGCTTTGTGTTTTATACAGGGCTTCAAAAGCTGCCAGCTTAGAAGGCTGATACTTTGCAACAACTTTACCGCTGGCATCCCCTGAAATAGCTTGAAGGACACATGTGAAGAACCCTAACCATAGTCCGATCTTCATTGAGATCCCGGAAAATTCATAATGTCTTTTCTTCAGCATGTAATATGCAGCGACGCTGATGACTAAAAAGGCACCTGCCAGCCAGCAGCCTAAAATGACATGGCCTAAACGGACCATGGAAGATGGATTAAAGACCATTCCCCAGAAGTCGATGATTTCAGCGCGGGCATTCAATCCCTCGCCTACAACATGATAACCGGCCGGCGTTTGCATCCATGAGTTGGCGACGACAATCCAGATGGCACTAAAGTGGGCGCCCAAACAGACCATGACGGTGGACAGAAAGTGGAGCTTGCGGCCCACCTTATTCCATCCGAAGATGAGGATGGCGAGGAAGCCTGACTCCAGAAAAAAAGCAAAGACTCCCTCTGCTGCCAGAGCACTGCCGAAGACATCACCGACATATCTCGAATAGGTGGCCCAGTTGGTCCCAAATTCGAATTCCATCACTATGCCTGTAGCGACGCCAATCGCGAAAGTGAGGGCAAAAACTTTTGTCCAAAACTGAGCCGTTTGTAAATAAATAGGCTTATTTGTTTTGAGATAGATAGCCTCGATGATCACCATAATGAGTCCCAGTCCGATGCTAAGCACCGGAAAGATATAATGAAACATGATGGTCAGGGCAAACTGTAACCTGGCAAGAATTAATACGTCCATGCGACCTATATATCAAACAAAATAGTTTAAGTAAAAATAAAACCTTTAAAATATCTAACACCTACTCCTAATTGCTGGTGCTGCTAAGTCTGTATTTACAGAAATGTACAAATTTGTTATATTACAGAAAAGGGAGGCGTTATTTATGACTGCTCATTATGACCTTGCACGGATGACAATAGATATGCCTAGCGAAGAGCATAAAAAACTTAAAGCGATGGCGGCATTTTTCGGTATTTCCTTAAAAGACCTTGTACTTAGTTGTTTGAGAGATCATCTATTAAATGAACCTAATGAGGAAACTCTACAATCTTTTAAGAAAACTGATGAGGGAAAAGGCTTAATTCGATGCGAAGATTTTAACAATTTCATTGAAAAGTTAGGTCTTAAATAATGTTGCGGATCTCATACAGGACCAAATTTTAAAAAGAGCTTTCGTTGCAAGAAAAAAGTGGTAAGGATCTCCAAAAGTTTTTAGATATAGCCGAAAAACTTGCAAATGAAGAATCGCTAGATTCAAAACATCATAACCACAAATTGACAGGGAAAGGTTTCAAAGATAGATGGGATTGCCATATAGAACCCGATTGACTCCTTGTCTATTTCACAACAAAGAATGAGATCATTTTTGAAAGAACTGGGTCTCATTCTGATCTTTTTAAGTAACAGTATTACTTTTTATTGTTGCTTAGAATAGGCAAAATATAGAGAATCTACACAAAAAATAAAAAGACAATTATGTGGTTATTTCAAGTAATTATTCCTGGTTTGGAGATCGCGATTATAGCATTCGCGGTCTACTACCTCCTGTCGTTTTTTTGGAATACCCGGGCCATGGACTTAGTCTACGGAAGTCTGGCCTTCCTCGCCTTTTTCGCTTTCTCGAAGTGGTTTAATCTGCCGGTTCTGGAGAAATTGATGCTTTATGTCGTCAACGTCGCCGTGATAGCTTTACTGATCATCTTCCAGCCGGAGCTCCGTTTAGCCCTTTCCAAGCTTAGCCTCAAGAATAAGAAATACCGCGAAGTGACTGAATTTGATAAGTTTTTGGAGAGCATCACCCAGTCAATCTATCGCTTATCTGAAAGGCGCATCGGTGCCTTGGTCGTCATGGAAAACCAGGACTCCCTGGAAGATCTCGCCAATAAAGCGGTCAGGATAGACGCACAGTTTTCTCCAGAACTCCTGGAGTCAATTTTCATCACCACGACACCCCTGCATGATGGCGCCGTCATCATCCGCAGCACTACAATCATCTCAGCAGCGACCATCCTCCCCCTCGCTGACGATAGCACCCATCTGTCGAAGTCAATGGGGACACGCCACCGGGCAGGCTTAGGAATCAGTCAAGTCACTGACGCCCTAGTGATCGTTGTATCCGAGGAAACAGGAAAAGTCTCCATAGCTCGCGACGGCATTATGACGCGCGGGGTCAAAGTCGACCGTTTTAAAGGCATCCTTAGAAGTGTTTTCAGTCCGCCTAAATCAGCCATGCCTACCGGCCTAAACTTTTGGGAGCAGTTGAATTTATGGAGTCGTTAATCTCCCGCCTTTTCTTTTATCAGTGGCAGCGCAAACTCCTCGCCTTGATTGTCGCTATCGTCATTTGGGTCTTCGTCAGCCACTCAATCACGTCGACCATCACGATTCCATCTGTACCGATCCGTGTCATCAACCTGCCGGCAGATAAAACAATTATAGGCATCCTTCCTAATGGATTTTTGGCCAAGAGAGCTACTCTGACTATCAGTGGAACTAAGGATGTGATCGAACAACTAGAACCGGGTGATTTAGAGGTTCTTTTAGACGTGTCCAATCTTCCCAATGAAGGTATTGTACAGATCACAAAAAAAAATCTGGTCAGTTTAAATCCTGATATCAACCTTTCCAAGCATGTAACCAGTGTCTCTCATCCCGAGATCATGATTAAGATGAGCCCACTTATCACAGAGAACATCCCGATCAATATTCATAAGCCTATCGGGGAGGTACCACATGGCTATGAATACCTAGATATCTGGCCTATTGTCCTGACCCAAACAGTGACGGGACCCCAGGAAGAAGTTTTGAAGCTGAAAGATAAAGGACTGGATTTAACTTTTAATCTGAGTGAATTATCAGAAGAACAGCTGAAGGCATTGCCCCCGACCGGCAATCATGAAGACGAGATCAGTTTCATCGTGCCGGAGAAATGGAAGAAAATCTCTATCCCCTATTTAACGCACGGAACCGAGTCTCTGAATGATCCCGAAGCCAAATTTTTGCAGATCAATTTCCTCAAGCAGCAGTATATCCCGATTGAATCGGTCGTCCCCATCCATATTTTTTATACACTCAAGTATAGTGCTACCATCAATCCCAATACCTACGCACTGGCTGCTAATAACTTCGTTGCCATAAAAAATTACATCCCTACTTTGACCACTCAATTATACGCGTATCATGTAAGTAAACTCTTTGTCGAAATCGTCAAGGACAATATCGAATTGCAAATTGTGACCGTGCCTAAAAAAGAGAGGGAACGCCTTCAGTGGGATATTGGATTCATCGATGACACCCACCTTGAAGACGCCTATGTTGCCTACTTACTCAGTACCGCAAAGAATACTCTAGGTAGCTCCAAGGGAATCTTGGAAGAAAGGGAGAAGCATTTTAGGATACGCTTTAGGGAATATAAACACCGCTTTGCCCTCTATCTAAATCCCCAAAATCCTCTCCAGATCGAAGCTAGTCTAGAAGGAAATAAAATTCAGGTCTACGTCCCCAACGGTATCTCACAACCTCAAGCCAAAGAACCGTATGCCGGCTGAACGCTACTTCATTGAAGAAAAGCTCGCATCTGATCAATTTATCACACTCAAAGATTCTGAATTTCACCATCTCGTCCATGTAATGCGGACCCGCAAAGGAGAACGGGTAGAGCTGATCAACGGAAATGGTACTTTAGCGTTGGCAACTTTGGAAGAAGTCGCAAGAGACAAAGCTACGTTGCTCATTAACAATGTGCAAGAACACACTAAACAACCAAGCCGCCTTATCCTTGCTCAGGCACTGCCAAAACAGAACAGGCTCGATTTTATCCTGGAAAAAGGGACTGAGTTAGGGGTTGATGAATTTTGGCTTTTTCCGGGAGATACCAGCGTAAAGAAAGAAGTCTATCCCAATCAGCTAGAAAGAAACCGCGTAGTAACAATTGCAGCCACGAAGCAATGTGGCAGGCTTTTCGTTCCAGATATCAAAATTTGTGATTCGATTGAAAAATGGAAGCCATTTGCAACAACGGCATTCTATGGGGATGTCGATCCGGCTGCCAGACTTCTTAGGGATGCATGGCATAATGTCAAATTACCGGTCATTTTCGTCACCGGTCCCGAAAGCGGCTTTACTGGTGGTGAAGTTGATCATCTGAAAAAGTTGGGTGCACAAGGCGTGAAATTGCACGACAATATTCTGCGGACAGACACGGCTTCTTTAGCAGCAGTGGCGCTGATTTACAATTTGTTGATGCAGGAGTGAGCCCAATTTCAACGCAAAGATGCAAAGACCCCGCGCAGGATGTCG
>JABDDC010000017.1:0-34119 GCA_013287815.1 Chlamydiota bacterium
GTACCCGAAAATGTAGAGCTTGAGAGATCGTAAAACACCGACTCCATAGAAGAGGGATCTCGCCTCGTCACTTCCTTGTATAGGTAATCAGAAAGATCATTTTTGAGATCGTTGATAACTGAAAGCTCGCGAAAAATTCTAGAAGGGTTAACCTGAGAAGGTTCTATATTCAAAATATATGGTAATGCAGTGTCTTGAAACCATCTGCAGACCTGAGATTTGCTTGATGGATTAACACAGCGATTAATCGTAAGAATTGCAGCAATAGCTGACAAAGGAACTTCTCGCTCACTGTTATTTTCAAATACGCTATTCAACCCCCATGAATTCCAAGTTTCTAATAAAACAGCAACATCTAGATAAGCGTAGTTTTTTATCGTAATAAGATCGTCAATTGATGCTATAGCAGAATTTTGCCCTTTCATTGACCTCAAAACCAATTTCCAGTTATTAGCATCACTATCAGATAGCTTTCCCAACGTAAGGAGAATCTCTTTTTTAACTTTTCCATCCTCTCGAAATGACCTTGCAAGGCTATATGACTTGTATTCTTTACCTTCGCGCCGACAACTTCTCCAGTGTAAATGTGCTTTAGATATATCCATAGGGTACAGCATAGACTTCAATATTTAAAGATGTTAACTTACCACATAGGTGAAAATATGTAAATAAATAATATGTTTAGACTACAATTTGATTAAAAAAATGCAAACTCCTGAACATCAATATTTTGCGGTTTCTTACTGGTAAACATGGGCTAAAGGATCCATTATTTTCTCAGTGCTATTTGGGGTCTTTGGCTTCTTTTTTCTGGGCCTTGAGGGTATCTGTGAAGTATTTGGCAAGGTCTTGCTTGAGTTTTTTGAGGGAGTTGGGGTCTGTGTACATCATGTGGCCGGCATGATAGTACTTCATAGTGACGTGGTTGAGGAGGGAGGGATCGAGACCGAGGTGATTGAACGTATACTCAGTTGCAAAGAATGGTGTGGCGAGATCGTAATAGCCATTGGCGACAAAAACCGTGAGGAAAGGATTTTTAGTCATCACCTTCCTCAAATTCTCTGAGACATTCAGATACTGGTTGGTTATGCCGTAATCCCATGTGTTGCCTAGGGATGCCAAGAGTGTATAGCGTTGGTTCATAGACCACTTCAAATCGGTATGGACATACTCGTTGAAGGCTGCAGCAAAGGCTCCGAAGATAGCGCTGATGCTGGGATCGTATTCAGTATGCTCCCCTGCCGCATCGGCGTCGATACCTAGATAACGGCTGTCAAAGCGTCCTATGGTCCTTTTGTTGCTGCGAAGCAGTTCTTTATCGAATCGGGACATTTCTATACGCAGATTACTTTTCTCGATGAAGTTGGGATCGATGCCAGTGAAGTAAGCGAATTTTTTTATGACTTCCTGTTTTTCAACTTGTGAGAGTAAGTCGCCTTTAAATAGAGCCTTGACATAATCGTTAGAGACGAATTGGCGAGACAGCTCAATAGTTTTATCAAAGTTTTCCTGCAATTCAGGAGCCAGCTTTTTGTGGTACCAGGCCGCTGCAGTATAGCTAGGAAGATAGAGAAGATAAGGGAGGTCATTGCCTGCGCTAAAGTCGATTGATTCGAAGTTCAGGATGGAGGAGATAAGGATGATGCCATTAATGTAGAGATAGTCCTTGTCGTGCATGTAGTTGGCCAAGGCAGCTGCCCGAGTGGTGCCATAGCTGGCACCGACGATGAATTTAGGCGATTCCCATCGGTTAACTCTGGTGACGAAGAGGCGGATGAATTCGGCAAAGAATTTAATGTCTTCCTCTACTCCGTGATATTTTTTTTCATCTTCAAACGGAATGGCTTGACTATAGCCTGTCGAAACAGGGTCGATGAAGACAAGGTCAGTCATTTCAAGCATGCTGAAATCATTATCGACCATTTTGTATGGAGGTAGTGTGTCGCCGCTGACAGATAAATCGACACGTTTGGGTCCTAGCATTCCAAGGTGCAGCCAGACCGATGAAGAGCCTGGTCCACCGTTGAAGCAAAATGAGATGGGACGATTGGCAGTATTATCCACACCCTCTTTAATATAGCTGATGTAGAAGACGCTGGCCTTGGGGTTGCATTTTTCATCTTTGAGAATCAAGGTGCCGGCGACGGCTTTGTAGGCGATTTTTTTGCCGTTAATGGTTATTTCGTGGGAAGTTTCAATAGCCTCGTCCTTAGTGACGCATAGTTCAGGAGGCACGGTTGAAAGAAGGATGAAGGATGAAGGATGAAGAATGAACAAAGCAAAAAAAAGGAAGAAGAATGGATGATAAAAGAGGTCAAAGAGTTTTTTAAACATAGAAAATCCAATAGAATTAAATTGCATTGTAGCTATTTGTGATTTTAGGGCAAAGGGAGAAAAAGCTAAGAGAACATATTAGATGCCTTCTTATCGCTTTTAGTCTTAGCCTTTCACCTTTAGTAAAAGTTTTTTGTAGCGTGAGGTTTGGCCGGAAAGGATAGTGATGCTGCTTTTGGGGATGGCGTAGTGTTTGGAGAGGAAACGGATGAGTTCATCATTGGCCTCCCCCTTCTCCGGAACAGCAGCGAGGCGGATTTTAAGCTCATCGTTTTCCCAGCCGACAATTACTGTCTTAGAGGCTTTGGGAATCACCTTCACCTTTAAGATGATTTCATCTTTTATCTGTTGCATCAATTTGAACATTTAGTTATATATATGTTTTCTAACCAGGAGTTTTATATGTGCAAAACAGCACCTTTGGTCCTTTGCGTAATTTTAATTACTTTAGCGGCTTTGGGCAACCTTATCCGATTCATTTGGAGTGTTCCTGTCGTCATAGGAACGGTACATGTACCAAACTGGACAGGCGGAGTTGCTTTTCTGATTTTGGGAGCAATAGCCGTATGGGGATTTAAGGCTCTTTGCCCTTCATGCTGCGGATCTTGTTCAACTGATCGTAAAGATCAGCAAAAGTAATCAGGATTGCCCCTCCTCTTTGCATGAGCTCCAGAGCTTCCCTGGAGTCATTTTCTTTGAGGTTGACCCCCCTGCAGGCATCAACGATGACGTAGGGAGTAAATCCAAGCTGCAATGCGTCTAGCACGGAGTATTTCACGCAGTAGTCGGTCGCTAGTCCGGCGACGTAGATTTCATTGCCCCCTTTATCTTTCAGATAGTCTTCCAGTCCGGTTGATTTGAGATGTTCATTATCAAAAAAAGTACTGTAGCTGTCGATCATGGGATCGGTTCCTTTATAGATCACTTTATCGATGGAAGTGGTGTCCCAGCCCGAAGCAAATTCAGATCCTTTAGACCCCTGGATGCAGTGTGCAGGCCAGAGGATTTGATCGATGCCAGACAGCTGGACATGTTCGCCGGGCTCTTTATTGTGGTTATTGGCGAAGCTGCAATGAATGGAGGGATGCCAGTCTTTAGTGGCTACAATGATGTCGAAAGGATAGTGGACAAGCTGGTTGATAAGCGGGATAATTTTGTCTCCGTCTTGAACTGCGAGGGCACCGCCCGGTAGAAAATCATTTTGGATATCGACGAGTAATAGAGCTTTCATAATTTCTTTTTTGAAGATGATTGTCGGATATGTTTGATTAAGTCGATTTTCTTGTCATAAATCGTTTTCTCCATTCCAACATAATACGTATGGGGATTAAGGAATCGTTTAATACCTACATGAAAACGGTTTAATTCTTTACTAGTGTAGTCGCGAACTTCGTTAAGTGTAGGTTGTTTATAAACCAGTTTTCCCTTTATAAAGATAGGGACTAAGAGATCTTTGGATTTCAATTCATTAGTAATAAGTTTTTCTTTGGTCGCATCGAATGGATCTATGGCCAAGCTCCCCTCTTGTAAAGGATCGTTAATATCATACATCACATCGAAGAGATAGCTGTATTCGTCGTAGAAGCGTTTGACCTGGAGGATGCCGGGATTCGACACCTTAACCATCTGTTCGGAAAGTTTTAGTTTATATTGCCAATCTTTGCCTGGATCTCGGATAGCTGAGAGCTTGTAAACAACATCCAAGGCGGACTGGTTTTTGCCTGTCACCAGATTTGTTCCAACGCCCCACACATTGATCTGAGCTCCTTGACGCTTCAGTTCGCTGATAATTGTTTCATCGAGCTCGTTGCTGCCGACAATAAATGAATCTTTAAATCCAGCCTTGTCGAGAAGTTCGCGGCTTCTAATGCTGAGGTCGGCAAGGTCGCCTGAATCTAGTCTGATTCCAAGCAAGCCTTTCCCCTGCTTTTTTAACCAATGACCCACTTCTATCGCTTTTTTGACTCCTTCAATGGTATCGTAGGTGTCGACAAGAAAAACGCAGTTATTCGGAAGGGCTGTCGCATATGCTTTAAAAGACTCCATCTCATCGTCAAAGACCATGACCCAACTGTGGGCGTGGGTCCCCATGACAGGGATGTCAAAAAGTTTTCCTGCAAGGATATTTGAGGTCGAATTGCATCCCCCTATATAAGCAGCACGGCTAGCTGAGAGGGCTCCATCAATCCCTTGAGCCCTTCTCAATCCAAACTCGAGAACAGGCTCTCCTTTAGCCGCAAGGCAGATCCGCGCTGCTTTCGTTGCGATAAGGGTGGGAAAGTTAATGAGATTAAGCAAAGCGCTTTCAAGGATTTGACATTGGATGAGAGGACCTTGAATGCGAAGGATGGGTTCGTAAGGAAAGACGACAGTCCCCTCAGGGACAGCATCGATCTGGCCTGTGAACTTCATTTTAGAAAGATAATCTAAAAACTCCTTATCGAAGTAAGGTTTTTTATCAGGCCCGAGAAGTTTCTCAAGATAGGCCAGGTCCGATTCATCAAAATGAAAATTCTGGACAAAGTCGATGACGCTTTCAAGTCCGGTGGCAATAGTGAATCCGCCTTGAAAGGGACTTCTACGAAAAAAAAGGTGGAACACCGATTCTTTGTTATTCAGATTCAACTTCCAATAGCCAAAAGACATGGTCATTTCGTAAAAATCGGTTAGCAAAGCCAGCGACTGATTATAAATTTTAAGGATGGAATCTTTTTTCATTCAACTATTCGGCGCTCTTCAGTTGCCGCTGCTGCAAAAGAGCTTGTTTGCGCTGTTCGAGCTCATCGATCTTTTTTTGGAGGCGGTTGGTTTTAAGTTCATTTTTTTTGATTTTCATCACTTCTTGTCCATACGCCTGCCAGTCGGCGATCATCAATCCTTGTCCATCAACCTCCTCTTGCATTTCTACAAGCTGTTCTTTATGAATTTCTTCCCTGAGTTCGCCGATCTTTTTGTCGATAGAGGTAATGAGGTCATCAGGTTTTTGTGCAAACAGGCACAACGGCAAACATATAATGATCAATAGTGCGAGTCGGTTAATCATAAAATTCCTTTTTCAGTTTTGGGTGCAGGTTAACGAATTTTGAATTAATAGACAAGGAAGAGGAGGATACTGCAGCAATTCGGACTTAGGGGGAAATTGGTGAAATTCTTCTTTTTCCCTAGGAGGCTCATCAGACAAACTTGTATCGGTTTGCGCGTTGCCCAGATGTATAAAGCTAAGAGTGGCGAGCTCGGAGCGAAGCGAAGAGCGATTGATGTTAGTCCTTACGCCGTTATCGGCATAAGAGCTAGCCACTAAACGATGACATACTTTAGCGGCTCCTTTATATTCTTCTATAAATAATCAAGCATAGCCAATCACTGCTCAAAAAATCACTTTATTTCCTTCATAAAAAACTGAACTCCAAATAGCCGATTGTGCAAAATAAGAGAGTATTGAAATAAATAACATCAATAAACTAAATTAAATAGGCCTCATGAAATATTGTGGACGTGTTTTTAGTGATAATGAAATCGAGTTCATCAGAAACCTCGCTTTATATCCTGATATAAGCAGGCGCGAGCTTTCGCGACGTTTTTGTCAGGAATTCGGATGGCTTAAGCCAGATGGTAGTCATATACTTGGGTCACAAAACTTTACCCGGTGCTCAGTTACGTTATTTTGCACACTCAGAAGAAGGGCTTCTAGCTTTATTTGGCTTTGGTGCTGCAGCATGGAAGGTTGCTCCCAGGGACAAGTTTATTGGTTGGCCGTCTAATCAACGTGAAAACAATTTACATCTCATTGTTAATTAGGTTTAACGCTTATAATCTTCCGATAAAAAGCATTTGGGTATTTCCTCTGACAAAATGCTTTCGTGAGGTTCTCAATAACACCGTTAATGGTGAATAAAATAGATAAGCATTATGCCTAAACCAAATGCAATCATCTGCAATAATTATCGAACATCATTTTTTTCAGGAACTGTCTGCCGTAATCCGTTTACACAACCTAAAGGGATGTCATATGCTGCTTGGCAAAAGAATCTAAAAAGATTTTTTAGGAGTTGCTTAAGAAAGAGAAGCACTCTCAAACATGCTTGTAAGGACAGTAAACCACTTTTGGATAAGTTAAACAGCGAGTTTGAAAAAAAAACAAAATGAGCAACGTGAACGACTCATAAGCGAACAGACAACGGTGATATTGAATGAACTTGCTACAACCGATTCGGAAAAAAACGAAGAGATCAAGCTTGAGTTAATTACAATGCTCAAACAATTTTGTGAAAGAAAGGGCATCCACGAACAGATTGAAGAAACTATCCCCGATCGCCGCAATCAAGATGTGATCGTGTATTCTAAACAGTCTCTTATGATGTCTGCTATGATGATTTTCCTATTCAGAATGGCTTCCGGTAATGGATTTGATGTTAAGAGTCACGATAATGACAATAAATATTCCAAAGCGAATGTCGCTAAATTTATCGAAGCTCCGGAAGATTGTGTACCTGTGATTAAGACGATAGAAAAATTCCTCACCAACTTGGAAATGGACAGAGGCACTGAAAATGAAAAAGTTAAATGGCAGCATAATATGCTCGTTTTCTCTTTTATCTTTTTAGGAGGTTTAAAAATTCCTATTTATCGCCATTGCATTCGGGCCAAGCAGGTCGTCAACTTGGAATGCGCCTCCGACTCAGTCCATAAACAGTTATGTCTACATAAAAACAGGAATGCGAACTGGTTGCTCTCAAAACAGCTTTACCTATCATAAGAGAGGCTTTTCCTCGGATGAATATTGTTCTTCTTCTAGATGGACTTTATGCAAATAAGTGTGAATGGCTATTTTCGTGGATGCTATCAGCGAAAAACTGTCAGACTGCAGCCTATCATGCCCGTCTGCGCTGGGAGGAAGAGGATTTGTTCAACTCTTTGAAGAACCGGGGCTATAATTTGAAGCATGACTTCTCACGGAATCCACGTTCCTGCTTCAACTGGCAAGCGATTGCCCTTTTTGCTTTTGGTGTTTTTGAGCTGTTTCGTTTTTCTGAGGCAGTCAAACAAAGAGGTCATTGTACACAGATAATACTGGCGGAAACGCTTCAAGCGCAGCTCCTTCAGATAAAAATACTATTAAACCTCAGATTTCACGAGGAGATAATCAGTAGAGTCCGAATTGCTGTCAAATTGCAATTTGCGATTTTGGTTTACCTCTAATAGGCAGGAGTGTATAGATTTATTTATAACTAAGGAGTAATTATGAAGGATCAAGCAGTGCCATCTAAACTAATGACAGTGAATAGCTTAAAAGAGCAAGAGATGAAGCCAGTCATTGATGCCATTAATCCGCTTGTGGCTGATGCCTTTGCCTTGTATGTCAAAACGAAGAATTTCCACTGGCATATGTCAGGCCCCCATTTTCGCGATTATCATCTGCTTTTTGATGAGCAGGCCGAACAAATCTTTGAAATAATCGACGTGCTGGCGGAACGTATCCGCAAGTTGGGCGGACTCACCATCCACTCCATCGGGGAAATAGGCAGGCTGCAAACTATCAAAGATGACAATGACAGCTTTGTCACGCCACAAGATATGGTCAAACGTCTGATGGAAGATAATAAAAACTTTGCTGCTAATCTACGCAAAGCCCATAAAGTCTGCGTAGAATGCGACGAAGTGGCTACGGCTAGCTTCCTGGAGATCTACATCGATGAAACAGAACGGCGCACCTGGTTTCTCTTCGAAGTACAAGCCATTTAGTCGTTCGCACGATCAACAAATCGGTATTTTACAAATCTCTCTAGGCGATTGAGTGACTCAGGTAAGTCCTTGCGACCGAAGCCGAGTCGGAAATAGTTGCCGTTTGTATCGAACTTCGAACCGGGCATGATCAACACCCCTTCGCGCGTTATCAGCTCATCAGCGAACTCTTCGATTGCCATAGAGGTCAGCAGCTTTGGAAAGGCTATTGGACCTGCAGTAGGCCTCTTCCAGGTAAAAATTTTCTGGAATTTTTCAAAGAATTGGTCGAGTAATCCGAGGTTGCGCCGGATGATATAGAGATTTTTTTCGATGATCTGTTCCTTAGCTCGCAGGGCAATAAGGGCTAGAATTTCACTAGGTCCACTGTTGCAGATGGTCAGGTAGCATTTATAATCCAGGCATGCCCCCAATAATTCAGTATCCTGTGTAGCGAGCCAGCCAATCCGCAAACCTGCAAGTCCGAATGTCTTCGACATCACCCCTAAACTGATTGCTTTGTCATAGAGATCGGCAGCCGCTGGCAAAGAGGTGCCTGGACGGTGTTCAGAAAAGCGATAGACCTCATCGGAGAACAGATAGGCTCCGGCCTTTTTAGCAATTTCAATAATTTCATCCAAAGTAAACCGGTCGATCTGGGCTCCGGTCGGATTATGGGGGAAATTAATGATGATGAGTTTGGTAGTAGGCTTGACAGCTTTGGCTAGCTCTTCTACATCAAAGACCCAGCCTCCTCCCCTCTCTTTCAGTGGAAGAAGTGTGACATCAGCACCGATCTCATTGGGGATTGTCTTCAAAGACTGATAACAGGGAGTTGGTACTATCACATGGTCGCCGCTCTTTAAGAGGACATTCATAAATGCAAAAATTGCTTCTTCAGCACCTGCGAAGGTGCCAATATTTTTATCATTCATATTTTTGTAGAGCTTGGCGATCTCCCTCTTCAAGAGGGGGTGCCCAGACATATGGGTATAACCCAACTTCATGTCATCCCATAATATTTTGGCATCGTCATCAGCCAGAGCCAGTAGCTCTTTTATTGACATCGATTCATTGTCTGACGCGCATAAATTGTACGGTGTGTTGAACTCATATTGGTCAAAATACTTCTCAAGCTTAAAGACAGGCAGCTGCATACATCCTCCACATAAAATGAAGTCTAGAATACTTTTATCATCCAATATTTTCAAGAGTAAGTGAAGTGCAAAATTTCGCCCTTTTATTCATTCTTACTCTGGAGGAAGGTCTGGATCGTAGTGGCGTTGGCGGCGGAGATGCCTTTGACTTGCAAGAGCTCTTCAACTGTGGCAAGCTGAACCTTTTTGAGGCTGCCGAAATGGATCAACAAAGCTTTGCGTCTGGCCGGTCCGATGCCAGGAATATCATCCAGACGGCTATGGAGGGTTCCTTTTGAGCGCCGTTTACGGTGGAAGGTCACGGCCACGCGATGGGCTTCGTCACGGATCTTCTGCAACAAGAACAGGATCGGCGAATTTTTCCTTAAAATAATCGGATCTTTTCTCTCCGGCCGGAAAATCTGTTCTTCAGACAATCCTTTATCGTGACGGCCTTGTTCCTTGGCTAAACCGATAATATCGACGCCGGCGATATTCAACTCTTCAAAGACTTTCAAAGCAATATTGAGCTGACCCTTGCCGCCATCGACTATTAGTAAGTCGGGAAGGTCATTTTCCTCTTTAGCCCGTTTATACCTCCTTGTCAACACCTCGTTCATGGCCGCGTAGTCGTCCGGCTTGCTGCCGATTTTCAGTTTATACTTCCGGTAGCGTTTGCTTTCTTTCAGCCCATTGGTAAAAGCAACCAGCGACGAGACCGGTTCGTGGCCGGCGATATTGGAATTATCGAAACACTCTATCCGGGTCGGGTAATTATTGAGCGACAGCTTTTCCTGCATCTCCAACAATGTTTTTTCACGGATACTAGCCTCATCTTTCTGCGACTTAAAGACAGCTTCGGCATTAGTATTGGCCATATCGAGCAGAGCCTTTTTCTCCCCTCGCTGCGGGACAGATACCATCACTCTTCGTTTCTGTCTTGCTGAAAGGATCTCTTCGACCGGAATCTCATCGCCGATTGAAAGGGGCAATAAAATCTCTGGAGGAATCTCAGAGGCACCTTCATAATGCTGCAAGATGAAGGATGAGATCAACTCATGGTCGTCCTCGACGAAATTCTTAAAATCAAAATGGAACGATCCGATGAGCCTACCGCCCCTAAAAGTAAGTTGGGTGATAATCGCCTCCCCTCCTTGTCGATACAAGCCGATGGCATCAGCATCGTGCCCTAATGGACGGTCAACATACTGGCTTTCGATCGTTTTTTCAATTTGGCGTATGACACGCAGAATCTGGGCGGCCTTTTCGAATTCGAGATTCTCAGAGCGATGCTTCATTTCATCATAAAGGTCTTTCACGACCTCTTTGTCCTGACCTTTCAGGAATTTAATGGTCCTATCCAAATGATTGTCATACTCCTCCTTGGTACATTCACCCGTGCAAGGAGCCGCGCACCGCTTCATCTGGAACAACAGACAAGGCCGTATCCTGCGGGCCATTTCCTGATCAGAACATTGCCTTAATGGGAAAAGCTTATTGAGCAGATCGAGAGTCTCGCGGGCAGCCTGAGCACTGGTATAAGGGCCGAAGTAGAGCCCGTCCGGATCAGGCGATCCGCGATAACGTACAAGCCTCACGGCGGGCCACCGGTCTTCATAGGAAATCTTCAAAGCAATGTAGCTTCTATCATCTTTTAGTAAAGCATTGTAATGGGGTTTGTATTGCTTGATAAGATTATTTTCAAGGAGCAGCGCCTCTTTTTCTGACATTACCACGATGGTTTCTATATTCGCGATTTTCTCAACTAGGTAAGGAATCATCTGGCGGGTGTCGTGCCCAGCGCCAAAGTATTGCTTCACCCTGATTCGCAGGTTTTTAGCTTTTCCGATGTAAAGGACTTCACCATCCTTGTTTTTCATTAAATAAACACCCGGCTGGGTAGGAAAAGTGCTGATTTTTTTTGGATCGTAAGACATTAATTTTTCTGTTGAAGTTCAATGAGATAATTATGGAAGGTAACCCTAAGGTCCTGCCAATACTTTTCTAAACGGTTTTGCTGTCTGGTAGCATGGATAAACCAATCGAGCGTCTTCTCTATCGCTTTGATTGTATGAGCTAATAATTTATTCTCCGACACCACAACATCAATCCAATTAGTGAATTTTTTGATTTTTAAATGATCCGGATCAAACGGTTTTTGATGGGCCCCGTAATAATTAATCTGCTCCAGAGCAGCATCATTGGTACGCAAACGCCTTCTCGCCTCGGGCGTTTTCTTCGTATTGATAACAGTCTCAGGAGAAATAGCCTGCAGCTGCTTAAGATCAGCTTCATCAGTCTCTAGTTTATTACTCTGAATATTTACCGAATCCTCTTCAGGTAGGGAGTCAATTCCTGGTTGCATAGGAGACCTCCTTTTAGTCTTATTGTAGCATAAAAGGGATTTAGGTGGTCTTAGTCGTCGTTATCTTCGATGACTGGAAGCTTGGCTTGATTTTCCTGCATGGCAAGCTGACCGCAGGCGGCAGCGATGTCCACACCTTTCGTGTAGCGGCAGGTATTGACGATACGACAGCCAAAAAGGACGGTACGGAAATCTTTAATGGCCTTTTTTTCAGGCCGTTTTAATCTGACGCCTGGAATTGGGTTATAGGGGATCAGATTGACGGTACATTGTTTTCCCTTTAACAAATGGGCCAATTCGAGGGCATGGTCGGGATGATCATTGATCCCTGACAGTAGGACATACTCATAAGTAATATCGCGCTTGGTCTTGGTTGTATACTCATCCATAGCTTCCATGATATCCTCTAATGGATATTTACGGGCGTAAGGAATGATCTTTTTTCTGATATTCTGGTTAGGGGCATGCAAGGAAAGGACCAGATTGACTTTCAATCCTTCGGAAGAAAGCCTCTTAATGCCTTCTACAATTCCTACGGTCGACACAGTAATGCGCCTTTGGGAGATATTTAAGTAGTCGGGATTGCTTAAGAAATTGATTGATTTAACAACGCTTTCATAGTTTTTTAGAGGCTCACCCATCCCCATGTAGACAATATGAGAAACCTTCTCGTTCTTACTGGAAAGCCATTTGTTAATCTGAAGGATTTGCTCAACAATCTCCCCTGAGCGCAGATTTCTAAAAAACCCCTGTTGTCCGGAGGCGCAAAAGGCGCACTTGGCCGGGCATCCTACCTGCGATGAAACGCATACAGTGCGGCGGTGACCTGAGCAAATTAAGACCGACTCGACAAGACTTCCATCACGCAGTTTCCACAGGAATTTGAACGTCTCGCGGTCGTTGGACTCGGTCATTTTGACCAGTTCCAGCATCGGCAAGCGGATATGCTTGTTAAGCTTGTCGCGCAGCTCTCGGCTTAAGTTGGACATCTCATCCCAGGATAAGATCCCTTTTTCATAAATCCAGCTGAAAATCTGCTTCGCGTGAAACTCTTTCTCTCCCTGCTCTTTCAACCAGGCTTTAAGTTCATCTATATCTAGTTCTGAATAATCAAACATTTTGACCAAAAATTAAATTTATTATACAAAGGATATCAGAAACAAAATTATTTAGCTACCTGATTTTTAGGATTTTAGCTATATTATAACCTTTCGAAACCAAAACAAGGAGTAAATATGCTTAAGCGATTATTCATTTTATCTATCATCACACTCGGTTCCTTAAACGCAAAAGAAGTCGATGAATCGGTCATTATCGGTCATTATTCCATGAAAGAAATCATAACTCCAGGCGCATTCACCTGCGACGACCAAGAGCACAAGTGCACTTCCGTACCCAAATTCGCCTGCAAAGACTGTAAGTAAAGGTAAACATGATTACTTTTCAGCAAGTATTACGTCAATTAGCCGTATTTTGGGAAAAACAGGGATGTATCATCCATCAAGGATATGATCTGGAAGTGGGTGCTGGGACATTCAATCCAGCGACCTTCTTGCGCTGCCTGGGCCCAGAGCCCTACCGTGCTGCCTACATCGAACCTTCGCGACGCCCCAGTGATGGACGCTATGGAACCAATCCCAACCGTCTTCAGCACTACTTTCAATTTCAGGTGGTGCTGAAGCCCTCGCCATCCAACATTCAGGAACTTTATTTGCAGTCACTTGAAGCCTTGGGATTCGATCTATTAAAGCATGATATCCGTTTTGTCCATGACGACTGGGAAAACCCCACCATAGGTGCCTGGGGACTGGGCTGGGAACTTTGGATGGATGGCATGGAAGTCGGTCAGTTCACCTATTTCCAGGCTGTCGGCGGCGTCGAATTAAAACCCGTCACCGGAGAAATCACTTACGGCATTGAACGTCTTGCTATGTACCTCCAGCAGGTTAACAGTATTTTCGATTTGCAATGGAATGAAGATTTGACATATGGAGATATCTATCACCGCAGCGAAGTAGAATGGAGCCATTACAACTTCACAAAAGCTAATACAGAGATGTGGCAGCGCCACTTTGAAGACTACGAACGGGAAGCTAAACGGCTTATTCAGGAAAACTTTCCCATCCCCGCTTACGACTTTGTGATCAAAGCCTCACATGCATTCAATATTCTGGATTCCCGCGGAGTGATCTCTGTCACCGAAAGGACAGGCTATATCGGCCGCATCAGGGATTTGGCACGCCAGGTCGCTGAAGAATACATGAACAGCAGAAAAACACTTGGGTATCCCCTCCTTAACAAATTCAAGACAAACAAAAAAGAAACGACTATACTCCCTCACCTTTCTAAAGAATTACTGAATGCCAAACCTGAGGAATCAGATGATTTCCTGTTCGAAATAGGATCTGAAGAGCTGCCAGCCACTTTTGTGGGAATAGGCAGCAGAAATCTGGAAAACAACCTTCGAACACTATTGGAAAAAGAAGGAATATCTTTCAAAAAAGTGACTTCCTATTCAACTCCGCGCCGCCTTGCTGTCTATATCCAAGAATTAGCCAAAGGAAAACCTGCACAGTCGACCGAAAAGAAAGGCCCTTCTGTCGAGCAAGCATTTGCTCATGGCACGGTGACTCCTGCCGGAGAAGGCTTCTTCCGCTCCATTGGAATTCAAGTTTCTACATTAGACGCAATTAAACAGCAAAAAGTATCAGGAGTTGAAATCAGAGCTGTCAAAGATATCCCCTATCTTTTCGGCACAATCAAACACGAAGGAAAAGCGACTGCATCTATTTTGCAAGAGCAACTCCCCTCCCTCATCCTCAACCTAGAATTCCCGAAAAAGATGCGCTGGGGCGATTCTGAAATCACCTATGCACGTCCATTAAAATGGATCATAGCCCTCTTTGGTAAAGAAGTGATCCCATTCCAGATCGGAGAAATCATTTCCGGAAAAACGACATTCGGTCATCGTCAGCTCACTCCTAATGCCTTTGATATTACTTCTCCGGGAGATTATGTCAACGCTCTGCGCCAAGCCAATGTCATGGTCGATCCGATCGAAAGGAAAGGACAGATCCTGGCACAATTAAAAGAACTGGAAAAGGAATCTGGCGGAAAAATCATCGAAGCTGACAGAGTCATCCCGCAAGTCCTTAACCTGGTTGAATGGCCTTTCTTAACGATTGCCGACTTCCAACACCACTTCTTAAAAGCACCGCAAGAAGTGCTTATTTCCGAAATGGTCGAACACCAAAAATACTTCCCAGTAACAGACCAAAAAGGAAAATTGATCAATAAGTTCGTCATCACAGCTAACATCCCTCCGACAGATAACATCCGCAATGGAAACCAAAGAGTCCTTTCTGCCAGATTATCAGATGGTATTTTCCTCTACGAAGAAGACCTTAAATTAAGCATGGAGGATTTCAACGAAAAGTTAAAGAAAGTGACCTTTCAAAAAGAGCTCGGAACGGTCTATCAAAAAGTTGAACGGATCAGAGGTAATGCCAAAGTGATTCAAAAAATACTAGGTATCAGCTCTCCGGCTAAGGTCGACCGCGCCGCCCTCCTTTCCAAGGCCGATCTAGCATCTAACATGGTCTACGAATTCCCCGAACTGCAAGGGACAATAGGGAAATATTACGCCCAAGCTCATGAGGAAGATCCTGAAGTGGCGATTGCCATCGATGAACACTGGATGCCACGCGGAGAAAACGCTCCCCTTCCTAAAACCGAAACGGGAGCTATCATCAGCCTGTCAGATAAATTGGACAACCTCATCGGCTGCTTTGCCATCGGACTCAAGCCCACCTCATCCAGCGATCCTTATGCCTTGCGCCGTCAGGTGCTAGGCATGATTAAAATTTTGATCAATGACAAATTTGAACTCCCTTTGAAAGAGACCATCCACCAATGCATGAGTCACTTTCCGAAAGGGATCATTAAAGACCCCAACCAAGTGGTGGACGACCTGCTGGCTTTCATGACCAACCGGATCAAAACCGTTTTCCTCGACTACGGCTTTAATAAAGATGAGATCGAAGCAAGCCTCTCCAGCGGCACTAACGATATCTACGACACATTCTGCCGCGTTAAGGCGCTCCATGAGTTCAGACTTGGATCCAAACAACAATTTGATTCCCTATTTGAGGTCTACAAACGTGCTAAGGGACAACTGGAGCAGGGTGAAAACAACGTTAAATTCCACGAGGAGCGGCTGACAGAACCGGCTGAAAAGAGTTTGTACTCCATCTTAAGCATGCAAAATAAGCCTTTTCTAGATGCCTTAGAGAAAAGGAAATACAACGAAGCCTATTCCCAAATCTCCGCCATCCAACAGCCTCTGGCTGATCTGTTTGATAACGTCAAGATCTTGGCAGACGATCCCAAATTGCGGGAAAACCGGCTGGCCCTGTTGAAGCACGTTTTTGGCCTCTTCGGACAGATCCTCGACTTCAGCAAAATTAGCAAAAATTAAACACGATGAACAAAGACATGAAGACGTAAAAAAAGACTATCTTAAATCCTTAGATCTATTTCTCTAGAACTATAATAACAATTATAATAATAAAATAATAATAACTCACGGTAGGAAACGGTTTTCCTGGCCGCGAGGTGGGACAGGACACTGAGAGGTCTTGATGCCAAAGAGATAGCGGTTCTTGGCCACCAACCGATATCCCCAATTGGTCATGAAACTAGGAAGAAAGAAAAAAACGCCTGGAATTGCCCAGACACCACCGATCAGCCAAAACGCCCGAAAGCCGGCTTTGGCTTCGGTATAAATCGCAGGATCTGTCAGGTAATTTTCAACAAGGATCATAGTGTCTAGATTCTTGTATTTTGGATAGGTATCCCTCAACATTTTCGATGCTGTCATCCCTTGTAAAGGGGCAAAAGAGAAGATTTGTTTCTTGTCGATTTTCATGAAAAATCGGACAGCACAATCACAAAAACCGCACTCGCCATCATAGAAAATAAGATGATTACCCATAAATCCACCATATTTTCAATGCAATTTCAATGCAAGCATTACATTTAGGTTCTGTGATTCGAAATCCCTCATGCGGCATTTCGAATCTCAGTTTAAAAATAAAATCATTTATTTTTTTCCTGGTTTTCTATATATATTTTTAACTGTTTTAAACGGAGAACGAAATGTCTACTTTATCTTTGGCCGGTCCTCCCCCACCGGAACATAAATCGTCTGAACTCAACACGGAAGCTTCAATTCCTCCTTCTCCTGAGAGCTCAAATATTACGAATTCTTCCTCATTGACAGCTAACCTAAAAACATCAAGAGAGCCTTTCATTAATATTACTGATTTCACATCACTACCATCACGCCACCCAAGCCTTGATCGTCATTCTTCTAGCACTACACCTCACACGACTTTTGCTGCTCCTATCGCCAAGATTGTAGAAATCAGCAAGGAAATATTCGAAAAACTATCCCATTTTGACTCCTCAATCGTGAACCGAGATCAAACAATTGTGACTTTGACTCATGAAGAATTAGAAGAGATGGAAAACGATCTTATTCTTGTCATTAAACAAGTACAAGAATGCCTCCTGAATATGTTCAGGACAGGAGGGACTTCAGTCCATCCCAGCCTCTCCCTAAATGTCATACCCAAACAGGAACTTGAAAACCTAACTAAACTATGCGAAATCCTGCAAAATGAACACCCATCTTTTCTAAAACACTTAGCCGAAAGTTCCGCAAAAGAGGAAATCCACGCGGAGATTGCTAAAAATGACAATATCAAGGAATTTGTCGAGAGGTTCAATACCGATCTGGAAAACAGGGACAAGCTTAAGCAAGAAGCTTTTGCCAGGCTCAGTCGCATTAGAAAGAAAACCTGGCATACCGTTGATGGCAAACGTCTTTACCCCTTTGTGGAAGAGGTAACCAATACGCGCAACCAGTTTTACTTGATCTATACCTGCAGCGACCAAGATATTAAGGAAAGGGCCCTTCAAGACCTAATCGATGTTTTAGAAGGAGATCCACTAGTCACAAAGACATCGTTTGACCTTATCTTACTGCAAAAAAATCTCCATTCTCAATTAGCAAAAAAAAATGACGAGAAATCGGATGGTGAATTATATCAAACAGAAAACCTCTCCATTCCTTTACAGCGCCTTTTAATCAGATGTTATGCACGCACGCTAGAGTGCATCCTTCTGCATAGCAGCTATAGTCATTTAAATGCCTGTGATGAAAAAACCCGTGAACAAATTTGGACCGATGCTGAAAATCTAGCTAAAATGAATATCTCAGATATAGAGATTAAATTCTGGACTATGTTTTCTATTGAAGGGGCGATGCGAATTAAGACAAATGTCAGCACTACCGAGCAATGGCTGGGGAGAATTGCCTTGATTGTCCGTGCCGGTTTCCGGGTAGCTGGAACCATTTCATCACCTGAGAAGGCTGGAGAAGCCCTTTCATCGGCTTTTGAAGACTTAAGAAATGCCTTGCACCACATTGAATGGAAGCAAGACTGGTTTATACAAGTTCTAACGCTGACAAAAACCTCGCGAGCAGCCCAGGAAGAAGTGAAGATATTCAGAAATGTGGCGACAATTGTACAGGAACACAAGCATATGAAGAGCTGTTCTGAACTACTTTATGGTATCGTAACAGTTCTTGAATATACTGTGATAAACTCTACCAAAAACCAAATTAAAGAAGAAGCTTTCAAGTTACTCATTCAATACCTTTCTTTGCCTAATGAGCAAATCCAATGCCGGGTTATTTACGCCTTCTCAGCCATTATGAATTATAATAAATACGAGATGGGAAATACAGCCCATCTTGTCCTTGAACTGCTTAGAGTCACAAAAAACGTTTCAAGCGAAGAAGGAAAAAAGCTTTTGGACGAAATTCTTTCAGAGAGCGTTCCCCTGTCAGCAAAACCATCATACTTTTCTAATGTGATCAAATTTTTAATCCGTTGGGTCGGCGAAATCAAGCAGGAAGAGAATTGCGGCGGACATTCTCTTGTTACACTACTGTCCACCTCAGAAAAACCGTTCATTCCGACCTTGCTCAATTGCCTTAAAAAATTTGGACTTGTAACAGGTAGTGAAAGAGATGTGTATGGGAATACAGTCTATCATTTGGCCGCTAAACATAATAACGCCTCGATGATCACCCATGTACATCAAAGTACCCTTGGTGTAGATATCAATGCCCGAGATTTTCAAGATATGAACACTGCTATGAATGTGGCTATCAGTTTTGAAAATACACAGGTTGCTTTACAACTGCTTGAATATGGTGCTAATCCGACTTTGCAGAATAAATACGGAGACAATGCCTTTCATACTGCGTGTGAATTTGGTGATGTAATATTCATTACCAAATGTCTTGCAAAAAACACGGAGGGCATTAATGAAATGAATGTCTTTGGCTTTACTCCCTTAAGTATTGCAATATACAAAGATAATGTGGATATCGTCGAAGTCCTTAAAAAATATGGCGCACACATAGATGAGAATACCGGAGACTGCCTACATATTCACTTTGCTGCAAAACACCGGTCTGAGAGTTGCTTGAAATATTTTCTAGAAAAAATTAATGAAGAACTTTCACCTTCAGTCATCATCGAAATCAGCAAGATGATGTCACAGGACGGTATAGATATGTCTTGCAGCATTGAATTTGCTGAATATTATGTCAATCTCCTCGAGACAAATGGAAAACATGCTGATGAATTCATGAAATATCCCGACTTACCTCAGCCAAAACGGGTCCAGGCAGTCTCAACATCTCAAGATCCGTCAATTCGATCACTGACCTCAAAACTAGTAAATATTCTGCAAAGCAGAAGAATAACAATAGGTGCCCATAGAGCGCCTCCGATACCAACCAGTACAATCAGGATTACCGGAACTCCATTGAATCCCCCCTTTCTTGTACAGTTAGTAAAAGATAGAAATATAAATACTGAAAATATCCAGCCAATTCATTTGGATCCTTATCTTGATAAGATAAATGATTGCGATATCAATAACAGTACCGCCATGACTTATGCAGCGCAACTGAGAAGCGCAGCGAATATTATAGGAATGCTTGCCAATGCCGGAGCTGATATTAATCATGCTAACGATTTGGGGTTAACCCCCTTACACATCGCGGTTGCACATCGAAATATTCCCGGCATTAGAGCTCTTTTAGCTCGCGGCGCTATCGTCGACAAGCCAAATACCTTGAAATTTACCCCATTGCATTTTGCTGCCTACTTGGGTGATTTACAGATAATAACAATACTGGTAGACGCGGGTGCCAGCGTAAATGCTGTTACTGTCTATGGGGATACACCCTTGCACCTAGTTTGCGGATGTCCAAATGCACGAGTCCCTCACATGAGAATACAGAGAAATTCAACAGGAGTAGATCCTTTTGAAATTAATACCGATAATCAAACCGAAATAGCAGAATTCCTCATTGGCCACAACGCTTCCATCGAAGCTGTCGATATTTTTGGCAACACTTTACTTCATCAAGCCGCAAGTTATGGTACAGAAGCGATGTGTGGATTTCTTTGTGCAAATGCTCCCCAGCTTTTCTGGAACTATAACAAGTTGCATGTTTTGCCAATTAAGATGGCATTAAGAGATAGAAGAAAAGGTCAAGTCGTCATTTTAATTAAATCAATGGCAAAAGGAGATTGGATGGCTTTAGATCATAAATTCCGAGAAGTGACAAAAGGAGAAATTACCTTGGGTACTCTCCTGGCTAAAGCGAACCTTTTTGAACTCTTTCAATCCATGGCCGATTTCCCTACAATAGGAAATGATAAGGATAACACCTTGAGACTAAATACCCCCCTTCATATTGCAGCATGGAATGGTTTTATTGAAATCCTAAAAGCCTATAAGGATAATAAATTAATCATTGAAACAGCAGACCATTTTGGGAACACTCCTCTCCATTTAGCTACCATCAGGGAGCAAGTTCCCTTTTTAACTAAGCTCCTATCATACGAACCTACTGCAAACCGAAAAAATGCAGATGGACGCATCCCTCTTCACTTGGCATCCCTAAAGGGAGGTCTGGATGCAATTCAACTCCTTTTAAAATATTATCCGCGCCCATATGAAAAAGATAGCCACGGCAATCTCCCAGTCCATCTTTCCTGCATCTATGGAAAAATTGATGCTGTAAAATTCTTTCTAAAATTATACCCTGACCTCATCAGTGCAACAAATGATGACGGAAAAACACTGCTTCATCTTGCCTCCAGTTATGGTCATATAACGATTACCAAACTGCTGATTACAGAAGGTGCCAATATGGAATGCAAAGATGCCTATGGTGCTACCCCTCTGACTGGCGCTTCCGCACAAGGGCATACAGATATTGTCAAACTGTTAATCCTTCATAAGGCTAATATCTGGGCAGTCAACGAGCAAGGGGAAACATCTTTGCACGTGGCTGTATTTGGCTGTCATGTTGAAATTGTAAGAGTGTTACTGGAAAGAAATGCAATTCTGGTATGTCCTCTAGAAAATGCGCTGGTAAATGTCTTGGACAGCAATAAAGAAGCCCCATTGCACCAACTCGCAAAAAGGAAAAGTGGAAATAATAAAGTAGTCATTTTTAAAATGTTAATGGATGCCGGGGCAAATCTTATCCACTGCGACGAACAAGGGATGAATGTTTTGCATTGGGCCTGTTTCCATGGTCAAGATGACTTAATCAAGACTATTTTCAATTTTGTATGGGATGCAAAAATCAAAACCAAAGATATCCTTGTTCAGGATCAGTTCGGTAACGAACCAATCCACAAAGTTTGCGAAAGTGGATATCTTTCAACCCTGAAGTTATTGCAAAGGCTTGGCTGCGATGCCGATGTCGAAAATAGAGGAGGACTCACTCCTATCCTTTTAGCGGCGTCATCAAAGCACTACCATCTTGTCGAATACCTTCTTACCCTTAATATTAAAATCAAAGCCACTGACAATAAAGGGCGCAACCTAACCCATATTATCTTAGACGTTTCTGACCTAACCATGGAAAGCCTCAACTTACTGGTTGACGTACTTAAAATAGACCCGACACTCGTCCGTCAACGTGATAGTGAAGGGCGATTCCCTCTTCATGTGGCTGCAAAATGCCATGTATTAGTTAAACTGAACAGAACACAAGGACCGCAAGTGGTGATTGACATCTTGATGGCTCATTTTAGAGGAGATCAAGATGCAAAATATAGATACCTGTGGAAAAAAGACAAAAGCGGCCGTAGGGCCGACCAGATCGCCGATGATAATAACAACCCCAACTTTGCCGTAGCCCTTCGCAACTACAATCTAGACAAGCTCAACAAGCTATCCGAGCCGGAAAGGTCAAAGTGCGTCATAGCATAATGGCGGCGCAGCCGCTTTGGAGTGCGCGTGCTCCTGAGGCTGTGAAAAAATAGGGCTGCGCAGCCGCTTTTGGAGTGCGCCGGCTCTGCCGGCGCTTTGTTATTACACGCACACATGCAACGAAAAACGTATCGTAGGCCATGCAATAATGGCCTCCAGTAACGATTATCCGCTCATCAATGGTGCTAATAACAAAGCGCCGGCGGAGCCGGCGCACTCCAAGAGCACCTGCGGTGCCCTTTTTTTCACAGCCTCTCTGCACCGATTTTTTGCGTCATTAATGCATTCACGCTCATTCCGGACGCGGGGGAGGATACGATGGTGGCGGCGGTGGTGTCGGAGGTGGTGGAGGAAAGTTTTCCAGATCAAAATCTTCATCTTCAAAGGAAGGATGCGATAGGAGGAGTGGAGGTGCAGACCGCTTAAAAGCTGATAGAAAAAGCCCGGGCGATAATCGTTCAGTATTAGCGATTCCTAAATTTGGAGTTCGAGTGCCAAACCTCGCAACAGCGACAGTCCCTATTTTAGGAATTATTTTAGAGCTTGCTCCTACACTAAGCCAAAGGCCTTTCTCATTGACGTTCGCATAAATCGAACTGGTCCTAGTAGCAGCACCCGATCTAACAGTTTCCAGGCAATAGAATTTTAGGTTTTGAACAGGTTTTTTTATAAACAGAAAGAAAAATACTGAAGCTGCTTCTAGCGCTTTAGGAAAGCCATATTGAACTTCAGACCTCACAGAAAGCGCTCTAAGTTGAGCCACCGCTGCTTTCTTTCCAATACCGATACTATCATTAAGCAGCTGTTTTGTTATCATTACCCAATAGGAATCCTCTATGGGTTCATCTCCATATTTCTCAATGATTTTAGAACAAACTCCCCTAAAGCCTGTTAATTTGCGTTTAAGCAGTTCCTCGAACCTTTTTAGGACAAAAGGTTGCCCATTCACTGTTTTGGGTATTCTCAGAACAATACGAGTATCCATTACTCTGTTTCCTGGAAATAGGTCGCATGGCTGCATTAATCTTTGTATCAGGTCATCAGGCATCGAGGCCGCCCCACAAGCCACCTGATCATCTCCAAATTCAAAAATGTCCCCAGGAAAAAGCTCTTCCCATCTCTCCTTTCCGATCACAACCATATCATAAAGCATTTGTAGAGTAATAGAAACTAGAGCAGTGGCTGGAATAACAGGCGTTGCTACTAACAATGCAGCTACCGGATGAGAAATTTGTAGAGTAATAGAAACTAGAGCAGTGGCTGGAATAACAGGCGTTACTACTAACAATGCAGCTACCGGATGAGAAACAGGATTATCATGAATCTTTAGACGCTTTCTTATTTGTAGGAGTTCCTGGAGGGATTCTAGTGACCTCTTTACTGTCCGGTTGATTCTAGCAGGGACCGAGGAAGGTAGGAAGGGGGGAACTGGAATAGGGCTTTGACCAGCTCCTAATCCTAAACTCCTATAGCCTGAGAGAATACCGTTATTTAATGAATCAGTCATATGTTATTTGTGTTTTAATATATATATTAATATTAATAATCTAACAATTTTAATATAATTTAATATTAAAACACAATAAAAAAAATCTATGAGCTCAAAATTCAGTTGAATTTTGCTGTATCAAGTTCAACTTAAGGAACGTTACAGACGCGAGATCGGAATTCCCAATTTTGTAATGCTACGAAATATCTACCCCACAATATTGCCAAAAGGTGGTGCAGAGCACCAAGGCTTTGCAAGCAAATTTTACGTTCATGTTCTTAAAGTTACTTGGGGTGGGTTGCGCTTGAGCTCGTCGAATTGCTTGACAAGCGAGTCGATCTCTTCATCGGAGCATTGACCGCTCTGGATTTTGACCTTGATCTCTTCTCTCTTATGGATCCAGTTGCGGTTCAAAAGTTTTTGGATGGTTTCGATCAGCTGCTCCTCAGCTTTTTCTTTATTCACTTTTTTCTGGATGAGGTCGGATAGGACAAGCTGCCCTTCAGCATCATTTAAATCGATAGCTAATGATATCAGGTCGCACGACCGTTGGTTTTCGAAATTTTCCCTATAGAGCTCAAAGATTTTACGGCAGATCGATACCTTCATATCCTCGACTTTCAAATTGGCCCTGACCAGGTCGACTAACCTTGGAAATTCTTGGCCATGGAGCAAGATCCAACGCAGAAGGTCTGTCTCTAAAATTCTGTCCGGGTCAATTGAAATAGCGCCTATGCTGCCAGACTTTTTGATATAAATGTTAGGCAAGGGATCGTGTCCAACCCCCACTGTCTCTTCCGGCACTTTCATCATATGGGCCAGCTTGCGCAAGGTTTCATGGACCATCAACGGGTGGTCCCAATCGCGGATGAGCTTGGTGGCGTTGAAGACCAGTTCATTCTTGGCAGCGGGTGAATTGAGATCAAGTTCACGCGACAGATGCTTAATCAAGAAGGTGAGGTAGTCGTTGCATGACTCCAACAATCTCAAAAAGGCTTCAGGACCCTGTTCTCTCAAATACAAATCCGGGTCGCTACCAGCTGGTATCTGGACCACTAAGACCTCAATTCCCTCTTTCTGGAATAGATGGCCGATCTTTGACGTTGCCTCCTGGCCGGCGTTGTCGGAATCGAGCGACAGGTAGACTTGATTGACTCCAAGGTTGACGAGCTCTTTGACATGACCATCTCCGAACGCTGTCCCCTGCCCTGCGACGGTCAAATTAAATCCTGCCTGGATCAGCCTCAGTGCATCGACTTGTCCTTCGACAATGATTGCTTTTCGCTCTTTGGCAATCCGTTTTCTGCAATGGTGAAGACCGAAAAGGACTCTCGATTTTTTAAATAATGCCGTTTCTGAGGTATTGACATACTTGCCGCCAAAAGTCTCTTCTTTGTATTTGCGGCCGGAGAATCCAATGACATCACCTATCTGATCATGAATGGGAAACATGATTCTATCGTTGAAAAATTCGCGAACCTGTCCATTTTTATTGATGCTCAGCAGTCCAGACTCCAGCATGATCTCATCTCTGATCCCTTTGCTATACATTAATTGGCGGAAGTTACCCGGTTTTTCAGGTGAAAGGCCTACCCCAAACAACCTGATAAATTCTAAATCGATGCCACGGCTATAAAGGTACGATAAAGCTGCATGCCCTTCTTCAGTATGGAGCAGATGGAACTGATAAAAGCGGGTGGCCTGATCCAGAGCACTTTTCAGCAATGCTTTGTTTGGCCCCTTCTTTTCCTCCCCTTCTATTTTTTCTAAAGGGACATGGAATTTTTCAGCAAGAGTCTCCACAGCAGAGGAGAAGCTCATTTTCTGGTGCGTCATCAGAAACTGGATCGCATCGCCATGAGCACCGCATCCAAAGCAGTGATAATGGGAATCCCCTTTCTGGACAATGAAGGAAGAGCTTTTCTCATCATGGAATGGGCATAGGCCTTTATAGGAAGAGCCGGTCTTCTTCAATTCCATGTAGGAAGAGAGAAGATCGACCAGATCGACCTTTTGCCTCAGAGCTTCTAAGCTTTCTTTATTGAAAATAGCCACAATACCCACCCAATAGTCGCGCATTTTTCAACGCAAAGGTACAAAGAAATAAAAGATGCAAAGAAAGATGGGGAGATTGAAATGATTTTTTAAATTCCATTAACGACTCTTATGATTCCGTCTTTAACATATTCCTTTCCAAAATTAATCAGAAGACCTAATTTAAGTTTTGTTAGCCTCAGATAGGTTAATAGTTGAGCTTTATGTATTGAACAAATTTCTTCTGTAGCCTTAACTTCTATAATAACTTTATCATTTACGAGTATGTCCAGACGAAATGGTTCTTTCACAATCACCCCTTTATAATTTACATAAACTGGAACTTGTCTTTTAGTTGAAAATTCACAAGGGTTATACCACAAATTAATTTTTCTTTCTTTACTTCTTTTGTTTCTTTGCACCTTTGCGTTGAAATTTTGACGGCTCTGGTTTATGATTTATCCATGGAACAAATTAATGGTTATATTGAACGAATTACTTTTCATAGCGACGAATCAGGCTTCACCGTCGCCCAGCTGCAGCAGCCCAAGCATAGGGAACTCACCTGCATTGTTGGCACTATGCCTGGCATCCAGCCTGGTGAGACAGTCCGCTGCTACGGCAAATGGAAATCCCACCTTGTCCATGGAAATCAATTTGAAATTGAAAAGTTTTCTGTAGAAGCCCCTGCTGACCTGATAGGTATCAAAAAATATTTAGGGTCTGGCTTAATCAAGGGAATTGGACCCAAATACTCATCCAAAATTGTTGAAAAATTCGGCATCGAAACACTCAACATCATCGATCAGTTCCCTGAAAGACTATTAGAGATTCCCGGCTTCGGGCGTAAAAAAATTGAGTGCATTAAAAACTGCTGGACGGAACAGCGAAGCATCCGTGATGTAATGGTCTTTTTGCAAGGTCATGGGGTCAGTCCTGCCTTCGCCCAAAAAATCTTTAAAACCTACGGCAGCAAGAGCGTTGCCACCGTAAAAGAAAACCCCTACTGCCTCGCGCGGGACATGTTCGGTGTCGGATTCAAAACAGCCGACAACCTGGCTGAGAAGATGGGGATAGGTAAAGAATCTCATCAAAGGACCGATGCCGGCATCGAATATGTCTTGTTGGAACTCTCCCAGCATGGCCATGTATGCTACCCTGTAGAGGAATTTTTGAAGGAAGCTGAAAAAACATTGGAAATAACAGCAGCACAAATCGAACCGCGGCTTCAGATCTTACAAAATGAGGACAGGATTGAGTTGGCCGACATCATGGGAAACGGGGTCAAAAAGCCGTATGTCTGGATCAAGTACCTCTTTGCTTCCGAAATGGGAATTGCAAGAGAAATGAAGCGGCTTAAAAAAGGGATAAGCCTTTTAAGACAGATCGACAAGGAAAAAGCAATCCAGTGGGTTCAGCAGCAGCTGAACATCGAACTGGCGGAAAATCAAAAGATTGCAGTCGCCCATGCTATCAGCGGCAAGCTGCACATCATCACTGGAGGGCCAGGCACCGGTAAAAGCACCATCACCAATGCCATACTGACCATCATGGACAAGCTGACGACTAAAATCTGTCTGGCGGCGCCAACAGGCAGAGCAGCCAAGCGGATGAGCGAAATCACAGGGCGAAAAGCTTTGACCATCCATAGCTTGCTTGAATTTGATTTTAAAGGGGGCTTTAAACGCAATCGCGATAATCGGCTTGAATGTGATTTAATCATCATCGACGAAGCGAGCATGATCGATACATCGCTCATGTACAATCTTCTCAAAGCCATCCCAGACCAAGCCCGCGTCATCTTTGTCGGTGACATCAACCAGCTGCCAAGCGTTGGTCCAGGCAACGTATTGCGGGATATGATCGGATCCAGAGGCATCCCTGTCACTACCCTCAAAGAGATTTTCAGACAGGCTGCGGGCTCACACATCATCACCAATGCCCATAAAATCAATAATGGTTTATTTCCAAGCTTATACAACGGCAAAGAGTCCGATTTCTTCTTTATGGAATGTGAAGAAAATGAAGAAGTAATGAATACTATCATCAAGCTAGTATCGCAAAGACTGCCCAACCGCTACGGCTTTAGCCCAACAGCAGATATTCAAGTGCTGGCTCCCATGAAAAAGGGATTCATAGGCACAGAAAACCTCAACATCGAACTGCAAAAAACGCTCAATCCTAAAGAGATTGGCCTCCACCGAGGTTTCCAAAAATTCCATGTTGGCGACAAAGTCATGCAAACGCGTAATGACTACCAGAAAGAGGTATTCAACGGCGACATCGGCTATATCATGAATATCGATCCTGACGATCAGGTTGTCGTGATCAAGTTTGACGACCGTGAAGTTCCCTACAGCTACTCGGAGATGGATGAAGTGATCCTGGCCTATGCCATTTCCATCCATAAGTTTCAGGGAAGCGAATGCCCTTGTGTCGTTATGCCCATCCATACCAGCCACTTCATTATGCTGCACCGCAACTTACTTTATACAGGCATCACTCGTGGAAAGAAACTTGTCGTTCTGGTGGGCACCAAGAAAGCCATTTCCATCGCCATCCATAATGATGAAGTAAAAAAACGTTATACCAGCTTGCAGCAGGCCCTAATGGAACATCTCTAATGGCTAAAAAATCTGGCAACCCATACTCTAAGTTGATCAAAAAGTCGACAATCGGCAGCGTCATCGCACTGCTCCTTTTCTTCATTGTCGAGTTAGCAACGACCATCCATCACGAAAATAGGCCGATACCCTATTCTGAACATGCGGTTGAACTCTATTCCAACCAGACCGGCGATGACTTAACCGACCTATACGTCTCAGCAATCAATAGTGCTAAAGAATCGGTCGTCATGGTGATCTATGCCATGACCGATCCACACATCATTGCCGCGTTAAGACAAAAGTCTGAGGAGGGAATTGAAGTTTTTATCGTATGCGATGCCAAAGCTTCTCAAGGGCTAGCCCGCCAGCTTCCCAAGTCCACGGTCATCAAACGAGTTGGCGATGGACTGACCCACCAAAAGATTCTTCTTATAGATAATCATGAAGTCATTCTCGGATCAGCCAATATGACTTGGGAATCGCTCAACGTTCATGGTAATCTAATCATGGCTCTCATTCACCCAGAATTAGCGGCCGAACTCACTAAAAAGATTCGTAGCATGGATGATGAGGGACACTCCACTCCTTTACTACAAAAGAAAGCTGTCGCAGGCGATCAAACAATTGAATTATGGGTACTTCCCGATGATAGCACAGCGGTTCCCCGTTTGATCGAACTGATCAAGTCTGCCAAAAAGACTATCAAAGTCGCCATGTTCACCTGGACCCGCATCGATCTCACAGAAGAGCTGATCCATGCCCACAAGCGAGGAATCCAGGTCGAGGCGGTCATCGACCGCAACTCAGGCAAAGGAGCTAGCGCCAAAATCGTCAAGAAGCTTTCGAGTGCTGGCATACCGGTCAAGCTCAGCACCGGCCAGGGACTTCTTCACCATAAATTCGCCTATATCGACGAATCGATCCTGGTCAATGGTTCAGCTAACTGGACCCTCAACGCCTTCCGGGCCAATGATGATGTCTTCATGGTCATCTATCCTCTCTCATCAATCCAGCAATCCAAGATGAACACGCTCTGGACCAGAATCACCAATGAATCGAGAGCGCCGCTTTAAGGAGACGGGAGAGAGGAGCCTCTCTCTCCTCTCCTACCTCCTCATTCTTTTCCTATTTCCCATAGAATGATGGAGTTGCGTAAAAAGAACTTGATTTTATATGAAAGTTAAACGATAATATCTGTTAATTAATTAGGAGTTAAATACATGGCAACATTAATATTTGACCACAGTGGTGATGAGGTGGAACTGCCCGACAATTCCCCAATAGCAGAAGCATGCGAAGAGGCAGGCGTTCCCTTTGCTTGTACCGAAGGTGTTTGCGGCACTTGTGTCATCGAAATTAAAGAGGGAAATGAAAACTTGTCAAAGGCCACCCAAGAAGAAGAAGACTTCCTTGGCGAAGGCACTAGCCATGAACGATTGGCCTGCCAATGCCGTATCAAAAGCGGCCGCGTAAGAATTACGTTTTAATCCATAAAAAAAAGGAAATCACCATGTCTTGCTGTTCAAAACCAAATAAAGATCAAGGCCCCAGCCAGAACCAAAGTCAGTCATCATGCTGCTCCCCCAAAAAAGAGCAACCACCCCAACAAAGTCAGTCATCATGCTGCTCTCCCAAAGAAGAACAACCACACCAACACCAAAGCCATGGAGGCGGCTGCTGTTCAGCACCTGCTCCAACAAAAAAGACGAATATTGATAAGAACATGACCATCGAAGAAATCTTGGGTATGTTTCCATATAAAGCACAAAGGCTGTCTCAAGAGATTACAAATGCCGGCCTGCATTGCGTCGGCTGCCACGCTGCTGTCTGGGAAACACTCGAAGGAGGTATGCTCGGCCACGGCAAAAACCAGCATCAGATCGATGACCTGGTGAATAAACTGAATAACTTACTCGCAGAAAAGATAGACATCTCATCCATCGCCATCACAAGAAGAGCCGCCGACAAGTTTCTTGAAATCCTTTCTGAAGAAGGAAAACAAGGCTGGGGCATGCGTTTCTCTGAGGAGCTGGCCGGCTGCAACGGCTTCGAGTATGTCCTCGACTTTTCTGAAAAAGCAGAAAAAGAAGACCAGACATTCACAGCCAACGGCATCGAAATCCATGTCAAAAAAGCCATGGTACCTCGTCTGCTCGGTTCTGAAATCGACTATGTTGAAGGACTCCGCGGATCAGGCTTCAAAGTGTCTAATCCCAATGTTCGCTCATCCTGCGGTTGTGGTACCTCACACAACTACTAAAGGATGAGGGGGTGAAGGATGAAGGTTAGACTTTCATCCTTCATCCTTCAAGAATGGTTGAAGCCTCTCTTCTGTGTTTCCCCAGTACAGTCTGCCGTTAACAAATGGATGTTCTCCAGTCTTTTTGGCTTCCTGAATCTGATGAGGGAAGTACGATGGATTATGCAGAATCACCCCATTCTCGTTGAAAAACTTGCACGTCGAATAGGTCTGGGGGCCGGATTGACCTTTTACTGTTTCTTGACGGTGCGAAAACAGCATCCTGTGGAGTAAATAAAAGATGATCTCCCTGATCTTTTCGCTGCAGGTATCTGCAAATTTAAGGACCCAGTCCACCGGAGCTATGCCCGATGTTGCCTTGGTCATCGTCATCTTGAAAAAGTTGATCGGCTTATCCAACACAGAATTAACGGTTGACTGAATTGCATAAGAACAATTGATAGCAGCCAACTGGAATACTCCTTCCGTCCGTAAAAGCCTATCATAAACTTGATCTGTAAACTCTTTTGTCTTTTCCAAAGCAGGGAAAAATGTCATGGCAGCCCTCTGACGGAATGTGTAAACGCCATTCTGATCTTGCAAGGAGAGTACTCTCTTCAGCGTATCGGCAAACATCTGAACAGCTTCCCAAGTATTTTGCTGAAAGCGGTAGGCATAAATGCCGACATTTAACACTTTCCACTTTCCATCCGGCAAGGCAACGTAAAGCGTCAAAAATCCGTGACAACCCAACGCCTTCAAATTAAGCTCGGTTCTGGTGGCACGCACCTGATAGAAGAATTTTCTCTCTTTAATCTTATTACCATAAATTTTCTCCATCTCTTCCTGAGTGGCGACCCTCATCGGCGGAGTCTTATCGATCCAATTATCCCGTGTCCACGCTTGACTCTCGCTTGGCATCTCATCATAAGTGCCGGTGTCAGCATTATGGTATCCGTAGGCCGGATGGAAATTGACAACTCCCCAGTTAGCACACAAGTTGGGATTGACTTCCGTCAAATCCTTATTTGCAGACAGCTTGAATAACTCTTCTACGGTAATCCAGTAATTACCTCGTTCAAAGTGGATCAAATTCTTCGGCTTTAATACATTGACCCACTTCTGCTTGTCCGGTTCAAATTCTTTAAAAGATCCATTGTAGATAGGCAAGCAAAGGACTTTTCTCATAATTCCATTAGTTGCTGTCGCTACAGTTTTGATAGCCAATGTTTCATTGGCCGGATCGCGTGAATACCCGAGATACTGTGACAATATCGCAGCCTTGATTTTCTTTTGGGTATGGAAGTACTTGATCATGATTTCAACAGGATTGTAATCACGGATGGACCACTTCATAAATTCATCAAAGTGCGCATGATTCTGCATCACCATATTAGCCCAGAGTGGGTGACACGCTGCCATTTCCAGCTCTTTCACTTCCAAGGCATTGACGGCATGGTTATCACATCCTTTTTGTTTGCTCTTCCATTCCTGTGCCATTATATTCAGTTTTTTGAAACATACCTCATCTGGATTTTTTAGAGCATTCCGCCCGCCCAAAGACTCTCCTAGGTTATACTGTAGGGAGATTAATGAATATTTTATCTGATCCAGCTCCTGTCTGACGGCCGGATCATTGTGCCACTCATTGCCGAGAGCAACGTCCAAGACTTGATGCGTAACTCTAAAGTAGATTTCATGGCGGCGGCGATAGGCATCTGCTTCAGCTTGTAATTGTTGACTAGGTACAAGATGCGGGAGAAAAACTTTAACTCCTTTCTGCTCCGCCGCTTCATATGCCTGATTCACGAATTGAATGAGCTTGATTAAACGAGGCTTGTCATCATTCATCCACACCGCTCTGATATAGCGGTTAAAAAAGCCTTCTTTCGTAATTTTTCCAATGGCGTCGTAATTGACTGCTGATTGTCCTAAATAATATGAAATCTGCTGCAACCGCCCCTCAAAAGACATTTTATTCACAGTATTTTTCTCCTCTTAAAATGAAAAATATCGTAGCCGATCAAAATTTCCGTTGCAAGCAAAACGGAGGGCGTAGAGGTCAATGTCGTCAAGTTATAGAAATTTACACGATAGCGAGAATACCAAGATCGAGGGGTTTGCGACGAGTTAATAGTCTTTACCCTCTTAACGAGGAGCAAAACTCCTGAGATTGGCGTTCGCAGGATTGTAGAAATTCCTTAAACTTGACGACATTGGGCGTAAAGCTGAGGGTGCAATTAAACCTAGAAACCAGACTCCAAAACGGCCGCGCAGTGTGTCACTAAATATTAATCAAAATTTCAAAAATTAGTATTGACTAATTAATACGAACTCTATCATAATGCTATTTAATTTGTTAATTTTTATTAAATAAAAAGGAGTTTTTTATGTCCAGCCCAGTGTCAGCATCAAGTATGTCTATGTATCCAAATTTAAGTCCTGATGGGTTACCCACTGCAAATCCAGTGAACCCAGCATCAAGTATCTATCCAAGTTTACCAGCAATAGATTCAGAATCAACATCAACACCAATTTCGTATCCTAGTTTAAGTCCTAGAGGAGCACCTACTGCAAGTCCAGTAAGCAATCCACCAAAAAATGATAAAGTTAAATTGACTATTTTAGATGGCGCTTTCAGCTTTATTTATTCTTTCTTTGCCAAAGTCAATCCGCTGAAACCTTTCGTTGCTTTTCCTGCTAATATTTGTGCTCAGATGAAGCTCAATTCCATCGTGCGCGAAAAAACAATTGGAATAAACAAACACCTCGGTTTTACAGCAAGGACAGCCGCTACACTCGCTTGCCAATCCATCTTTAAAAAGATCGTTTACAACAATCTCAACATGTTTACATCGCAAGCCGGAAATAGCCTCTACATCACACTATCGGTACTTCCAGTCGCTTATGATGCCTATAAAACTTATGGCAAACGCTAAGCTCTCCCACACCTGGCTTGGAGCTATCGCTCCAAGCCGCGTCTTGTAATTTAAAGAAATATAGATTACAAACTATTTTTTATTTTGCAACAAAATTATAATTCATTTGAAAAATACACTCTCTTCATATAGTATCCCTACACTATTTATTAACTTTAACAACAACAGAGAGAATATATGAACGGAATCACACCCCAACCAAGTTTTTCAACTTCTACCCAATCAACACCGGCGACGATGCCTAGTACAAATGTCCATGTGCATTTTACAACACCTAATCAATCCTCTTCTTTTTTTCCCACACTTGCAAAATTGGCAGGATTGACAGTGTTTCTTTTAGGTAGCGGAGCTGCCTATTTTTATTACAAGAATGGAAACACCCCTTCTTTAAATGATCGTCAAAAACCAACTTTTCCCAGGGTAACAACACCTCCAACTAATACCCCTACAAATACTTCACAACAGATATTAGGAAACTCTTCGAATATTAATAGTGAAGATAATTCAGACTCCAATAGCAATGTCATTAGCACTGCTAATCCTATGGGCCAAAATGGAAATCACGAAGGACTTGACTTGAAGCGTACTGATTCATCTACTTCTAATGATGATGACCACCTTCCTGCAGGAAGTGATAAAGAAAATGATTCTAACTCTGATTCATTTCTTTTTATTCCTTCATCACTAGGAGTGTCATCTTCTCCTCATTTTATGACACCACCAAGGCCACAGAACGGTTACCCAACTACTCCACAATCAAATCACCTTTCAACCCCAAAAACCCCTCATACCAAAAAGAATGGTGAGATCGTCCAGCTTTCTCCAAGCATGGTAAAAGCACAACAAAGAAAACTAACAGCCGAAAAAGCTAAATCTCCA
>JABDDC010000017.1:34129-35600 GCA_013287815.1 Chlamydiota bacterium
GGATCAGATAAAATATTCATTAATCTCCCTACAGTATAACCTAGGAGAGTCTTTGGGCGGGCGGAATGCTCTAAAAAATCCAGAAAAAATGGAATCGGCAAAAAAAGCCTTTAATGAAAAACTAACTAAAATTAATACATTGTTTAGCAAATCCGGACCTTTCAACCCACTAAAAATACAAAGCGGGAAAGAATCCAAGGAAAGAGAAGAGTCGACATCATCATCAGCTCCAGCTCTGCTTACACATTTAGAGCTAGAGCGACCTAAGTTTGGAGTAGAACGGCGGCCAAGTCTAAAGCATCCTAAGTTCCAAAATCAGGTTGATAGAAAGCTTGACAATGAATATGACTTTAAACAAAGAAAGGATGACCCTAAAGCCCAATTATTAGATTTAAAAGCTTTAAATAAAAAATATGATATTAAACCGTATGACGCTGAAATTAAATATGAAGAGTCGCTCGCCCGTGTTGCCCAATTATTCGATTTAAAAACAGAAAGAAAAGACACTATCGAAAGATTTACAGATTGTAGTGAAAAAATCAGAACACAAATTTCAATTTATGTTGCAGATTTAAGCGAATTAATGAATATTGCTCAAGAAGATTTTTAATCAAAGATAAGAAAATTAAGGTATAACTTTAAACAAAAGGATCAAATATGTCATCGATTCAAGCAAATCCACCCGCTACGCCAGTGCAAAATAGCCAACCATCTACTGCTAGTAATGTTACTCCCTCGTCAATGCTGAGAGCATTGAAAATAAGAACAGGAAGAGTAAAAGCAAAAAGTAATGGTTCAAGTGTAACAGATAGAACAGACGGGGTTAGAAAACTCGCTTATCCTACCATTGGGGAAGATAACGAGCCTTCAAATGGAACTACATCACCACGCTTATCCGGCAACAGCAGATCAACCTCTGATGCACCAGTCTACGAGTATGCCTTGGAAAAATCGGTGGTGGCAGCAGGTATTGGATATTTTGCGGCTCTTGCACAAAAAACTGATCCGTTGGCATCAGTAGGTATCTATGCAATAACAGCTATTGCGATCCAGGCATTGTCAAAGTACACGAATAAATTACATGCGACTAAGCCGCTTTGGGCTTGGAGAATTCAGACGTGTGGTCATCTGGCGATTTCGTCTGCTTCAATTGTCTCGATGTATATGTTCGATTATATCAATGCCAGAGGCAGATTACTGCTTAGTGGTGTGACCTTCTATCTGTTCATTGCTAATATGCGACAGCTGTCAAAGACGTAATTAGACATAATCTCATACCCATAGCTTCCTTTGGTCGCTATGGGCTATTCACCGGTCGCTCTCCGCTATCGCTCCGAGCTCTAGCACTGAATATTCCTTTTAACCTAGAAACGGCGATTGGAATGGGAGCTACGGATGTGGTCGGACGTATGGCTGCAAGATTTGGACTGATGAAGGGGAAGAATCCGGAATTCGTTAGTTGTGTTGATGT
>JABDDC010000018.1:0-2172 GCA_013287815.1 Chlamydiota bacterium
GTGCACTCCATGCAATTTTCTCATCCTTAAATGGTGAAGATAAATGCTTCCTAGCACGCCCTTACGTGGAAATAGCCGCCGGCACTGATATAGGAGTCAATCAAAGCTACTCTACTCTGGGTGTGATTACAACCTTTCCTACCAATATCACCAATTCCGTTTCCCGTTTATGGTTGTATACTGACGCCAGCTGGTATCATCTGATTAAAGGTTCCAATGGAGCAACTGTAGAGGGTGGATTTGTCTGGGGTAATGACTACACTGCCTTTGGAGGATATACAGGTTATGACTGCCGTCGCTGGCACCACAACTCTTTTAGTCAAATCGTCGGTGGAATACAAATGATGCGCGGATGCTGGCAAGTCTTTGTCAACTTGTACTGTCCATTGCAAGACGAAGTTGTCTTCTGCTCGACTAAATTCAGATACTCCGGCGGATTTCGCGCTACGCTCAGAGATTTCGATGCCACTTACCGGATGGCCTCTATCAATATTACACGAACCTTTAATACTTGTATTCCTTGCGTCTCCGGCGTTATAGGACTAGAACCTTATTATATGCGGTCCGGCAGCCAACACATCTGCGATAAAATCGAACAATCGTGGGGCGGAAAATTGCGTTTCCTCCTCAATATATCCGACATTTTCAAAGTTGAAGCTAATGTCTCCCACGATAAAATCTTTAATACCCGTGCTCAGGTTGTCCTGGGAATAGACCTTTTGCAAGCGTTTAATTGTTCTTACGATCCTGTCTGTCCCCTTTATCATGCTTTCAAGAGACAAACCCTAGTTCCAATCAAACATCGCGATTCGTGGCAATATAATTGGTCGGAGTATAGTCAATGAAATCATATCTCAAACGCTTAACACCTTTGTTTCTCTTTTTAATAATTTGTCCGCTCCTGTTTTCTGAACTAAATGCAGGCCCAGAATCCTTCTACGACTTCAGCTCATCCCCTTGCGATGACAAAAAACCAAAGCAGGGGCCTCCAGGAAAACGAGGACCTACAGGTCCAACAGGCCCCGCAGGGACTAATGGCCCACCAGGACCTACCGGAACCACTGGTCCGACGGGTCCCACTGGTTCATCCGGTACTACAGGTAGTACGGGAACAATTGGTGTCACAGGTCCAACAGGTCCTTGTTGTCCCGGCACTACCGGTTTAACAGGAGCTACAGGTTTAACTGGAGCTACAGGTAAAACCGGAATATCCGGTGTTACCGGTTTTACTGGATCTACAGGGACGACAGGACCCACAGGACCTGAAGGTGCGGAAGGGGCGGAAGGTGCGACTGGCTTAACCGGTGCTACTGGAAAAACCGGAACTTCCGGAGTTACCGGATCTATGGGGACGACTGGTTCAACAGGAAGCATAGGTACAACCGGCTCATCTGGAACTACCGGTACTACGGGTGCTTCCGGTATTACAGGCACAACAGGTGCGACAGGAGTCACCAGTACAACTGGATCAACTGGGTCAACAGGTACTACAGGTACAACCGGCAACACAGGTGTTACCGGCTCATCAGGAACTACCGGTACTACTGGCATTTCCGGTACTACAGGCATAACAGGAACGACAGGAATCACCGGTGCAACAGGGACAACTGGGTCAACAGGTACAACCGGCACCACGGGTGTTACCGGCTCATCTGGAACTACCGGTACTACTGGTATTTCCGGTACTACTGGCATAACAGGAGCGACAGGAATCACCGGTGCAACAGGGACAACTGGGTCAACAGGTACAACCGGCATCACGGGTGTTACCGGCTCATCGGGAACTACTGGTACTACTGGCACTTCCGGTATTACAGGCACAACAGGAGCGACAGGAATCACCGGTGCAACAGGGACAACTGGATCAACAGGTACTACTGGTATTACAGGCACAACCGGCACCACAGGTGTTACCGGCTCATCGGGAACTACTGGCACTTCCGGTATTACAGGCACAACAGGTGCGACAGGAGTCACCGGTACAACAGGGATAACTGGATCAACAGGTACTACAGGTTTAACTGGCTCCACAGGACCCACTGGCGCGACTGGACCAACCGGACCCACAGGCCCGACAGGACCCACAGGCCCAACAGGACCAACAGGTGCGACGGGCGCCACTGGTGCCACCGGCTCTACCGGTTCGACGGGACCGACTGGCGCGACAGGATC
>JABDDC010000018.1:2272-34257 GCA_013287815.1 Chlamydiota bacterium
GGACCCACAGGCCCAACAGGACCAACAGGTGCGACGGGCGCCACTGGTGCCACCGGCTCTACCGGTTCGACGGGACCGACTGGCGCGACAGGATCAACCGGACCCACAGGCCCGACAGGACCGACTGGTGCCACAGGCGCCACTGGTGCCACCGGCTCTACCGGTTCGACAGGACCCACTGGTGCAACGGGACCAACCGGACCCACAGGCCCGACAGGACCGACCGGTGCTACGGGCGCCACAGGTGCAACTGGCTCTACCGGTTCGACAGGACCGACTGGTGCGACGGGACCAACAGGACCCACTGGCCCGACAGGACCAACAGGTGCTACGGGCGCCACTGGTGCAACTGGCTCTACCGGTTCGACGGGACCGACTGGTGCAACGGGACCAACCGGACCCACAGGCCCAACAGGACCAACAGGTGCGACGGGCGCCACTGGTGCCACCGGCTCTACCGGTTCGACGGGACCGACTGGCGCGACAGGATCAACCGGACCCACAGGCCCGACAGGACCGACTGGTGCCACAGGCGCCACTGGTGCCACCGGCTCTACCGGTTCGACAGGACCCACTGGTGCAACGGGACCAACCGGACCCACAGGCCCGACAGGACCGACCGGTGCTACGGGCGCCACAGGTGCAACTGGCTCTACCGGTTCGACAGGACCGACTGGTGCGACGGGACCAACTGGACCCACAGGCCCGACAGGACCAACCGGTGCTACGGGCGCCACTGGAGCAACTGGCCCCACCGGATCGACGGGACCCACTGGCGCGACGGGACCAACTGGACCCACAGGTCCGACAGGACCAACCGGTGCTACGGGCGCCACTGGACCAACCGGCTCTACCGGTTCGACAGGACCCACTGGCGCGACGGGACCAACTGGACCCACAGGCCCGACAGGACCAACCGGTGCTACGGGCGCCACTGGAGCAACTGGTTCGACAGGACCAACGGGCGCGACGGGACCAACTGGTCGGACAGGACCAACTGGTGCCACAGGTAACACGGGCGCCACTGGCTCCACGGGTCCAACAGGACCAACCGGATCCACTGGCCCAACAGGACCGACCGGTGCCACCGGCGCCACTGGCTCTACCGGTCCGACAGGATCAATCGGACCAACTGGACCCACAGGCCCGACAGGACCTACCGGACCCACGAGCCCTACAGGCCCAACGGGCCCGACAGGATATTTTGCGATCGATTTTGCCAGTGTCGCCATGTCGTCTCCAGGGTCCGCAGGACAGTTAGTTAACAATAACGCGGCTATTCCATTTCCTATAACGGGCAATCCTAATCCAAGCGCTCCTGGCACCAAGATTTCCATGTCTGCAGCCGGATCGATAGAAATCTCTGATACCGGCTGGTATCAGTTAAGCTGGGGCTTCCAATCAAGTTCAAATCCAGGAAAGTTTCAGGTACAACTTAATGGAGTTGGAGTAGGTCTTGGACCTAATACTGCCCAAATTGATTATGCTGAAGATGTGACTGGCAGTACTGGGGATAGGTACATGAATAGTGAGACTATACTTGTCCATGTGACTACCAATCCTTCAACTATTAAAGTCGTCAATAATTCCGGATCTTCTATTACTCTAAATAATGGTTCTGAAACCTCAGCTGGAGGACCTATCGCCTATGTGACATTAATTAAAATTAGTAATTAATATAATAAAATAAGCTAAAATTGCGGAGAGATTAATGAATAAAATTATATACTTCTTATTGATAATGTGTTTTAAGACGTACTTGTTTAGCTCCATAGATAACAGTAAGAACTTCTCTGAAAAGCCCAAGTATATTTTATCCATTTGCGCCCTTTTTAAAAATGAGGCCAAATATTTAAAAGAGTGGATAGAGTATCATCGCTTGGTTGGGGTAGACCACTTTTATTTATACAACGTAGGAAGTGGAGATCATTTTCACACTATTCTTCAGCCTTACCTAGAAAAAAAAATTGTGACATTAGTTCAATGGCCTGAAGCAATAAACCTTCAAAATGAGGATAATGCAGGCAAGTGGGCATTGAGTACCCAAATACCTGCCTATGAAAATGCGGTCAATTTTCTTGCAAAAGGCGAAACAGAATGGCTTATATTGCTTGATATCAGTGAATATCTTGTTTGTCCTATAGGAAATATCATTGGTCTTTTAAATGAATACACAAACTATTCTGCTGTTACGTTTCCTTGTGATTTTTTTGATGCCAGCGACTTTTCTTCTAAAAAATTGCTTATTCAATCAGTAAATCTTTCCGGTCCTCCGAAGAAAATAATCGAAAAATCGGTCTCGAAAATGATATTCAAACCGGATCACTGTGCCGGCTTTATTTGGCCACCCTATAAATGCCGTTTCAAGACTCCAAATTCAACATTGGCAGTCAATCGTCAACTGTTAAGGCTGAACCATTATATAAATAGAAATGCCCTAATAAGTAGTAGGATAAAACCGAAGCTTGAAATTGATAATCGAGCCATGTCAGAAGCAATGATAAGCAATGTTTTATCAGACGGAAATTTAATTGAAGACCAAGATCGTCCAATTTATCTATACATTCCAGAGCTACTAAAAAGAATGAGACATAAATAAAATTTTATGTTAGGTTAGCGATGAGCCGGTTGAAGCGCTCATTAACCGTTCTGGAGCTTAGTGAAGATGGATTGCCGACTGAAAATTGGAACTTATTGTTTTTTACTTCTAGTTTTTTTTAATTCATTACAGGGAGCGATTACCTGGTCTTCACCTATAACTATTTCATCTTCAAGCGTTAATGCTTCCGATCCGCAGTTAGTCATTGATTCTCAAGCAAATACAACTGCAGCTTGGGTAGAAAATGGCATCATAAAGTCAAGTTCCTTATTAAATGGAGGAAGCTGGTCTACACCTGTCTCATTATCTACTAGCGCAAATATTGCCTCTTCTCCCCTACTTGGCATTGATTCAAGCGGGAATGTGACAGCAGTTTGGATTGAAAATAATACCATTAATACTGCGTTACTCCCCTATGGTGGAAGCTGGAGCTCTGAAAATTCCATCTCCAGTTCAGGCACTACTTCTCCGGCCTTATCAGTTGATGCGAGCGGAAACGCGGTTGCAGTCTGGGTGAGGAATAACTTAATTGAATCTTCTACAAGAATTTCAGGGACCTGGAATACTGTCACAACCCTATCATCAGCAATATCTAATTATCCTCAAGTGGCTATCAGTGCCAATGGTTGTGTCATTGCTGTCTGGCAAAGTATTAAATCTGGAATCTATAGTATCACTTCTTCTACGTCAACATTGGGAGGAGCATGGAATAGCCCTAAAAATGTTTTCTATATCAATACAACAGACTTGGAATATCATACTTACCCCAAAGTGGCCATTGATAATAATGGGAATGCAATCGTTGTTTGGTTTGGGTATAACGAAAATGAAGGCACTTTTCAGAATGTCAAAGTGTTATCATCTTCTTTAGGTTATCAAGCAGTCGCCTGGTCTTTGCCTTCCAGACTTTCAAAGTCGGGATTACGCAACCCTTCAGACCTTTTCCTTAAGATTCTTTTTGATTCCAATGGTAATGCCGCTTCTTTATGGACTAATTCTTACGACGGTCAATTATTTTATATTGAATTAGTGGTCCAAAATAGTGGATCTGGTTGGGGTGGTTCTTTCATGCCTTATGCGCCTAGTTTATATTCTTTAGACGGTGATATTTCTGTTAATTCTAAAGGTGATGCACTAGTCATTTATATGTACTGGGATGGAAGTCTAATAAATATATTTTCGCAAGAAACTGATATTGCAGCTCCTGTATATAGTTACTGGAGTAATACGAATTTAGTCTCAGCAGGTTCTTATAATGGCTATCCGAAAAGCGCATATGCTTCTAATGGAAATACCTCTAACGCTGCAGCGGTTTGGACCTATTTTAATGGAAGCAATACTGTGATTCAAGCTGCGATAGGCTCTGAAACAGACATCTTGGCACCATCCAACCTAAACATCACCCAAAATTCAACATATTTTGGAATTTATACAGATTATTTTAACACTTTAACTTGGGATGCTAGCATCAGTCCCAATATCCAACGATATAACATCTTTCGGAATGAAATTTTCTTTGAGTCTACCGACTCTAACACCTTACAAATTACAGATCATAATGCAGTTCAAAATGGCTCTGTGACATATGGAGTTGCATCGATGGACATTTATTTTAGACAAAGCTCAATTGCAACTGTCAGTTTCCCTTAACTCATACGAATCATTCAACTCGAACAACGCGTGCTAAGAGAATATAAAAATATTTAAGTTAAGACGATGAAATATAAGAAGTTTTACCAAAAAACTTTAGTTCATCTTTTCACACTTGGTCTCTGTGTGTAGACCCTATTGCTTTATTTTAAAGAATTAAACTCATAAATTGCAGCCTGGGGGTTTAATTCGCTCAAAATTAATTGATTTTGAGTAAAAAAATTAACAGGTTGCAAGGAGTAAAACAATGAAAAAGATTTTGTGCTTATTTTTAACACTATGTTCCTTCTCTGGAATGGTCCATAGCGATATTAGTTGGGGAACACCAACCTCAATTTCAACGGCATCTGTCAATGCGTCAGATCCGCATGTTGTCATAGATAATAGTGGAAATGTAACGGCAGCATGGGTCGAAAGTGGAGTTATACAATCAAGTTCTCTTCCTTATAGCGGAAGCTGGAGTTCTATTGTCTCTATATCCGATATTTCTAACTCCTCTTCAAGCCCAAAGTTAGCTATTGATGCTAGTGGAAATGTCACAGCCCTTTGGATAGAAGTCCAAAGCGGAAATGCAGTGATTGAATCGGCCACCCTTCCCTTTGGCGGAAGCTGGGGCTCCGAGACATCCCCTATTTCCGGAGCAGGAGCCTCAGCTCCTTCACTGGCCGTTGACTCAACTGGAAATGCAGTGGCAGTTTGGGTGAGAAGTAATTACATCGAAAGTTCAACAAGGATTTCAGGAACCTGGAGCCTTGTTTCTATCCTTTCAGCTGTAAACTCAAGTAATGCTCATGTGGCAATCAGCGATTCGGGAAAGGCCGTTGCCGTATGGCATACCACAGCAGTCTCTGGGGCTGATCAATTATATTCTGATTTCCTGACAATCAGTACCAATACCTGGAGTACACCCTTAAGCGTGTTAGCTGTAACTGCTGGCGTCAAGCATAATTATCCAAAGGTGGCAATCGATCCTTATGGAAATGCTACCATGGCATGGTATAGGTACGAACTTCTGGATGGGAATTCTTACCAGGAAGTCACTGTACTTTCCTCTGATTTATCAGTGGATTCCGCAGCCTGGACAGCCATTCCAACAGTTCTTTCAGGACAAGGTATACGTAATCCTGTAGACCTGAATATTAAGCTTCGCTTTGATTCTAGTGGAGATATTTTAGGAGTCTGGACAAATTCATACGACGGTATGACATTTAATATTGAAACTGCCAGAAGACTATATGGTGCGATATGGCCAGGTGAAGTGCAGCCAGGGACGCCAACCTTATATTCATTTGCTTTTGACCATGAAATATCCTCAGGCACAGCTCTTTTGCTTTATATGCAATGGGATGGGGTTTCTAACATAACAATTCAGTCACAAGAAACTGAAACAACTGACCCAACTCTTCAAGCATGGTCAAATCCTAATCAAATGTCGACTACTAGCGAGAACGGATATCCTGTGTGCGGCATATCTTTGTTAGGCAGCAACTTTAATGGAGTGACTCTTTGGATTAGCAATAACGGAACAAACAATGAAATTCTTGCTTGTTTTGGAAGTGCTCCGGTTACTGTACCGCCTACAAGTCTTTCCGCAACCCAAAGCTCTACCAATTTTGGAATCTATACTGATTATTATAATACCTTCACATGGGTTGACAGTACAGATCCTACCGCGATTCAATATAACCTCTTCCGCAATGGAGTTTTCTTCAATGAAGTGAATCCGGGCACAGAGATATTTGTTGATCACAATCAAGCGATTGGAGGCGGTGTCGTTTATGGTGTAGCTATGCTGAATGCTGACTATCGTCAAAGCGCTATCGTAACATATACACTGCCATAAGAAACCAGGTTAGTGACTTATAAGTTTATTAATTAATTTTTTACAAAGGTTTTAGATATGAAAAAAATATTTAGTGTGTTTTTGACAATCCTGGCGATTACAAATCTACAGGGTAATAACATAAAGTGGTCATCGCCGCCAACTTCCATATCTGGTGTTGGGATTAATGCTTCCGATCCTCAAGTTGCCATCGATGCAAATGGTAATGCCATTTCGCTTTGGGTTGAAAACAACTTAGTGAAATCGAGCAGCAAAACAGTCAGCGGCAGTTGGACAGCAGAAGCGACCGTATCGGCCACTAATGCGTCTTCTCCACGGCTGGTCGTTGATCAGAGTGGAAATGCCTCTGCCATTTGGCTTGAGGGGACTATTATCAAAGGAGCCACAAAAACTTTAAGCGGCAGCTGGAGCAGTTCTACAGCCCTGTCAAGCAGCACCGCTACATCTCCATGCATCTGTGTCGACTCAGCCGGTGATGTAGTAGCAGCCTGGGCAAGGGGCGGCAATATAGAATCCTCAGTCAAGCTTTTTAATCATGCCTGGAATACCCACCTGACTATCACAAGCACAGGTGCAACATTGCCAAGCATTGCAGTGGGGGGCACCGGCAGTAATACCAGGGTCGTTGTTGTATGGCTAAGCACATCTGGCAGCGGTACAGTTGTCTCTTCATCTTCCAAATTAATTTCTGGCTCGTGGAGTACTGCGGTAACCATTTCAGACACAGTGCACAATTCTGCGAATCCACATGTGGCTGTTGATTCGAACGAAAATGCACTTGCGATTTGGTACGAGTACGACTTGACAGGCGTAAGCTATACTAATCTTGTTGTTGAATCAGCCAGCAGTCCTGCATCAGGGACATGGACCGCTCCAACAGCTTTGTCATTGCCAGGCATACGCAACCCCTCATCCCTTTGTGCAAAGGTTGCATTTGATAACTTTGGCAATGCAATAGCGTTGTGGAATACATCATTCGATGATAGGACATTCAATATAGAATCATCTATTAAGCCTGTAAATGGAGAGTGGAGTCCTGTACTGGATCTTGTCAGCTCCAACTTATATGCCTATTCACATGAATTGTCTGTGACATCATTTGGAGATGTTTTAAGCCTCTACCTGTTTTTTAATGGTCAATCGTTGAACATTCAGTCAATTGAATCCGATATCAACGGATTTATGAATAATAGCTGGTCAGTGCCAATCACAATCTCGCAAGGGATGGAAAATGCTAGTCCTAAAATAGCTGCCAGCATCAATGGAAATGTAATCCACGCAGCTGCTGTCTGGATGAATAACAATGGAACTAACAATTCAATTGTTGCATCAACAGGATCGAAGACACTGGTACTTCCTCCTTCAGGCCTATCTGTCACACAAAGTTCACACAACTTTGGAGTATTTACCGAATACTATAATACGTTGAATTGGACTGCGAGCACAGATCCACATGCCGCTGGCTATCTCATTTTCCGAAATGGGCTATTCATCGGACAGGTGGGAACTGGCGTCACACATTTCATCGATGACAATAGAGTACAGAGTGGTTCTGTCGTCTACGGCATCACTGCAATTGACAGCTTGAATACGCAAAGCGCGGCTATCAGCGTCAGCTATCCGTAAGTGAGATAATTTCTTTTCTCGTGGGTGCGCAAGAGTCATCTTGCGCACTTTTATTTCTAAGATACAAAAGAGCCCGGAGCGAAGCGCAGGGCAACTGATGATAGCCCATAGCGACGAAGGAGCTATGGGTGGAAACGCGTGAGCAAAAAAAGAGCCCGGAGCGAAGCGCAGGGCGACTGATGATAGCCCATAGCGACGAAGGAGCTATGGGCTATCATCAGTCGCCCTGCGCTTCGCTCCGGGCTCTTTGATGGTTTTTAATTTGATCATCTCTTGCTCGCCGATTTTTTCTAACTCTTTTTTCAAAGTATTATCGGATTGTAATATTTGAAAAAAAAGATCGTTTTTAACTTTAAGAAGAACGCTATCAGTTAAAGTCATAACACTGGCATTTCGCAAAACCGGTGTCTTATCAAGAATGGCTTGCTCGCCAAAAAAAGCCCCATTTTCTAATTTAGCAAGAACAATTTCATCATTCTGCTGTCCCATTGTAAAAACTTGCAAGTTGCCTTCCTTAATTATATAGAGGGCATCAGCCTTATCTCCTTCTTTGACAAAAACAACTCCCGCAGGGACACTTATTTCCTCAACCAGAGAACTTAATTGAAAAAACTTATCCTCGTCCAGATTTGTAAAGAGAAAAGTATTCTTTAAAATTTCATTATTATCCATGATGTGGAATATAGCAATAAGAGGTCAATAAATCAATTTTTCTTTCACATTTACATTTTAACTGGTATGTATACTGCGGGGCGTTGAATAAGAGGCAAAGATTCGGAAGATAAAGATATGCAATATAGAATTCTGCTGGTCCAGTATTTTGATATTAGCCGCAAGCTCGTTTCAGCGATTTTGCAAGAAAATGGGTACAAAGTTATTGAAGCAACCGGCGGCTCAGATGCTATTTCATCAATTGAGAAAGAGGTTCCAGACCTTATCTTGTTGGATATCATTATGCCTGGAATGGATGGCTATGAAGTATGTAGAAGGCTTAAAAAAAATCCAAACACTAAGGATATTCCCATCATCTTCCTATCCGGCTTTGATACACCGCAAGGTAAAATTAAAGCTCTGAAATTGGGAGGAGTAGATTTTATCAACGATATTGCTGACAAAGGAGAAATGATCGCTCGCATTGAGACCCACCTTAAGATTAAGAATTTGACTCAACAATTAATGGATTATAATCGTCAGCTTACCTTAAAGCAGAAAATTCTTGACGATGATCTCAAATCTGCAGCAATGATCCAGGAAAGCTTATTACCGCAAAAGTCTCTTCAGTTACTCAATCTTCAACTGTCTTCGACTTATCTTCCATGCAATCCTGTCGGTGGGGATCTTTTTAATATCATCCCTCTGCCGGACAATAAAATTATTTTTTATGTCTTGGATGTGAGCGGACATGACATTACTTCCGCAATGGTGACTGTTTCAGTCTCCCAGTTTCTGCAACAGCATAGTCTATATTCCGACCTCCAATTTTCCCCAAAAGAAATGCTGACAGCCCTAGAGCGGGAATATCCATATGAAAAGTTCGATCGTTTTTTTACAATTTTTTATTTTGTACTCGACCCGCAAACCGGAAGGATGTCATATAGCAGCGCAGGACACCCTCCACCAGTTCTTCTAAGACATAACCGACCATATGAACTCCTTCAAACAAATGGGGGTCTGATTGGAATTAATCATACTGATGCCTTTGAAGAGAGGGAGATTATGTTGGAAAATGGGGATAAGCTAATCCTTTATACTGATGGGATTACAGAATTCTATCATCATGATACTGACTTATGGGGAACAAAACAGTTTTTTTCTTTCTTGGAAAAAAATAAAAATGAACCTGTTGAAATCCTTAACGATATGATTATTAAATGTTTAAAAGGATTGGAAGGTTCTCAGAGCCAACTTGATGATATCAGTTTAATCTGTTTAGAGTATAAACCTAATAAACCTACACTTTCTCCTTGAAATTATTTCACAAAAGGCTAATTTTAATGAATAGTAAGTTAAAAGGAAAAATATGGAAATAGAAATAAAAACAGAAAATGGTGTCACTTTTGTAATACCTAGGACCTCAAGCCTAGATAGCCTCACAAGTGCGCCTTTTAAGGGGAAGTTCATCGATTTAATCAATCAGGGAAGCAGATTTTTTATATTGAATCTCTCATCAATTGAGTTCATGGATAGTCGGGGACTCGGAGCAATTATATCGATCTTGAAAAACTTGACGCCGGTAAAAGGAATTCTTGTCCTGTGCGAGCTGAAACCTCAAATCGTTAACCTGTTAAATATCACTAATATGCACAAGGTATTTCTTGTGTCTAAAGATGAAAGAGAAGCATTAAATATGCTACAAGATTCAAAAAATAATAATGGGTAATGTGAATATGAAACTAACCTTTGAAAGTAGACTTGAGATACTCCCCGCTTTGGGTAAGGCCATCAGAGGAATATGTTCTTGCATGATCCATGATGGATTGTTGTTATACCAGATTGAATTATGCCTCATAGAGGCGGTCAGCAATGTGATCAGTCATGCCTATCGAAATGAGGCTGGCCATCAGATTGAAGTGGATGTCAGTATAGATAGGACACTTGCTGTTTTTACCGTTATCGATACTGGACTCAGGAATACTAAAATCTTGAAGAAAGAATTTATTTTCGACCCGCAAGATATCAACAACTTGCCTGAATCGGGCATGGGACTCCACATAATGTTCAGTATTATGGATGAGGTTTCTTTTATAGAAGAACAAGGTAAGAACATTACAATATTAAAGAAGCTCTTAAATTCAACACACTGCAAGCAATAATGAATAATAAAAAAGCCATGAAACAGAACTTCATGTACTTTAGTTTGATTATTTTTGTAGCTGCTACGATGCCCATCATCTATCACAAAACTCAGCATAAATGGATCTTATTCAAGGGGGCAGAAAAAAAATTTATGGCTAAGGAATTTAACGAAGCGATTCCTCTTTATAATGAAAGCATAGAAGCGGGAATGCAATCACCGGACGCTTTTCTTCACCTTGGTAGCTCATATGAAGCCACGCACCAATTCCCTGATGCAATCAAAGTTTATAGGGCTTATCTTGACATCCACTTGGAAGATAAAAAAGCCCGCTTATCATTGGCGCGTGTTTTGACATGGAATGGCGAATATAAAGAAGCGGAAACTGAATATCAAAAAACTTTAGGAGAATAAGATGAACCGATCTGGAATAATATTTGTATTCTTCACTTGCTTTTGTCCTCTTAATATCTCTTTGCATTCCGTAAATGAAAAGCATCATGAGGAATTGAGTAAGGAAATAACAGATTGGGATGCCCGTCTGGAATATGCTCGATTACTAGGTTATCAGCATAAATATGATGAGTCATTAAACGAATATCACAAACTTCTTGCGATCAAACCCCATTCCCACACTATACATATCGAAATGGCTAAAACATTATATTATCAGCACAAATATAAAGACGCCCTGGCAATTCTGGATGAAATACCTCAGAAAAATCTCGATGAAGAAACAAGACTTCTGATTGCAGACCTTAATATTGGGTTAAAAAAATATCCACAAGCCGAGTCGATATTTCGCGAGCATTTAAAATCGCATGATGATGATATAATCAAGTTTAAACTCGCCGAACTCTTATCTTGGGAAAAGAAGTATATCGAGTCTTTACCGTTATTTACTGAATTATTGACCAAGAGGCCAAATGACATTCAGCTAAGGCGCAAGTATGCAATGGTGTTGATGTGGAAGGGTGATTTTAAAGAGGCGTCAGAGCAATTAAAAAAAACATTACCTGATGGGGAAAGCTGATGAAGGCTGGTTGGTATGGCAAGCTTATTTTATTGATCCTCCTTTCTTTTTCTTTCGTTACTATCTTCCTCTATCTTTCAATCCGAATAATTATATTTATTACATTAGATTTTCCCTGGTATGAAAAACTCCTTGCCTCTGTGCTGTTATTAGCCGAACTTTTCGTTTTAATCCAATCGACCGGTTACTTCATTAATATATTTTATGTCCTCCTCCATTCATTGAAGAAAACGGATCCCCCTCCTATTATTTTCGATACCTATCCTCCTGTAGCCGTCATTGTTCCTTCATACAAAGAACCTTTGGAAATCATCCAAAACACATTAATCTGCACATACAATCTAAGTTATCCAAATAAGCGCATCTACCTGTTAGACGACACTCGCTATGACCTTCCGTGGGATACTGATGAAAATAAGGAAAAATACCGAAAGGCAGTTGACGAGCTATGCCGCTGGGTCGGCGTGAGCCTATTTAGGGCAAATTGGCATGGGGCAAAAGCGGGGATCATAAACGATTTTATGCAGTTTCTTGATGGCAACTTCCTTCCGGGCTTTGAATTTATTCCCGCAGAAAAATATGAAAGCAAGGAAATTGAAAAATATATCGCCGTTTTTGATTCTGACATGAATCCCATTCCAGAATTCCTTGAGGAACCCGTTTTTATTATGGAGAAAAATCCAAAGATAGCATTCGTACAGACTCCGCAATATTACACCAACTTTGAAACTAACCGCATTGCCCGTGTTGCCGGTCTGCAGCAAGCTATATTTTACGAGTACATTTGTGAGGGAAAAGGATTGCAGGGTGCCATGTTTTGTTGTGGAACAAATGTCCTTTTGCGGAGAGAAGCATTGAAAGATGTTGGTGGATTTGATGAAGAATCCGTTACAGAAGATTTCGCCACTTCATTAAAAATGCATATCAAAGGATGGGAATCGGTCTATTTAAACAGGGTGGCTGCTTTTGGCATGGGTCCCCAGGACCTTGCGGGTTTTTTCAAACAGCAATTTCGCTGGGCAAGGGGCAATTTGGGAATCCTTAAAGGGCTACCCTTAAAAATGTGGAGTTCTCTTCATAAGATGCCTTTAAATATTTGGTGGGAATATTGGTTAGCTTGTACACACTACCTGGTGGGATGGGTCTTTCTGGTGATGGTCTTATTTCCTGTCATGTACTTATTTTTTAACGTTCCAAGCTACTTTGCAGACCCTGTACTCTACTTTTTTTCTTTTGTCCCTTATATTATTTTTTCTTTCGCCGTTTTTTTTCTTACGCTCAAAGTAAAAAGATATCGTGCTATTGACATGCTTTCTACCACTTTGATTAATGCAGTTACTTTTCCAATTTACATTAAGGCTTCCATCAACGCATTGTTGGGGATAAAAGTTACATTTGGCATCACACCAAAAGACGGAAGCACAATTTTACCTCTAAGGGCGCTATTTCCCCAGATTTTGCTGAACCTCATGTGCTTTGCTGCAGTAATTTGGGGATTGCTGCGCATCTATTATGAGCGTGATCCTGTCTATGCCCTTGCAGTAAATGTATTTTGGTGCTTTTATAATTTTACCCTCATTGGTTTCTTTCTGCATTTCAATCACTCCGAAGAGAGTACAACATGAAGATTAGTTTTGGGGTTGCTTCTTTATTTTTTTTACTCCTTTTTAGTGCATGTGAACAAAAAAATGTTTCCGCTTCCCGGGCGCTATTCTGGGGATTTGCAATGGAAGGGTTTCCCATTACAAAAGAATTGCTTGATGAACAGAAAAAGAAGACAATGATCAATCCCGGATTGATCCTTTTCTATTTGCAGTGGCCAAGCCCAAGTTCCAAACCGGCATCTGTAAAAGAAAGCTTAAATTCCATATGGGAGATTGGGGCGCTCCCGTGCCTTAGCTGGGAGCCCATGTATTATCAGGAGAAAAGCGAATTGATCATTCCCTGCGAAGATATCCTCTCAGGCCGATATGACCATTACTTGACATTTGCAGCCGAAGAAATAAAGGCTTGGGGTAAGCCGCTTGTCATCCGATTTGCCCATGAAATGAATATATCCCGCTATCACTGGGGTGTGGAAAAGGCAAATTACGACAAAGGCTATCCGTCCAAATACAAAAAGATGTTCCAATACGTCGTTGATTTTTTTCGGCTAAAACAAGTGAACAATGTTCTTTGGGCATTTTGTCCAAACTCCGATTCCATCCCGGGGGAATCGTGGAATTCTGCAAGCAACTATTACCCCGGTGATCGTTACGTCGATATCTTAGGAATGGATGGTTATAACTGGGATGTGACCGCAAACATTGCGGCAGAAAAACATCTCGATTGGATAAAGCCATGGCAGTCTTTTGAGCAAATTTTTCACCCACTTTTCCTCGAGCTTATAAAGCTGGCACCCACGAAGCCTGTCATAGTCTTTGAGACAGCTTCAGTAGATCGTTCAGGAGGGCAAAAGAGCCTTTGGATCCGCGATGCCCTGGCCACAGCTAAAAAATGGGGACTTACGGGGATTATTTGGTTCGAAATGAAGAAAGAAGAGGACTGGAATATCGAACAAAATGGGGATTATTCCTACCTCCCTTTTGTCCTCGAGAATACCTCTTCGTCTCAAACCTGGGTAGAAGGGGTTATCAAGGTCGAATAGATTAACACAATCAGGTTATAGTTTGAATAGAGCCTTCTTTCCAGGTTCTTGATCGAATTCAAATAGAGTGAGTAAAGCCCTTTGTCTTTGCATTTAATGACCTCCTTCAATCCGGAATGGGGGGCCAATTTTGATTCCGTAAAAAAGATATCGAAGAGGGTGAGGTTGATCTCAGATTCCATGACCTCTCTCAATTCATCAAGATTAATGATTGCAAGGATCTCTTCAACATTATTTAGCAATTTGCCATGGAGCTCCCTGAGTTGTTCTACATTTTCTTTAATCTTCTTCTCAATATCGGGAAATAATAAGGATTTGAAATTTGAATAGGCTTTAGGACTATAATCGGTAATACGTGAAAAATAAGCCCCCAGATGAGTCATGTAAATTTTTACTCCACATTTTAAAAGAAAGGAATCCTTAATCAATTGAATAAGGTCGTCTTTTTGCCCGGAAACGGCAACTGGAGCAGGCCCTATTGTCGTTTCCTGGATAATCGTGTAGGTGACGCACTTGGCAGTTCCGCAGGAAGAAAAGGAGTCTACTTTCCCCAAAATACCGTTTGTATTGGGTATGTGAAGGTGGATACTTTCTTCTAACTCAAGTCTTTCCTTGTTGACAAACCAATCATAGATGGCAATTTCAGTCCGGTCCCCTTCCATGGAGAGGAGTAGGTATTGAAAAGGATCTCCATCAACCCGTGTGCCGAGAAAGGGGAACCTGATCATATTCGAAGTTGATAAGCTGTTAATATTATTCATAATTTAAAAACGGTAGTTGATTGATCCCCAAGCTCCTTCTGCATTCCAAAACTTGGAACGGTGGATCACTCCTTTTATTTCAAAACCCCAATGTTCCTTAAACTCGTGCTTCCACTCAAGGATAAACTGGATGAAAAGGTTATCCGTTGTGTCGTCTCCGAATGTCAGTCTTCCCCCAAAGTAACGCTGAGGTGCCTCGCAAAATTCGAATTTCTGATAGTTATGCCGCCAATCAAAAGCAATGCTGCCCATGAAGTAGTGCTTTGGGGTCCAGTAGGGATGTATCACATAAATAGGGGTTAACCCATCCAAAATCGGTATGGTGATATGTGCAGTGTTGTAATAAGAGCAATTCAAAATCACTTTGGCAATCGTAGGGTCTTCGGTGAATGAATACTGGGTGTTCAGATTGGCAATGACTTGAGTGTTGTGATCATTATAGTTTTTAAAACGGAACGAACCTTCGGCATTCCAATATCTTGTAAGGTCAGATTTGATTGACAACCAGCCTGCAGTGGATTGTATGGCTTCTTTCATACAGAAGTAGTTGTAGATTTCATTTTCTTTGTCCACACCCACATTCAAAGAACAATAATCAAACATGTTAAAGGAAAAGTGGACATATCCTGAGATCCTACTTTTAAACTTATCGAAATAGGTTTTGTATGAGACGGCGGCATCGCCACGGACATAATTGTTGAGGATATAGTCTGCTTCGACCGACTGCCCTTCTGCCGGGTAGAATTTGTAATTGAAAAATGGATTCTCAACCCACTCATGCTGTATGAATCTCAGATGAGATCGGCATGTCAGTGGTATTTCTATCACTTCATCCAGGCTGTACCTGGCAATCTGGGATTGAGAGAAGCTACCGGAACCCATTTCACGCCAATAAGCAAAATGACTTTCCAGCCCAAGATTGGATTTCATCAAATTCCTTTCCAGTGTCATCTTGTCAAGGGAATGATTTGGATCGATATTAAGGATGTCGTTGTAGATCTTTCTTGCAAGGTCGCAACGACCAATGTTGCAGTAATCCTGCCCATATTCATAAAGGGCATCTTCATTGCCGGGATTCAGCTCCACCTGTTCCTTAAAACAAGGGAGCGCATGGAGAAATCGTTTGTCCCAGACCAGCCTTTTCGTTTTCATTTCAAGGCAGACAGATTTTTTCAGATTTTCGAGTCCCTGCTCATCCAGGAGTTCGATTAAATATTCATAAGTTGCCATCGATTTATCAAACATCTTGGCCCATAAAAAGGTCCGAGCCTTTTCAAGGATTGGGGTCGGATTTTCGGGATTGAGGGCTATTACCCTGTCATACCATTCAATCGATTCACAATAACGCTTTGCCCATCCAAGTACCCTGGCAATAGAAATCATGATCTTATAATTATCTGGGAAGTCGTCAAGTAAAGGCCGGTAAATCTCAAGAGCAGAATCAAATGAATAATTAATACTGAGCATTTCTGCAAGGGCCAATTGTGCAGCAGTGTCCTTAGGATCTAGCTTTATGGAGGCAGTGTAAAATTGTTCTGCCTTTTCCGACAATCCATTCTCAATGTAAACCTTTGCCCAAGATTCCAATTCTTCTGTTGTTGTTGAATCTTCCTTTACCTTATCAATAAAATCATTATCTTCAACGGCATCCCCTGCCAGATAAAACCTGGCTTCAGCGTTTAATGGGTCAACAGCCAACAAAGCCTTAAACGCATATTCAGCTTCTTCTTTTAAATTCAGGTCCAAATCACATCTTCCAATGCCGATAGCGGCTTGAAGATAAAATTTCTCATCCGCTGAAAGAAGTTGGTAAGAGGCAAGCGCTTCTTCAAAACATCTCATGGAAAATAAAGTGTTAGCTTCTAAAAGACGGTATTCCCCCTTCTGCGGATTCATTCCAATAAGCTGGTGGATGATATCTAACGCTTCATCAAATTTTTTCTCCGCATTTTTTAGGTTTGCTAACGGGATTAAAAACTCCGGCTTGTCAGGATTCTCCATTATCCTAGAAACAGCCTTTTCATATTGCCCCGTTGCAACATATACACTTGCCAAAAGCTCCGGATGGCCATCTATATCTATAAGATTCCTATAAATGCTTTCCGCCCCATAATAATCCCCCCATATCATCTTCATATCTGCAATCGCTATAAAGATTGTACCCTCCTCTGCGGTTTCCAGGTGAAAGCAGATTCTACTTATCAAAATTTGGGCCTCCACAAAGTGGCCTAATCCTGTTTCTGCTTGTGCTGCGGTCAAAATAAGTTTGAAATTCCCGGGATTTTTATCAAGGGCAGCCTTAAGGGAATCCAATGCCTCCCTATATTGCTTTAATGCGGTGTAAATTTGACTTATTTCCAGAAGCAACTCAATGTCGTCGGGCCTTTCTTTTAGCAGTATCTTATATTGGACTAAGGCATCCTTTCTACGGTTTTCCTGATATGAAAGCGACTTGGCCAAAGCCAACCTGGCTTCATAGTCATTGATATAGCTTTCTCGTGGTACAATACTTTCATTTGAATCAAGTTGATTATTTTCTTCCTCGGATTCTGCCGTCAAGAGTGCAGTATGACAAAAGAAAGAAAGAATGAAAAAATATAACTTCATTTTCATTATGGTTTTCCCTATTACCCTGTAAAAGGCTTGATTTTGAATACTAGGGATGCAAATGAGTACATTATTTTTTACCGTGCGAGGTATAGGAATCAGGAGTTTAAAGCAGGAAAATTATCCTCTAAGAAACTATTGCAGAAGCCCAAAAGATAATATTTTGGACTTCTGCAATTGTATCTAAGGCAAGAGCTATACACTGGCCTGCATCAATATTTACCTAATTGTTAAAACAGTCGTTGGGGGATTCCACCCATTAGCGACTGTACCTTGAACTAAGCGCAACTGTTCAGTGCTTTGTAAAGTACCCTGGTTATCAAAATAGGTGATCGACTCATAGAACACTTGTATATTTCCGGAATTGTCGATACAGATATTGATGGTTTTAGGTAAAACACCCTCTTCTGTGTTTGACAGAGGAATGGCTGTGGACCAGCTGCCCCCATTACGAAGAAATGCAGAATAAACAGTGTAGGTAGATTTAGTATTATCAATTCCAAGCCACACTGCGACGCCATCTCCGCCTGATGTAATGGAAACATAGGGTTCGTAGCAATTTTGGCCGGATGGCGAAAGGGTTGCCTGACCTCCCAAAGTTCCACTAGGATCGACAAAGCCTCCTTTAAGTGGCTTTGGGTTTATTGAATAATCTACCCAAAGAAGAACACTTCCGGAAGATTCGCACCCGAGTGCATAACGGGCTTGCGCACTTCCGCAAGCATCAGCCTGATATGGCAAAGTAAAAGCAATGGATAATATCAGATATACTATTCCTTGATACAAAGTATTCATAAAGTCTCCTATTTTTTCATTACTCAATTTGGGCAACGTTTATATATGACATCGGCACGCTTGGAATACTGTCTCCATTGAATCCAATAGTCGCTGAGGTAGCGGTCCCGCCGCTTAAAGTTCCTGTTACATTTAAAATGCGCAAGTAAGTATTAAGGGCAGTCGTTGAAATAGTCACAGACATCGTATGAATGGGAAAAGCATTATTTACTAATATTGCTTCTGCTGAGCCAGGCCCAGTATACGTATTCCAGGTAACTCCCGAATCTAAACTAAGTTGCAACGCAAAGGCTGCCCCAGGAGCTGCAGGGGTAGTATTCATCCCATAAGCAAACGTAATATAATAATTTCCAGTAGCCATTAGATTGATATTAAAGTAGGGTGCTGTCGCTTCAACAATTGAAACAGAACCATAGGCTGCCGTCAAAATCTGATTGTAGGGCATTGCTGAACTGGCTGCAACAGTCACGCCTGCAGTGTCATCACTTTGAATGACTACTAAAGTGACACCTCCAACAACCCCTGCAGGGCCTGTAGGACCTGTAGCACCTGTGGTTCCGGTAGTTCCAGTGGGGCCGGTCGAACCTGTTGTACCTGTCACTCCGGTAAGACCCGTGGAACCGGTTGAACCTGTCGCTCCGGTTATACCTGTTGCCCCTGTGGCACCTGTCGCTCCGGTGACGCCGCTTGTTCCCGTCGCACCAGTTGCCCCAGTTGCTCCCGTTAAACCTGTCGTTCCAGTCGCACCAGTTGCGCCGGTTGCTCCAGTGACACCGCTAGTCCCGGTCGCTCCGGTTGCTCCTGTTTCACCTGTTGGTCCGGTAGGACCAGTCTCACCATTACTTCCTGTAGCTCCCGTTGCTCCGGTTGCTCCCGTTGTTCCTGTCGCTCCTGTATTACCGGTGGGCCCTGTACTTCCAGTCACTCCTGTTGTGCCTGTCGAGCCTGTGGCTCCTGTAATTCCTGTAGCTCCAGTGGCTCCGGTGGCTCCGGTGGCGCCTGTTTCACCCGTCGCTCCTGTGGCTCCTGTCGCTCCATTAAAACCTGTCGCTCCGGTAGCCCCTGTAGCTCCGGTTTCGCCTGTAGGGCCTGTTGGACCTGTCGTTCCTGTCGCCCCAGCTTCACCTGTGGCGCCGGTGGCACCGGTAGCGCCGGTTGCTCCGGTTGCTCCCGTGGCTCCGGTAATACCTGTAATCCCCGTGACCCCTGATGCTCCAGTAGCACCCGTAGAGCCTGTTGCGCCGGTAGCGCCTGTGATTCCAGTCGCTCCCGTGGCTCCAGTAATACCTGTAGCTCCTGTGGCACCGGTTGTGCCGGCGGCCCCCATGCTTCCCTGTTTTGGAGCTTTACAACTTAGGTCATGATCAAATTGGATCCCATCTTCAGGTGCAGCATGCAAAGAGGCCGTCAATCCAAGAAGGCAAGTAAAAATAGTTAAGAGTTTAGTGTTAAGATAACTCAAGGTGCACGCTCCTGATTTTAAAAGTTCCTTTAAAAATTTATTGTACCTTAGCAATATTTATATAAGCCATAGGGACATTTGGCGCAGCCGCGCCATCAAAGCCCAATGTTGCTGTTGATGCCCCAACGTTCCAAACTCGCAACGTTGTATTGGAAACGGTAATGTTAAGTGTGATCGACATAGTGTGTATGGGGAATGAGTTATTGACCATGATTGCAAGGGATCCTCCGGTACCGGAATAGGTATTCCAGGTTCCTGCTTGACCGCCTCCATTAGTACTTATTTGCAATGCCATTTGAATAGGCGGAGAAGGAGTGCCGTTTAAGCCATAAGCGAAAGTAATGAAATAATGGCCGATGTCTGCCATGGTGATTTGAGTAAAAGAGGAAGGGGGTCCGACGATAAATTGAGAACTGCATCCACCATATGGCGTGACCATGACTTCATTGAAAACAATTCCTGTGCCGGCAGGAATGGAAACTCCGGCGGTACCTCCAGTATTAGTCAAAACAAGATTTAAACCGCTTGCCCCGATAAAAGAGGGTCCTGTTGGACCTGTTGAACCTGTTGCACCGGTGACACCTGTGACACCCGTCACTCCTGTTATTCCTGTGGCCCCCGTGCCGCCTGTTGTCCCTGTCGCACCCGACGACCCTGTCGAACCGGTAGATCCTATTACCCCTGTTACACCAGTTACACCATTATTTCCAGTTGCGCCGGTAGCACCCGTGGCTCCTGAGGTGCCTGTAATACCCGTCGGACCGGTATTACCAGTTGCCCCTGTTAATCCAGACGCCCCGGTGATTCCTGTTGTACCTGTAGGACCTGTCGCACCGGTTCCACCAGTTAATCCGGTTATCCCTGTTGCGCCTGACTCCCCTGTCGCACCTGTTATCCCTGTCAAGCCTGTAGGCCCTGTAGCTCCAGTGGCACCTGTCGCTCCTTCCAATCCTGTAGCTCCAGTTTCCCCCATGGCACCTGTGGGACCTGTTACTCCCGTAACACCTGTATTTCCGGTGGCTCCGGTAGCTCCTGTTGCCCCTGTTACTCCGGTTGCCCCTGTTGCACCTGTTGCGCCGGTTGCACCAATAATTCCTGGAGGGCCTGTAGGACCAGGATCTCCGGTACTTCCGGTAGAACCAGTAGCGCCGGTTACACCGGTTAGGCCGGTGGGTCCTGTGTTTCCAGTAGGACCATTCGAGCCAGTAGCTCCTGTGATACCAGTTGCTCCTGTTATTCCAGTTGCACCAGTTGAACCGCTGGCACCTTGCGCACCCGTTGTACTGGTAGCGCCTGATGCCCCTGTTGCACCGGTTGGTCCCGTTACTCCAACAGCTCCTGGAGGGCCTTTATTTGGAATTTTGCAACCATTTTGATTTGATTTTTGAGACTGTTTGGAATAGTCTTGAGCATGAATGCCGAATGGAAAAAGGAGTAAAAACAAATAGATGGGCAGAAAATTCAGTTGTAACTGTAAAAGGTGAGTTTTCAAGGATACCCCTCTCGATAAATTAAAATATACATCTATGTATAGATATAATATTTCTTTATTTATGGCAATTTTTTTATTCTGGATCTGAGATTCGGAGTAGGTACTTATCGTCATTATAACCGCAGAGCCGCAGAGAACGCTGAGACTACGCAGAGAATTTTGATCACTAAATAAATGAAGAGACAACTTTTGTAAAGAAAAAATTCTCTGCGCATTCTCAGCGCTCTCTGCGACTCTGCGGTGAATTTCTCGTACCTACTCCGAATCTCAGAAGAGTGCAAAAAATATTGCATTTTTACCGATAATTATTTATATACTTTTTTATCCCGGATTATAAATTCAATTGAAACTCTTAAATGGTTAAAATATGAAAAAAATGTCACTCTTAATCTGTCTTCTATCTCCCTTTATTTCATACGCCTCTCTTCCTCCTCCTTACGACACTGTCAACCCTCTCCCTTTTAATCCGCAAGGGTGGTACGCGAATGGTCCGTCAATGGAATATTTGCTCAAGAGATCGAATGTTAAAACCGTGATTGAAGTTGGCTGTTGGCTTGGGTTATCGACCCGTCATATAGCCCAGACGATTCCGGATGATGGAGTTGTTTATGCCGTCGACCATTGGGAAGGATCTCCGAATGAGGATAACAGTGTTTTTGATATGGCTAATCTTTATCGCCAATTCCTCTCTAATGTCATTCATGAAAATTTAACCCATAAGATTGCGCCTGTGCGCATGTCAAGCGCTGAAGCTGCCATAACTTTAACGGTTAAGCCTGATCTTGTTTATGTAGATGCTACACATGATTATAATGGAGTTTATACAGACATCACACTATGGTATCCATTTGTCAAAGGACACGGTGTTTTATGCGGAGATGATTATAACTGGGGTTATGAGTCTTCTGTAAAAAGGGCTGTTGATCGTTTTGCGCAAGAGAATAATCTGATTGTGCATGACGACGGCTGGTTTTGGTTTTATGAAGAAATGTGAGGTTAGCTATGTATTATTTTCTGGCGCTATTATTAGTCGTCCTTCAATTAAATGGTGAGGTTTATTATGAAGGCACCTACACCTTTCATAGATATGGAAAAGTTGATTTGAATGCGTTAGTTCAATTTCTTCCCTACAATCCTGTCATAGTCGAGGCAGGTGCCTATCAAGGGGATCAAACTGTTTATGCCGCCAAAATCTGGCCTTACCACAGATCTTTAATCGCTTTTGAACCAAATCCAAGGGCCTTTGATACGCTTCAACAAAGGATAGTCGACGAAAAGCTGGAGAATGTCCAAGTCCTTAATATTGCGCTTAACGATTATAATGGCAATGCGACTCTCTATATCTCTAATGACAATGAAAAAGACAGTTCTTTACTTCCCCCTCTAGTGGAAATGCAATCTTATTATCCAGGTACTTTCCTTAAAGTCCCTTGTATGACCTTAGATGATTGGTGCGAACAAAATCAGATAGATAACATTGATATTCTCAGCCTGGAACTTGAGGGGTTGGAATTAAAGGTCCTGGAAAGCTCACCCAATATTTTAAAAAGTACCAAGATCATCATTTTACAAAGTTTTTTTAAGCCTTATCGTAAGGACATGTGCAACTACTTTTTTGTTAAAGACTTTCTAACTAGATCTCAATTTGTTCCACTCATGCATTGGTATGAACAAGGTGAAAGAGGACTGGCAGTTTATGTCAGCCAAGAAATATACGATGCTTACTTTGTCAAGTGCTTAGGATTAGGACTGGGAGCATTGTTATATCCATGAAGATGAAAGCTTTTGTGACTTTTTTCATACTCCTTGTATGCCCTATTTTTCTTTACAGTACTGTCGATAGCACGCTGGAAAAATACTTGAAGCCCGCACCTTATAAAATGGGCCCGCATAACATGCGTAATATCGATTTTATCTACATGATCAACCTGGATAAGCGACCCGAAAAATATGAAAGCACCATGCAGGCACTCCAACCCTATAATATTTACCCCTACCGCTTTTCAGCTGTCAATGGATGGGAGTTAAGTTTTGAAGCAATCGATAACTTGGGTGTCAATTACCAACCCGAATCCACTCAAGGACCAATCTGTACAGTCTTTCGCCATATCGATGGCAAGGAGATTCCGAGTTTCGAGATAATGAAAGAGGAAGGGGTTACTTACTATTGCCATTCGCTTTCACGAGGATCTCTCGGATGTTTGATGAGCCATCTATCTGTATTGCAAGACGCCTACACATCGGGTTATGAAACGATATGGATCATAGAAGATGACATCCGTATAGTTGAAAATCCGCATAAAATCTCAGATTTGATAGATCAATTAGATCAGCTTGCACCGGACTGGGATGTGCTATTTACTGATAGTGAGACCAAAGGGGCTGACGGAAGCAAGTTCTTTTGCGGAGGAATACGTCCTAGACCTAACTTTCAATATCAAGACCTTAATTATTACATTAAGCGTACTTATATCAATGAAGATATTGAGAAGCTTGGACTCCGCTTTGGCTCCTATTCAATGGTCATCAAGCGGTCCGGAGTGGAAAAACTGCTAAATTATTTTAAGACCTACAAGCTCTACTTCCCCTATGATATGGAGTATTTTTTCCCACCGGGCATTCAATTATATGGCTGTTCAAGAGATTTTGTAACAACTACTGCCGGAGGCATATCAGATAATGGAAATCCAACATATGAAAAATAAATTCTTCTTCTGTATTTTTTTTCTGCTTAACTTCACTTTTTTAAGAGCAGATTATTACGAAGGCATAGAGCTGTTTAGCAACTATAATTCTATAGATTTGAATTGGTTGCCCCAATTCCTCCCTTATAATCCTGTTATCCTGGAAGCGGGAGCTTTCCGTGGACATGACACTGTGAAAACCGCACAAATCTGGCCCCAGTCCCGCATCATCGCATTCGAACCTGACCCATACGCTTTTAACGAATTGCAAAAAAATGTCAATGAAGCACAAGTGGCCAATGTGGAACTATATAACATAGCTCTTAATTCCTATAATGGATTTGCTTTATTCAATGTCTGTCTTGGCCCTAACACTAACGAACCGGCCTATGGCTATGCAAGCTCCCTGCTTCCTCTAAAAAAGGGAATGGAGATCTATTGTAAAGGACCCCAGATACAAGTCACATGTGTTAATTTAGATAGTTGGTGCCGGGAAAATCAAATAGAAGCGATTGATCTTTTAAGACTGGAAGTAGAAGGGGCGGAATACAATATCCTCAAAAGCTCTCCTAATACATTGAAAAATGTAAAAGTGATATATATCAAGACCTTCATCCATCCTTATAGACTGGGAATGACCAACTATCCGGCTCTAAAGGGTTTTCTTGAGAAGAATAATTTTGTCCTGCTCTCCCATCGTTATCAACCGGATATCATCGGACATGCCATTTTCTTGAGCCGAGAATTATTTGATGCCTATTTTAAATTGTCTTTAGGAATATATTTAGATAAATGAACTTATAGAGGTTTTGAAATGTTTTCACCGAAAACTCACCGATTGCTATTTTGTATTTTTTTACTTTCTTTTTTTTCTTTGGAAGGAGGTATCGAAGATTATTTCAAAAAGGCAGAAAACAAGCCCGAAGCGAATGGCATTGCGAATATAGACTTCATTTATGTTATTAATCTCGATAAAAGACCCGAAAGATATCAAAGAACCATGAAGGCACTGAAGCCTTATGGTATATATCCCTATCGCTTTTCCGCTGTCAATGGATGGGAGTTGCCATTTGAAGCACTCGATGAATTAGGAATAGTTTACGAATCTTGGATGCCCAACGGACCTATCTGTACTGTTTATCGCCATGTCGGTGATAAAGAATTCATTAGCTATGAAGTCATGAAAGAAGAAGGGATTGCCTACTACTGCCATTCCCTTTCTCGTGGAGCTATCGGCTGCCTTCTGAGTCACCTCTCTATCATACAAGATGCCTATGATTCCGGTTACAAGACAATTTGGATCATGGAAGATGACATCAAAATTAATAGTAATCCACAAGAACTCTCTTTTTTACTTAATGGATTAAACCGGCAGGCTCCGGACTGGGATATTTTGTTTACAGACAATGAGATCAAAGGCGGAGATGGAACACCCGTACCTTGCACGATGATTCGCCCCAGACCGCTTGTGCAGCTTCAACAAGCTGATTATTATCTTAGACGAACGAACGTCAATCAAGATATAACCAAAATAGGAATGCGCTTCGGTTCAGCCTCCATGATCATTAGTAGATCTGGTATGAAAAAGATGCTTGATTATTTCAAAACTTATAAAATCTACTTCCCCTATGATATCGATTATTTTTTCGTACCCGGCATCAATTTTTACGCGTGCGATAAAGACATCGTGACGAACATCGCCGGTGGAGAATCAGATAACGGAGCGCCTAACTATTTGGATAAATAAAACCGGAGCAGAAAAAATTAGGATGATCAATCTCGATCAAAGGCCCGAAAACTATAGCAAGAAGTACATAGATTTTTCCAAATTTCACTCACTTGTCAATGTCTGATTCGCTTGTAATGTCTTGAGAAACAATATCTCTAGATAAAGAATATTCACTTATTCCCGGGATATAATGAATATCTACATCATAAGAAGCCCAAATGCCATTTTCTCGATAGAATTTCAATATCTTATTAATTCCTTGTTTAGAGATAATCATCGAATGTGTTCCAAAGCGTTGACCTATTTCATAAAAATCTTCTGTAAATTTTATTTTTCGACGATAGAAAGTCACATCTGCATGTGGTAAATCAGGTCTAAAATCATGAGATACTGAAAAAATTATTTCCCCATCTTTATTCTTAAATTCTCTATCTGTGTAAATCACATCCCAATAAGGGGATATTCTTGTAAGTTTAAGAACAAAATCACTAATCTGATGAGGATCCTCGAGGATTATTATATCATCTTCACAAACCCAGATGTAATTGTAATCATTTACAGATGCATGTTTTAAAATAGAAAGATGGCTTAAGATACATCCAAAGTGGCCTCCCGACAATCTAAGAGGATACAGACCCATTAATTTTTGCATTTCTTCCTCAGAAAAAGACCATCCATTTATAGCACTAAATCTGGTTGGATGAATATCAAAAGAAAGGAATGCCTGATTTGCCTTTTGCCATCTTTCTGGCCTTCTATCCAAGTTAATAATATAAAGACAATCAATCAAGTTAACATTCGGATTGTTGATAGTGTAATCAATAGATTTTAGATAGGGATCAATATTATTTTTTTCATTCATTGCGTTTGAATCGACTGTAAAGATCAATAAAATCGCAAACACAATAGCTCTCATTAATCATCTCGCTTTTAAAATCTTGATTCATCGCATAATTGCTTCATATATTGTCTTATCGAAATACTCAGGAGAAAACACTTGTGCTAGTTCACTAGCAAGAAAATCTCTAATACTATCTAGATATTGGTTATATTCATTCTCAGACATTGATTTGATATATATGTAGAGCTCTTCGTTATCTTTAAAATCACGATAATCAATAAAGCAACTCTTAGGAATATAACTTTCAATATTAGGGGGACCCCAATAAATTGGCACACAACCAGCCGCAAAACAACCAAAAATCTTTTCTGTGATATAGCCATTCAAGTCTTTAGTATTTTCAAAGCAAACACAAAAACGGTATTTCATCAAGGTTGAAATTTTCTCTTCTCCTACGTAATCTCCTGGGATGTAACCACGAAAGTCTCTATAATGGCGTTTTACCCAAAATCGACCATATATATCAAACTCCCCCTCTGGCTTTGTCTCGAAGAACTCAACCATTTTCATTCTTTCCGAATAGAGCTCATTTTTTCTCTCCGGATACTCATTATCTGATCCAGAAACCATCACACACAGTTTTTTCTCTTCAAAAGGTGGCAGACTTTTGCGCATGGGCATAAGATACGGATAGTGTATCTTAAAAAATTTGACCCCATTGACTAAATCATCAGAATTGGTGTACACAAAGGGATAATTATCATAATATCCTGGAGGCATATCACCAGGTTCCATATTAAATAACATCAGTTTATTACTGGGGAATTTTTGTAAAATATCGTTGTCTAAAGTCCACCCAAAAACAATGATTTTTTTTACCTCGGGATCTAACGGTGAAAGAGTATCCTCATAAGGATAAGGATATTTATAAAGCATCTGGATATCATAGCCAGCCTCCTTGATATTTTCTAATTTAACAGGGAAATCATAAATATTGAATCCAGATAAAATATCAATTCTTTGTCTTGAAAGAACTTCTTTTTGTTTTTGCCATTTTTTTGGAATAGCAACAAATTTTGCAGATCTAGATACATTTTTGGGAATTAGATAATGAAATGAATATTCCGAAAAAATCTTCTGCAATTTTGGATAAATTAGTTCATGAGATAACTCATTTTCTCCGTTTAAATCTAAACAACCATGAATGTTTGTGTTAGGAACTTGAAAATCATCGATGATAATTACACAATTGTCTTTATGCGTCTTGCTGATTTCTTCTAGCTCTTCTAAGATAGGCCAGTAATGATACCCATCACTTTGAGCGTCCATATAATAGGCATGAGCGTCAAGATAAAATAAAATTCTTGTATCTTGAAGAATTGGAAGAAGCTTTCCAAGCACCTTCTCAGAGCTACCAAAGTGGCATTGAACATTTGCCAAATGTTTTAAACGGACTTTGGCTTTGTCATAGAAAGCTCTTGAGGCTTCTATGGTATGCACCTTATTAAAAGACTGGGAGAAAAAAATAGTTGTTGCTCCTAAAGAAGTACCGGTTTCTATTACGGTATCTACAAGGTAATCATTCTTTATCATTGCAATATAAGTTCCAATTTCAGGTGAATCATTAAAAGCGATGTAACCAAGCTCAAAAGCAGAATTTCCTAATTTCCATGTTCCCGTATTTTCATCATCATGCAACAAATGCTCCTGAAATAAATTTAACTTTCCAAAATCTATCACCGTAGGAAATTCATCTTGATTTGAAAAAAGGGTCGAAAAAGCTATGATTAACGGAAATACTGATGCAAATGATAATCTGTTCATCTTCAATCCTTATGAAAATTTCAGGACATGTATTCATAATTCTTTCGTGTTAAAGATGCAATATTTTTGACAACGATGGGGTGTGATTAAAAGCTGTACTCTCCTAGAGCCCGTAGTGAAACGGAGGGCTCTAGGTGAGTACGACTTTTAATCAAACCCAACTCAGGCTGAGATTCGGAGTAGGTACTTATCGTCATTATAACCGCGGAGCCGCAGAGATCGCTGAGCAAACGCAGAGAGTTTTTCTACGATCAAAATCTCTCTGCGCTTGCTCAGCGATCTCTGCGGCTCCGCGGTAAAATCTTCTATACAACTTTCTAGCCAACCCTTACTAGAGCCACTTTCCTATACCCAAACGGTATCTCTGACATCTCGTTCCTACTCCGAATCTCAGAACTCAGGCAAACAGCTTGCTAAAAACAGAATAATTTGATATGACTCTTCAATCCTGTATCCAAAGGAGAACCTTATGACGGATGTTTATGTTGATACTGCACAGGCTTCTAACCATTTTGAATATGTTATAGGCATCGATAAACGGGATTCTCCTTCAAGAATCAAACAAGAAGCTTTAGCTTTGATGAATCAGCTAGATGGCTGGTGCTCTTTTGAGAAAGCTGCCGTATTGATTGATCTCATTCTCCTGAAAAAACCTGACACCATTGTTGAAATTGGTGTCTATGGTGGAAAATCACTTGTTCCCATGGCCTATGCACTGGAAGTTAATGGCAGAGGACAAATTTTTGGAATTGACCCTTGGGCTAGTGAAGAATCTATTAAAGGGATAAAAAACACTTCCAGCGAATATTTTTGGGGTCAATGGGTCGATCACACGGCAGTAATGCAAAATTTAATCAGCAGGATTAACACGTTCAATCTTCAAGATCGTATCTCTTTAATTAGAAGCTCTTCTGAAAAAGCAGATCTAATACCCAATATCGACATTCTGCATATCGATGGGAATCATTCCGAGGAGGCTTCTTATCTGGATGTCACCAAGTGGGCGCCCATGGTAAAAAAGGGGGGCTTTATCATTTTGGACGATGTCACCTGGTTTGAAGAAGATGCCTATACCCAAGCGCGATCTATCGATTGGCTTGATACAAATTGTGCCAAAATTGCAGAATTCAAAGGATCAAACGTTTGGGGAATATGGATGAAATTATGAAAAAATTTATATTATCTATTTTTCTATTTGTAATTTTATCTTCTTTTAATTCTGATAAATCAATCAATCAGTTAAAACAAAATGTCAGCAGAAACCTTCCTGAGTTTTATGGGTGGTGCTCCCAAGAAAAGGCAATAAATTTCATCGACCTGGTTCTTGAAGTAAAGCCGAAAGTCTGCGTTGAAATAGGTGTATTTGGGGGAGCTTCTCTTTTTCCCGTCGCCTCAACCCTCAAATTCTTAGACCAAGGGGTTGTCTATGGCATCGATCCATGGGATAATGCTGAAAATCTTCGTCAGTTCGATCCGGCAGATACAACGAATATCAACTGGTGGAAAAAAGTCAATTTTAATTCCATCTACACTTCTTTTAGGAAATTGTTCAAAAAATATGGATTGGATGATTATGTCATTACACTGATCATGCCTTCGCAATCAGCTACCGGTGCTATTAAAGATATTGATATTTTGTATATTGATGGCTGCCATAGCGAACATGGCTTTATTATAGATGTTTTACTTTACCTCCCAAAAGTTCGCAGCGGCGGCTATATTTGGATGAATGACACACTTTGGGAGCAATCTCAGGAAGCAATAGGACTTTTATTGCTGCAATGCGAGGTGGTGAAGTTAATAGATAATGGCAATTGTATCTTATTTAAAAAGCGATAGGTTATTCATGTCTAAAAAAATTCTGTATTCATTTTTTCTGTTTATAATTTCGATCTTTTCTGTTGATGCTGAAGGGATTGATTTAAACAATTATGAACTTACTCTTTATAGCCAAAATGGGGAAGATGGGGTAATCGCAAAAATCTTCAATGAGATTAATCTTCGCTCTCATTTCTGTGTAGAATTTGGAGCCTATGACGGTGTAACAGGAAGCAATACCTATCTTCTTAGGCTGCAGGAATGGCAAACGGTACTGTTGGATAGATCATTAGAAATAAAAGAATACAATCTCTTCAAAGAATATATCACAGCTGAAAACATCAATGAGTTATTCGAAAAATATCAAGTACCCTACAATCTGGATTTTTTGTGCATTGACATTGATTATAACGATTTCTACGTCTGGAAAGCATTAGATGAAAAATATCAGCCGGCCGTCGTTATGATAGAATACAATGCAACGCACCTACCCGATGAAGATAAGGTCGTCAAATACCATCCCTATTTTTCCGGCGGAACGACTAATTATTATGGGGCAAGTATACTCGCCATGTATAATCTGGGAAGATCTAAAGGCTATTCCCTGGTCTATGCTGAAAATAATGGAGTCAATCTCTTTTTCATTCGTGATGACATATTGGAAGAAAAAAGTTTACAGTTCAAAAATATCAATGATGTTCACGCAATTTATCGTACGCCGAAATATGGTATAGGACCCAATGGAGGCCATGCTGCGGATCCAAAGCAGCGGAAATATCTTACATCCATTGAGTTACTCAATTAATAGGAACCATGGATTTCTTAAGTTCATTTAAGTCTATTGTTGCAATCCAGATCTCACAATCATCTTTACCATATGCTAAGTAAATTGTTGAGCCAACCGCAACAAATCCAGATGGATAAATGACTCTTTTATTATAATAAGTAAAGGTGTAATAACTTTTATGTAATAAGGGCGTTGAACTTATCTTAGTAACTTCAAAAGGAGGATTGGCTGAAAATGTATAAGCGCCTGCAAAATAATGCCATATCTCCTGCTCAATAGAGCATACGGAACTTAGCATGATTCCTGAATGGAAGAAAGCCAAATATTCTCCATCAACTAAAAGTGCTGTTGTCCCACCTCTCAGTGATCCATAATTCCATGAAGAAACATTTTTATTTGTTTCATGGCAGTTAACACAGAATCCGGTCTTTAAATTGGGCAAGATTATATCATGAGGATCAAGCGAATAAGAAAATAAAAGGGTGCCATTCCAATCAAAAGGGCTCCAATTCTTTTGCCAATTACCTTTAGATAATTTAGCTCTATAAATTAGCTTAAGAGGATTAGCAATGGAAAATTCACCATTGTTATAAAGTAATTCTGCAACATACATATCGCGTCTTTCATCATAGGAAGGATTTTCCAATTCCATATTATCATTATATGTAAGATAGAGCTTACCATTAGACTCGAAGATGCGTGCATCTTCACATTGGCTCGGGGTCCTGCTATCGTTAAAGCGGGTGTCTAACAATTGTCCATCAGAAAGTGGCTCAAAAGACTCATCCAATATAACTATTCCTATATAAGATACCCATATAATATCCCAAGGTTGGGGAGTGTATCGGAAAGTCATAATATAATTATCGCCGAATTTGATAATCGAGGGGTTGAATGCTCCCGGGAATTTGGGAAGATAGATTCTCTTTGTTGATGTGATAATACCCCTCTGTTCGACAGGCATTTCTAAAGTACAAACGAAGCTCGATAACT
>JABDDC010000019.1 GCA_013287815.1 Chlamydiota bacterium
TTTTTGCATAAAAATGGGAAAAAAACTGAATCGCATCACAAAAACTTCAATGAAAAGCACAAATAAAAGATGAAGGACGAAGTGAAAGCAACGTATCGTTAAAATTTTGCGCGATATCGAGAAAAAGAATGAGGCGGCGATTAGAACCGCCACCCCATTGTCAAATTATTTTAGACCTGAAATCGCAATACCCATGAGGATCAACGCAACTAACACAAATCCTGAATGGATAAAATAGCTAATGAGGCTCCTTTTACCCCAAAGTACAAAAGAAAATTGAGTGGTTGCAATAAATCCAATCCAAGCCCAAAGGGCAACGACGACCCCTTTTTCAACAGCATTGGCCTCGCTTACCTCAATGAAGACAGCTAATACATATGACATAATAAGGCCAATGATTAATTCGCCCATCAAACCAACTGTCATATTTTTGTTTTCATGGTCCTTCATTGAAGGATCATGCTTTGCCCACATAGATCCAAATAGCGCGGGCGAATACCAGATAGCCCCTAAAACAAAATAGATCACTGTCGATAAAATAACAGCCCACCAATTAACCGAAATATCTTCTAAAAACATAGAATTCTCCTTTTTTAAACAACGTTGTGAAAATGTTTTTTTACTCAAAAGGAGAATTTTGGAAAACTATTTTTTCATATTAGCTTTTAGTTTAGGCACAAAGCCTTCCATTTTAGGGTTATAACAGGAAAATTACCCTTTAGACTTTGCCTCTTTACATTATATGGCTTTTCTCCTATCCTTGTTGAATATTTGAATTATCAAACAAAGTAGGGAGAGTAAATGTCTTCTGTAAAAAAGAAGCGTAAGTACAAAATTGCGAAGCACAAGCGCAAGAAGCGTAGCCGACGCGACCGCCATAAGACCAAATAAATCAATAATTCGAAATTCGAAATTCGGGATTCGGAAAAAAACTTAAGGTTGCAATTTTTCCGAATTCCGAATTTCGAGTTCCGAATTGCATAATTGATATGTGGAAATTTCCAGTTAAATACGATGTTTTAGTCATCGGCGGAGGCCATGCCGGCTGTGAAGCAGCATTGGCTGCTGCACGGATGGGTCTGCGCACACTTCTTTTGACGATGAGTCTCGACACCATCGCTAAAATGAGCTGCAATCCTGCCATTGGCGGCATCGCCAAAGGTCATATGGTGCGCGAGATCGACGCCCTGGGTGGCGAGATGGCAAAGGTCATTGACATAACCGGTATCCAGTACCGTATGCTCAATGCCACCAAAGGGCCAGCCGTGTGGGCCCCTCGTGCTCAGGCTGATAAGTATGCTTATCAGATCGAAATGAAACACCGTCTGGAAAAAACTCCCAATCTAGAAATCAAGCAAGGGACTATTGAGGATATCCTAGTCGAAAACGGCAAAGTAACCGGCGTCATCACTAAGGAAGGCATCTCATACGACTGCCATACTATCATCATCTCATCAGGCACATTCATGCGCGGGCTGCTCCATATCGGCGGCACCAACTATTCCGGCGGACGGGCCGGTGACCAGCCTTCCATAGGCATGTCAGCTAGTCTGGAAAACCATGGACTTAAGTTAGGCCGCCTGAAAACGGGGACGCCGCCGCGAGTCAACAAGCGATCCATTGACTATAGCCTGACCGAAGAGCAGCCAGGAGAAGAAGGGATTAAATTCTCCTACGATGACGAGGGACTGCCACGCCTACCGCAAGTCTCCTGCCACATTACCTACACGACCGAAGAGACCAAGCAGATCATTTTAGCAAACATCCACCGTTCGCCCATGTATTCCGGAAAGATCAAGGGAATTGGCCCCCGCTACTGCCCATCCATTGAAGATAAGGTAGTGCGGTTTTCTGATAAAGAGCGGCATCAGATTTTTTTAGAACCGGAGGGATTAAATACCCAGGAAATCTACGTCAACGGTGTTTCCTCGTCACTCCCCTTCGATGTCCAGCATGAATTCATCCACAGCATTCCAGCTTTGCGCCATGCTGAAATTATGCGGCCGGCCTATGCCATTGAATATGACTATGTGATCAGCGGCCAGATCGACAGCTCGCTTGAATGCAAATCAATCGAAGGACTGTTTTTAGCAGGACAAATCAACGGAACATCCGGTTATGAAGAAGCCGCAGGACAAGGACTGATGGCCGGAATCAACGCCGCCAACAAAGTACTGGGCAAACCACCACTCATTTTAAAGCGGTCGGAAGCCTATATCGGCGTCATGATCGACGACCTTGTCACTAAGGGACTAGACGAGCCTTACAGAATGTTCACCAGCCGGGCAGAACATCGCCTTTTGCTGCGTCAGGACAATGCTGATTTGCGCCTTAGGCATTTTGGCTATGAGGCTGGGCTGATCGACCAGAAGCGCTACGACCGCGTTTGCGAAAAGAAGAGAGTGATGGAAGAAGAAACGGCACGGCTGACAAAGGTCTTCAAGCAAGTCGACGGCAAAGGCTATTCGCTGGCACAACTGCTCTGCCGTCCTGAGAATACATATGCTTCTCTTTTGCAAACCTACCCTGAAGGTCTCCATGACTTTGATCCTGACATCAACTTCCAAATCGAACTTAACATCAAATATGCCGGCTATATCGATCGTCAGAACATCGAAGTGGAAAAGCTATCCCATGTCGAGCAAATATTGATTCCGGCCGGATTCGATTACGCTGCCGTCCAAGGGCTACGCAACGAGGCCCGCCAAAAGCTAGGACAGGTGAACCCAAAGAATCTCGGACAGGCTTTGCGTATATCCGGCGTTTCCCCATCTGATGCATCGATCTTGATGATTGCGCTCACGAAAAATGCCAAAGTATGAACCTATTGCAGCTTGAAGGTGCTCCCATCCTGGAACAACTGCAGATTGAAGAAGCGCTTCTCAGAGCTGATAAGCGAAACTGGTGCATCGTCAATCAAGGCTCCTCCCCCGCCATTGTCATGGGCATTTCCGGTAAACCTGAACATCTCATCGACAACGAAAAATGGAAGCAGGCACCCATCCCCGTCATCAAACGATTCAGCGGAGGCGGCACTGTGGTCATCGATGAGAACACGCTGTTTGTCACTTTCATCTGCAACACCGACTTTGTCCCAGTCTCCCCCTTTCCTGAATCTATCATGCGCTGGACAGAAGCGCTTTATCGCCCCATTTTCGGCAATTCATTTGCGCTGAAGGAAAACGATTACGTCCTGGCTGAAAAGAAATTTGGCGGCAACGCCCAGTCGATCATCAAAAACCGGTGGCTCCATCATAGTTCATTCCTTTGGGACTACTGCCCAAAAAAGATGGATTATCTTCTGATGCCTCCTAAAACACCTCAATACCGCAATGGTAGGCCACATGGCGATTTCCTGTGCAAACTGGCCGATCGATGGCCATGCAAAATGGAATTTCAAAAAAAGCTCACGGAACATCTGAAAAATTATTTGAATATGAATCAAGTTGAGAAAGGTGAAATTATAGAGCTGCTTTCATTGCCTCATCGGAAAGCAACGATGCTTTATTCCTGACTACTCCTGCTGAGATTCGGAGTAGGAACGAGATGTCAGAGATACCGTTTGGGTATAGGAAAGTGGCTCTAGTAAGGGTTGGCTAGAAAGTTGTATAGAAGATTTTACCGCGGAGCCGCAGAGATCGCTGAGCAAGCGCAGAGAGATTTTGATCGTAGAAAAAACTCTCTGCGTTTGCTCAGCGATCTCTGCGGCTCCGCGGTTATAATGACGATAAGTACCTACTCCGAACACCTTAAATGTATTTCTATATGGTCATCTGTTTAAACGACTAGAGGCCGATCTTGACATAACTCAATTTTTGGCCCCTTTCATCTACTTTTTTGCTCGTTTATAGCGTGTTGCTCGTCCGTGTCCATTTTTAGATAAAATGCCTTGCAAGACTAATTTGGCTAGGATACGGCTGGCTGTCGCTCGAGATACCGACAGTGATCTAATAACGTCAGCAGCCACGATTTCATCACTGATTAACAGAAGCTTCATCACTCTTTGTTCCGGAGCTTCATCTGCAATAATTTGATGTTGAATGGTACGTCGAGGCAGGATGCATTTAACGAAACCGGGCCCCTCTAAAACTATAGGTTTTGGGAGATGCGCTTCCCGATAGGTTTTGAATAAAGTTAAGAATCCAGACCCTAGTTTTTCAATATAACCCGCTTCGCGTAGAATGCGTGAAATCAAAAAATTGCGAATGTATGTTAGTCCCATTTCGAGATTGGATGAATTAAGAGGTCCCGGAAATATACCAGGGGTAAATATTTCGATTCGATCATCATAGATGGCCACTTTGGTTGGTCCCGGCAAATTATAGTCGCGATGCAAAACGGCATTTAGAATCACCTCCCTCAAGGCAATTTCCGGGATCTCGAGTTGTTCATTCCGAGCCCTTGCTCCTTCAATCGTGAATTGGCGATTCAAACGACTGATTACAAAAGCAACGCACTCTTCAAATTGATCAAATAACGTTTTTGTAAAGTCTCGAGTGGCAATCACATCACGACCGTTAGTGCCTTTAAAATGCGTTCCAATAATGAACGCCTCACTGAGGAAGTCTTGAGGGATTTTTCCAAACAACAAGATACCTCCAAGTGATGGAGAAAGGCGTTGATGTTCTTTGATGAGAATTTTGTAGTGGATCATGAGTTCTTCAAGGGAGGCTTGCAGATTCTCCTCCGATTTTTGTATCCGATTACGAAAGAATCTCTCCACAGCTTCCATATTGAGATCTTTAACAGAGGCATGGTATATTGGTTTTATATCTGATGATTTACCCTTTGACTGCCACTTGAGCTCCTGGATAATTTCTGCTGTGGCTTTCTTAGTTTGACGGCCCATTCGCAAATAGGTTCCCTCATCAACTCCCTTAGACACTAAAAAATAGGGTTTATTCATCCCTTCAGATACTTCTATGAGTAGAATAAGTTTATCGTCTATGCGTTGTGTATGGATATCTGCTATGATGAATGGAGAGCAGTTATGGAAAATGGATTGTTGTATACCCTCGATGAGATTATCAACTTCATTTTCGGATACTCCCAAAATTTCACCACCATCGTCTACTCCTATAACTAGACGTCCCCCATACAGATTGCAAAATCCAATGACGGTTTTAGTTAATTCCTGTTTGGTGGGTACAGCTCGCTTAAACTCGAGAATAGAAGATTCATGACCTGGATATTTCATCTATTGCCTCAATTGCATTATTATTGCCTCAAAGTATCATAATTGATGCAATTGAGTCAATCAAGAAATTAAAATCGTCTCAATTGCATCACATTTACCTCAATGAGGCAATTTATTTCAGAACCTTCGGCGCTACACAATAGGCTATAAACCAATTCGTTCTGAGGGTTGAAAACCCGGTATACTGAGATTCGGAGTAGGAACGAGATGTCAGAGATACCGTTTGGGTATAGGAAAGTGGCTCTAGTAAGGGTTGGCTAGAAAGTTGTATAGAAGATTTTACCGCGGAGCCGCAGAGATCGCTGAGCAAGCGCAGAGAGATTTTGATCGTAGAAAAAACTCTCTGCGTTTGCTCAGCGATCTCTGCGGCTCCGCGGTTATAATGACGATAAGTACCTACTCCGAATCTCAGCCGGTATAGGATAGCATTTACCAAAAATTGATTTCTTCCGGGAGTCTTTGGCAGTTGCGGCATTTGAAGAAGATGGCTCCTTTTACAACTGAAAAATCATCTTCTTTCAGTGGTTCGAATCCAAGATATTCAACCTCTCCAAAATATTTATTCAATTCTGTTTGATAGAAGTCAATTTTTTGTTTGAGATCGCGCTCCAGGTAAGGAGAATTTTCAATCCAGACAAAATAGCCCTCTTTATTTTTATCTTCCGATTCGATGCCAGGCCAGTAGGAAAACTGGTTTCGTCTGACACCGGCTAGATTGACGAAATAGGCCTGCTTTTGTCCCGGACCGTAAAAGCTCAGTATGCTGGTGGTCTGGTATTTGTCGCTGAAAAGAAAATTCTTGTTGGGGTCGTAGCCTTTGCCTGCTAGGGCTTTATCAAGATTATTCCATCCCTGATGATGTTTGAATGGGTTTAACCTCGGCGAAAATGGGACAAATAATATCAAGATGATCAAGCTGAGGGATAGTGCAATGCCTCCCTGTATCCATAACCATTTGTTTTTTTCCCATTGATTGATCTTCCAGCCCATGACCACAAATGCGGTCGGATAAGCAAAGATAGCCCAGTTGCCCTGGATCTTTTGGAAGAGCGAAAGGCTGATGGCAAGTGCCAGGCAGGACAAGGTGACCAGACCACAAAAGAAGACCGGCGGTGTCACAATCTTTCTCTGTTTCATCCACGATGCCATGCTGATAATAAAAATAGCAAAAATGATAGGTGATAGTAAAGCCGCTTGTGCTCCAATGAAATCGAAGAAATTACTGCCAGCCTTAGCCTGGGCCCCCTGAATGGTGGAAAAGACATGGCGGAAAGTCGCCCAGTCATGCGTCCAGTTCCACCAGACGCTAGGCAATAAAGCGATCAGTGAAACCAATACTCCATTCAACACAGCCGTCATTTTTTGGTATGGGAAATAACTCCTCCAGCAAACCAGATAGAAAATCCAAAACAGGTACATGGGCCATTTGAATAAGGCTCCGCCCATGATTAAGGCTCCAACAAGTAGCGGATGAGGCTCTCGCAAAGCCGCTAAGGCCGACACCACACACAGACAAGCCAGGGACCAAAACAGCAGCATCCCCACGTCGGTGATCGCCATGAAAGACCCGAGAAATCCCATCGGTGCCATAGCCATTAGAAGGGCTGACCAGAAACAGGTGCCGGGCTTTAATCGGCATTTGCTGCAAAGGAAAAAAATGACCACTGACTGGGCAAAGGAAAACACGATTGACATAAAGCGGATGCCTAGCTCTGTGTCGCCAAATAATTGAGTGCCTAACCAAATTTGCCAGGCTATGCCGGGAGGTTTGCTATAGTAGCCCAAGTCAAGCGCCTTGCTCCAAGTCCAATACTGAGCTTCGTCAGGGACTAAGCCGATGCTGCCATAAATAATGAGGCAAGTCATAGCTATCGCTTTCACAAATAGTACTAAGCAGAGCAGTTTAAAATAATGTATTTTCTGATGATTAAACATAACCTACATAATATCAAAAAGAAAATAAATGCGGAATGGTGTTTTGCTTATTCCTTTACAATCGCTGTGAAAAAATAGGGCGGCGCAGCCGCTTTTGGAGTGCGCCGGCTCCGCCGGCGCTTTGTTATTAGCAACATTGATGAGCAGATAATCGTTGTTGAAGGCCATTATAGCATATCCTACGATACGTTTTGCGTTTCATGAGTGTGTGTAATAACAAAGCGCCGGCAGAGCCGACGCACTCCAAAAGCAGCTGCGCCGCCCTATTTTTTCGTAGCCTCTCTGCGCCGCCTTCTGGTACCATTGAGAGAACCATTCTCATTGAAATACTGTCACTAATGCACAGGTAATAAGCCTGATTCTTTTCTGCCTAATGACAGGCAAGCAGCGGATGAGACAGCTAAAATAATGATTAAACCGGCATATGGAAGGGTTGTATTGGTTGGAAACTGCATCAGGATCGATCCGACCACTGCTGCTATGCCGAATTCTAAAGATCCAAATGCAGCGGCGGCAGTTCCTGCGATGGGGGCAAAGGGCTCCAGGGCTTTTGAAACGGTGCTTCCCACTAGAAACATAGCCCCAGTACATGCGATGGCCATGGGAATTAAAAATCCTTGAAGACTTAGAGAATCAATATAATTCCATCCCAGCATACTAAATCCCCCAATAAACATCATTGCGATGCCCAAGATAATGGTCGTCATGATGCCAAATTTTTCAATGACTTTTCCACTGACAAATCCCCCAAGGCCAATCACAGCTCCGAAGACGGCAAAATAGTAACCAAATTCTTGAGTCGGTGTGCCATGCAAATCGATAATGATGAATGGAGAAAGAGAAAAGAACGAGAAAAAGACACCTTCAGCAAATCCGCCAATGAAGGCGTAGATAAGAAATTGTTTATTTTTAAAAATATCAAGGTAGCGTCTAAAGATAGCTTTGTCCATTTTGACTCGTTGAGCTATGCCATGAGTCTCTTCGATAAAGAGGTAGATCACGATCAGTGATAAGAATCCAATCAATGAAAGAAAAGCGAATATACTTTGCCAGCCAAAATAAACAGCAAGGTTTCCACCGATGATAGGAGCAAAAGTTGGAGAGATACCGATAGCGCCGTTTAGAAAACTATACATCTTGGCATTAGTATCGCTGGCATAGAGATCTCTGACAAGGGCAAAGGAGGTGACAAGCATTCCGCAAGCACCGATAGCAGAGACGACACGAGCCAGGATCAACCAATAGATATTCAAAGAAAAGATGCAGCTTAATGAGCCTATGGCAAATAGTGCTGCAGAGATATATAAAATACGTTTACGCCCAAACTGATCGGAGAGAGGCCCAATAAAGAGTTGCCCGAAGCCTGTGAAAAACAAAAATAGGCTTAGGGTCAAATGGACCAGGGGGGTAGTTGTCTGGAATATTTCGGTCATCTGCGGAATGATCGGAATGTAGATGTCTAATCCAAGCGCAAAGCTGAAAACAAAAGGGATCAGGATAAGTATGAGCTGGTAAGGTTTAAAATTTTGCATATAACACAGTGGTAACTTACCACTTAAATTCCAATGAGTTCGGCTCCCTGATAAGGGAAGCAGGAAATATTAATATAAATAGAAAAATAACTTCTATCCATAAAAGACTTCTGTTTTTTAAAGTAAGCACAACTATACATTAAATATTAAATTAAATCAATTGCTAAATTGAGTTTGACACCATAACGTTTCCAGGTTCAAGTGTGTAGCCAATCTTGCATCAGCTGTTTTATTTTTGTTTGATAATGGGCACCTTCGAGTCCGGCTTTTTGCTTAAAAGCGCTAAGAAGAGAAGGCTCTATCTTCATGCTAATCAGTTGACATTTTTCAGGTACTTTAGCAACAAGATTGCGATAATTTTCAAGGAATTCGATGATCTGATCAGGCGTCAAATCCTTACATCGCTTTAAATACTCCTTGGTGAAATATTGCACTGTCTTTTTCATAAATTCTCCAAAGCTTTAACATCTTCAAGGTCTTGCGGCCTGCCGGATGCTATATCCACATCAATCGTCCCCCTCATAGCGCCATGCAAAGCTACCGCGGTTTAACCGCCGGAGCTTTCGCGTGTTCCAATAGTATAAAATAGGATACTTTTTAAAGGATCGCCCATGTCTTGTGCGCACAGTCCTAAAATTTTCCCATCAGGAGAAAAGGCAACGCCTTTAACTCCACCTTCTTCTTTATTATACTGTTGTAGATGGATGGTCTCCGGATTATAGATCTCAAATGTTTGAGATGGCACTATAGAGTAGCGCGGCACAGTGTCCGAAACTTTTTTAAATAGAGATAAAGTTTTTCTTCCTCCGGCACTAGAGACCGCCAAAGTATCATCGAGAGGATGAAAACATACGGAATGAGTGAAGCAGAAGTTTGTTTCTTCCCCCTTCAATATTTCTACTGGAGATGCGCTATATTTCCCTTCTGAAGAAGAAGTTTTTTCAAAAATAAGCAATGAATGGGTCCCATGGCTTGTTACAGCAAGCAGTCTTCCGTCACTAGAAAAAGCCAGGCCGTCAGGTTGGTAGAGTATATCCTCAGGAGCTTGGATGACTTGATAAGGAAGTGATTCATAGGTATCATTATTGTAAAGAAAAAATGCAATTTGATGCCCTGCTACATCGCAGACACCAAGACAATTTCCGGTCGGACTATATTTAACAGCATTAATTCCCGGAAGCTGTAGTTGATTTCCTTCGATTACTACAAAAGGTTCTTGTTCGTAAAAATCATTCCCGATATTTCTTTTGTAGATCATTATCCGGTTGTTACCGCGGCAGGCAACAGCAAGATGTTCCCCATCAGGAGAGAAGGATAAGTCGTGTGGATATCCTAAAGGAGAATTTAAACCGTCAATTACATAAATGGGCGAGACCTGTGAGGAGGATATACAGCAATCTGATGAAAGAAAAAAGAGAATATTGCCCCCTTCGGAATTGGCAATTGCTACCAAATCTCCCGAGGGGGAAAAGGCAATTCCTTCCGGATGCCTTATCAAAGAATCTATACCTTGAATTACTCCCACCGGATTCTGATCAACAATTTCGGCACTTTGCAATGTCAATGAGGATAGTAAAAACATCAGGTACAGCTTAATCTTAAACATATAACTCCTTTTTTTCCAAGATTCTCTTACATCAAATATTAATATGCAAGAAATTCATAATACTTCAGAGAAGGCGGGTGCAATTGAAAGGATGGTTTTGGAAGCCCCATCAGTGAAATTCATTTTAAAGGCAGAAAAGGCCGATGAGGTGACAATATCATGAATGTTATCAAAGAAGAATAAGGTTTTCTCTTCATATCCTTCTATCTGTTCTAATGAGGAATGAAGTAGATTGCCATCGGACGCCATCGTTTCCATTCAAATTGAACTTTATCAACAAACAGTCGGTTATGCTTTTCCAGGCTATGCTTTGCTTTTTCACTATGGGTTTGACAGAGGTTTGTCCCTACGGAACTAGTGTCTAATACAGCCCTAGGCCTGGACCTCTTCACGACCAAAAATTTTTTCTTGTGTCATAATTGATTTTTCCTAGATTTGGCTGGTTATCATGCTTTTATTTCAAGCCAAATCTTTCTAATCGGTAGGAAAGCTGAAGAAGTCCTGGAAGGCCTGGACGTTCACTTCGCGATCCATGGCGGCGATGGAATCGGTGAGGGGGATGTTTTTAGGGCAAACGCGCTTGCAGTTTTGATTGTTGCCGCAGCCGATGATCCCTTCGGGTTTCATGAGCGGATGAAGCCGTTTGTCTTTTTGAGTGTAGCCGACCGGATTCAGATTGAACAGTCGCACCTGTGAAATGGGGGCCGGACCCATGAAAGGCGAGTGGTCATTGACTTGAGGACATGCCTCGGAACAGCATCCACAGGTCATGCAGGTAGACAGCGAATACATGATCTTTTGTTTTTCCTGGCTGATCTTGGGTCCTGGACCTAAATTTTGGGTATTGTCGACATCGAGCCAGGCGTGGACTTTTTTTAGATTTTCAAACATCCGTGAACGGTCGATGATCAAATCGCGGACAAGAGGAAACTTAGTCAGCGGGGCCAGCTTGATGGTGCGGTTTCCTGTTTCCTTGATGATCGGTTCAATTAAAGCCGAGCAGGCCTGTCTGGGGTAGCTGTTGATGAGCATGGAGCATGAGCCGCACACCTCTTCCAGGCAGCCAGCTTCCCACGTGATGGGATTGACTTTTTGTCCTTTAGTATTGACGGGATTACGCTGGATCAGCATCAGTGCTGAAATAATATTGGCGAAGGGCTGCAGCTCCAGCTCGAAGTCTTCCCAGTACTGATGCCCCGGCTCTCCCCTATAAATGCTTAAAATGTATGTTTCTGCCATATTAAACCGGTAATACTATATTTTCAGGTATATTCTCAAGCGTATGATGGGCGTGGCCCTTTTTCAGGTAATCCCTGAGGAATGGTTTTAAATGCCTGGTATCGATCGGCTGATAAGAAATCTCAGGCTCGTCAACTCTGGGGATATATTTGGCAATAGTCGTTTTCAACCAGTGTTCATCATCCCGCTTGGGAAATTCAGGCTTATAATGTGCGCCGCGGAATTCATTACGCAGCAACGCCCCTTTGGTGATCACCAATGCCAATTCGATCATATATCCGAACTGATTGGCAAAAGCATAGACCTGATTGGCGAACTGGGTCTTGTCCTGCAAAGTGATGTGATAAGAACGTTCGCGTATTTCTTTGAGCTTCTCCATTGTCATCTGCAGGTCATTATTATTCCGTTTGACAGTCACATGGGAGACCATCAGATCGGCCATCTCATCATGCAGCTGATAGATATTTTCCGGGCCATTCCGCCTGAAAATCCTAGATTTCAGGTCTTCTTCCTGCTGGATAGCCTCGTCATAAACCTCAGCTGGAGTATTATGGTAGGAGCTTTCCAGATTATTGATATATCTGTTGACCTCATTGCCGGTGACTAGTCCCCCAAAAATACATGAGAGCAGGGCATTAGCACCGAGGCGGTTGGCGCCATGGTACTGATAATCCGACTCGCCTACATTGAAGCAGCCGGGAAGGTTGGTCATTTGACGAAATCTTTCATCTCGGTCAGGGTCATCGGCAGCCGGCCAGTCGACCCAGGCACCACCCATCGTATAATGCATGGCAGGATAAATCTTCATCGGTACTTTGGTGGGATCGTCTCCGGTGAATTTCTGATAAATCTCAAGGATAGACCTTAACTTCTCTTTTTTCTCTTCGGGCAGATGGGAAACATCTAAATAAACGGAGTTGCCTCCATCGACACCTAGACCTATCTCACAAATTTGCAGGACGACACGGGCGCCGATATCGCGAGGCACCAGGTTGCCATAGACCGGATATAGCTCCTCCAGAAAATACCAGGGCTCTCCGGTCATGCCGCACTGCACCTTCCTGCCGTCTTCCAGTTCAATTGTTTTAGATGAATCACCATAGACCCAGACCCTTCCACCTTCACCCCTGGCCGATTCCGATATCAATCGCATCTTATCGCTTCCTGGAATGGCTGTCGGATGGATCTGGATGAATTCACCATTGGCATACCACATACCCTGTTTGAAAAGACGCCCGTTGGCTGCTCCGGTGCAAAAGGTGGAGTTGGTCGACTTCTTAAAAATCATCCCCACGCCGCCTGTGGCAATGACAACGGCATCGGCTTTCAGGACACTTAACTTCAGATTGAAGAGGTCCATGATGACCACTCCCCTGGCGATTCCCTGTTCATCCATCACCAATCGCATGAACTCGTGCGATTCAAATTTTTCGACATGGCCCAAGGTCTCATAACGGCGCACTTGTTCATCTAATGCATAAAGAAGCTGCTGACCGGTCGACGCGCCGCAAAAAGCGGTGCGGTGATAGAGCGTTCCGCCAAACCGGCGGAAATCGAGGTTTCCTTCAGGCGTGCGGTTGAATGGACATCCTAACCTGTCCATCAAGTTGATAATCCCCGGAGCCGCCAGACACATCTCTACGACAGGAGGCTGGTTGGCTAAAAAGTCGCCACCCTTAATGGTATCATAGGCATGATTGAGTGGGGAATCATCTTCTCCTTTGATATTGACTGCCGCGTTGATGCCTCCTTGGGCACAAACAGAATGGGAACGCTTCACCTTGGTGACGCAAACAATCTTGACCTTGCATCCGTTTTCGGCCAGCCGCATAGCCGTCGACAATCCGGCCAAACCACCTCCTACAACAATAACTTCTTTATGCTTTTCCACTAACAACCTAATTTTTCAAGTTAATCAAGTAAGTGCCCCAGATGGCTGCCAGCCCCATGAATGTAACAGCAATCATCAGCACCACCGTTATCATACGCATGACATACTGTGAATGGGCATTCAAGGTGATCCCCATATTAATCATAAAGGCCCAGAGGCCATTGAAAGCATGGAAGCAGGCGGCCAATACCAATCCGGTATAAAGGATGATCATTAATGGATTTTTAAAAGTATTCCGGACAACCATTAATTCGGCCACTCCGAAATTTTTGGCGACTACAATAGCCTGATCTTCTTTTAAGTGAATTTTCTCCAGCTGTGCCAGCCAATCTAATTCCTGGTTCCTCTGCTGCAAGATTTCTAAATCCTCACCAGATGGAATATCAGCTACAGGCGGTGTCTTAGTCATTGTAATCTTTTCACCAGTTTCTCTGACATTCTTAGGAGTGTAGATCTCAAAGTCTAGTCTCTTGGAAAGAGTGTAAAGGCCGTCGTCCATATTGACCTTGACCATATAAGAATGCTCAGCACCTATTTCAGATGACAACGGATAATCAACAAATCGCATATGGATGACATGGGCAACTATTCCGAACAACAAGATCCAGGATGTGATCCTCTGCCAGGTAAAGGCCTGATTATTCGCGAAATAGGGCAATCCCGGCGCCGATCCGTCAGTATGAAACGAATTATAGCGTGCCGTAAAAATGTACTTGATTCCCCATACACCGTGGATAAGGAAGGGAATCCCCAAAAAAACTACCTCGATGACTTGCAGATAGGGAAGATTTTTGAGGAAATTAACCGATCTGACAAAGCCATTCCCATCATCTCCAATCCATAAAGCAGCCTGGGAATTAGTTAACAGATGCTCAGTCAAAAATAAAACCAGCCAAAATCCCATAAGCGAATGGGCCCTTTTCCAAATAAAGGATCCTGGGATTGGCGGGGCGTGATAAACATTTTCCATAAACACACTGCTATTCTGCTATTGAAATTTTTAATTCATAACAGATGGCGGGAAAAATGGAAACAGGAAAGTGGATAGGAGATAGGAGATGGGAGAAAGGAGATTGAAGTCAGTAGCTAGTAGATAGGGTTGAAAACCCGGCACAGAGCTCTGTACCGGGATTACAACCCTATAATTTGTTAAGCGGATGTGAAGCCCGCTGCGTAGACGAATTTTTCTACAATCAATTGGAGGATTGGTATATAAGGAACTGTAAGAGGTGATGTATGATCTCTTTGACTGCCCAGATGCCAAGAATGCCGGTGATCCGACTTCCCGGAACAGTTTTCGAAGAAGAATCCGATCTTAAAGAAAGTGGATTTGAGGATAAGACATTAAGGATAGCTATCCCTTCCATCGCCCAGCTTAATTCCAATCAAACAAGTTCAAATTTAAGCACACCTGACACCTCCGCACGTTTTAATTTCTCGCTTCCTCCTCCCCTTGAGAATAGTCCCAGGTACGGGTTTTTAAATCCAACTCCTTCCAACCCCCCCCATACTCCACACTTGTTGTCGGCCTCCGACACCCCATCCTCGTTTTCTTTAAAGGTGAGCTCTCTAATGTCCTCACCGCGTTCGAGCACCTCTTCGCCTCGTCTGGAACACGAAGAGAACACCGAATCGGTGCTTAAAGATGGCACAACAGAACGAGGGATCTTCCTCAATAATAAACTTCATGGGAGGGGCTATCGAAAACAAAGGGTCCAGGTGATCGATATCAAGGGATTCATTCAAGTCAAGAAAGGGGTAATCGAACAAGGGGAATTTGAAAATGGGCTGTTGACTTTCGGAGAAAAGCTATCCAGCACCACCTATGAAGAAGGTCATATTGACCAGGATGGTAAACTAGACGGAGCAGGGCATCGCATTTTTTTTGAGGGCACTGAAGAGGTTGGATTGTTTGAAAAAGGTGAATTTAAATCAGGAGTCAAGACATGGGCCGACGGCACGTACGAGAAAGGCAAATTCGTCGAAGGACTACTGACAGGAGAAAAATGTAAGAGATTCTCCCCCAACTGCGAGGTGATGATTGGAACCTTTGTCATGGGTGTCTTTCGCCTGGAAGGCGTTAAATATAATTCTAATCATGCATTTGAGGCCGGACAGCATAGCAGCAAAACGGAATTAAGGGATATCGTCGTTTTTGAAAGCTATGAGGAAGCTGAAATGTATTTCGACTACATCAAAAAGATGAAGAAGGAAAAAATTACCCAGCCCATCCCTGCAGCATTTGGATCAATCAGGACAAAGGTTTATACCCGCCAGACATCAGGCGAATACCTGTTAAGCTCAACTTCAAATTTATTTTCCACCTATATGTCTCCCGCTCGCCTTGACAATCCTTATATGAAGATGGTGATACAGTTTTCATAAACATACTGTTCCAGGATCATTCTTCTTGCCTTTAATTTTATAAACCGCATGATCCGATTTATACACAGGAAGAAAAAAAACATGACTACCGTCTATCCAGTTGCTATTTCTGTCCATGGTCAGGATGTCAAGGGACCCTTTCATCCAGATTTAAGTAAGTCCCCGGCTAAGTCTTGTCTGAAGCATCCCCCCAAAAAAAAAGGGCTCAACTTACGTTCTAAGGCTTTTTATTATTCAACGACCAGCGAGGGAGAATCAACTAATTCTAATGGGCGGGAATGGCGCAACCTCAGCCAACTAGAAAATGAGGATATCTCTTCTCATTTGCCCACACCAGGAAAGGCCCTCGAAAGCTTTTCAGAAGAGAATGAACAGTCAACTGCTATTCAAGTACTGCTAAGCTATAAAAAAAGTGAAATGATCGAAGTGGTGACTTCTATCAGTGGAACAGAAAGAGCAGGACATTTTGTAGAGGTCAATGGTCAAAAATTCCTAGCGGGAGAAGGGATCAAATTCAAGCATAAATTTAATACGGACAAACAGCAGGTATACGAAGAAGGTTTTTTTTGTAACAATAAACTGCATGGAGATGGCTTTAGGATCTACCCTAATGGCGATGTCATCATCGGTGAATTTATCAAAGGGGTATTCCATGGCGAAGGAATCAGGATCATGACCAATGATAGGGTTGTGATTGGCTATAATTTTAAAGGGAAGCAGGTTATCACTCCTGATTGTGGTGAAGACATAAAGAATTTAGGCATTGCATGTATTTGCTTTTCAAATTCAGCAGCTCTTTTTCCGGATGAAGATAGGCATAGCCTTAAACCGGAATACCATGACAGCATCGAAAGCGTGGTCAACAGCAAGCTGTTAACACCACTATTAGAAGATCAGCTTGCCAAATATCAACAATGTCATATGAAGTGGAAAAGTAAAAAAAACGAATGTGTACCGCTTCCACTTGAAAGAACAACGCTGCCCAATTTGCCAAAAATACCCCTCAGAAGCCGGATAGGCAACGTTCTTAAAAAATATTTCTGTAGTAGTAGCTGATAAAGGGAGTGCGCTCCCCTTCACTCTTCCCCTTCATCCTTTAGCTGAAAGAGCTTCTGGGCGTTGAGGGTGGTGTGGCGGGCAAGGTCTTCGATGGGGATTTGTTTGAGGTGGGCAATGAAGGCGGCGGTCTCAACCAGATATGCAGGCTCGTTGGGCTGGCCGCGATGGCTTTGGGGGGCTAGGTAAGGGGTGTCGGTCTCGATCAATAACTGGTCGAGGGGAATTTCGCAGGCGATTTGTTGCAGCACTGTGCTTTTTTTGAAGGTGACGATGCCGCTGAGGGAAAGCATCCAACCTCTTTTAATCACTTGTTCCGCTTCCGTCATAGTGCCTGTAAAGCAATGGAGCACTCCTGGAGCATGCCTTTGATTGATTTGATATTCGGCATCGAGGATTTCGAAAAAATCGGCAAAGGCCTCGCGGCAATGGATGACGGTCGGCAGATGGCATTCAAGGGCCAGATGTAGATAGCGGCGCAGGAAATCCTTTTGGACTGCGCGGTTGGAATGTTCGTAATAATAGTCCAGTCCCGTCTCCCCCACGGCTACCAAAGAGCCATTGCGGGCTGCGGCTGCGATAGTATCGAAAACGGCTTCACCCTCTTTTTCTACATCGTGCGGTGTGGTGGCGGCAGTGTGGTGTACCCATGGATATTTCTCGATAAGGGAAAGTCCTTTTTGTAAAGATGGGATATCGGTGCAGATGTTGACGATCGATCTGACGTTACTTTCAGCGGCTCTTTGGAGGATGGCATCGATAGCGGGAAAAACCTTATCGCTGCTTAGATGGGCGTGGGAATCGGTAAAATGCCTGCTCAATTTAAGACAAGCTCATCGTGGGAAATCGCCTCGTCAATATGACTGAGGACTACGTCAGGAGTTAAAACCTGAGGAAGGATGAGAGGCTCTTTATTGCCGCCCGATCCATAGAGAACATAAAGGGGAACACTGTTGCGTCCAAGTTTGCTCAATTCCGCGGCAATGACCGGATCATTTTTTGTCCAGTCGGCCCTCATCTTGACGACTCCTGCCTGATCCAGGCGGTGGTTGACGCTTTCAGAGGTCAGTACCAGGTGATTGGCCTGGCAGATGAGGCACCATTTGGCTGTGAAATCGATGAGGACTGGTTTTCCTTGCGCGCGCAGTTCCGCTACGCGGGCTGGGGAGAAGGGTTCCCATCCATGCCATTCGTCATTCATGGCAATAGCACTGTTTTCTTTGTACCAATTGGCTCTAGGGAAAATGATCGCTTCGATACCGGCAAAGGCAATCAGGGCCACCAAAGCATAGGCAGCCATCCGCTTAGGAAAGGTGGAGGAGGGCTGCGATCCCTTGCCATAGACCCAGGCGCCGATCGAGAAACAAAGAAATCCGGCCAGCAGGCAAATCAGCGACAAGTTATCTGTTTGTGCGCTGAAAACCCACAAAAGCCATAGAACTGTAGCCAGCATGACAAAGCCCATTAGCTGTTTAAATATTTCCATCCAGGCGCCCGGCTTAGGGATAAAGCGGAGCAGTTGGGGGAAGATGGCTAATAAGAGGTATGGGAAGCACATGCCGAGTCCAAGGCTGGTGAAAATGAGGAGCGACTGGGCGATCGGGAGAGTGAAGGCAAAACCAACAGCTGATCCTAAAAAGGGTCCGGTACAAGGAGTTGCCACTGCTGTAGCCAAAACACCGCTCAGGAAGGATGAGGTATAGCCCGGTGATTTTTGCGAGGTCTCAGCTTGTGTTTGCCCCGCCCATGAGGCCACGACGAGTCCTAATTCGAAGACGCCGAACAGATTCAAGGCAAACAGGAAGAGTATTGATGCCAAAACAACGACAAAGAGAGGTTCCTGCAACTGGAATCCCCACCCTACAGCCTGTCCATATTCGCGCAGAACAAGCATGATGGTGGCTAAAATCCAGAAGGAAAGGAGGACGCCAAAGGAGAATGCCACCCCATGCTTGATGGTCAAGGAACGGCTTTTACCGGACATATGGACAAAGCTCATCACTTTGAATGACAGAACCGGCAACACACAAGGCATCAGGTTTAAAATCATACCTCCAATAAAGGCCAGCAGCAAGGCATAGCCAACCCCGCCTGAAAAGGCAAAGGAGTTACCAGGGGCAATTGCAGCCAATTCATTTCCGATGGAGGTATAGGCTACAAGCTCATCGTCGCTCTGGATCGGGCAATCGATATCAAAAGCTTCTACTTGTTCCGTCGACCCTTTTTGAGTATGGAGTACTAAAACACCTTTTAATTGATGCCCTTTAACGCCGACACCCTTCATATTTACTAAGCAAAGTTCTTTATCGGGGACAACAGTCGGATTCACACTCGGATCAATCACATTCTTTTGCTCCGGGAAGAAGTAGACACCTACGATTGGATCAGCCTTGGAGCCACGCTCGACTTCAGGCATTTCCAGCTGGACCGTGCCATCCTTCCAAATCGTTTTAGCAACGACGTGCGACTTGGGCATTTTAGCCCTAGCTGCCTGGAAGATTGGGGCAGTGCCTGGTTTTAAGCTGGGGGATTTCTCAGATGCTATAACGGTTAAGCTAACAGGCGCTGAACCTGGCTGGCAAGTCATGTCGGAACAGACCAGCCAATTGATTTTAGCGGCAAGCGAGATTTCAGTCGGGCTCAATTCTTTAGGAGGGGTAATCTGACTTAGCAGAGTAACTTCACCTGCATAGCCAAAGCCAACCATGTCAGCCAAGGTGAATTTCTCAGGAAAGGGCCATTGCAAAGGTCCGGCTTCAAAACCGGAAGGGAGCTGCCATTCTACTTTTAAGGGCATACCGGCATCGCCCGGATTTTTCCAGTAAACGTGCCAGCCATCTTCCATGGTCAGATGGATCGCCACCCAGAAGGGGTGCCCCGGCTGAATGGTCTCTTCTTCCTGGATAAGCTCAACCTTAACATGAGATTTTCCTCCAAAGGCAAAGGCGTGTAGAGGTAATAATAAGCATGCAAGTAATAGGACGCGAATCAATCTCGTCATTCATTAATCCTTAAGTAACCGACCATTATTAACAATTTTCCCCTCCTAATGCAAGCTCTATTGACAAATAGGGCCCGTTCTTTTACTTTTATCTTAATTTTTAGATTCTTAAGCACTAACTAACTATCAATTTAAAATTTTATAAGTATTATACAGGATTTAACAATGTTTGTAAACCCCATTATTTTAGCCGGCAATCCCTTCTTCGAGGCGTTTTCACAGTCAGACACTCTAGGAAAATTAATTTTTATATCCCTCTACGGATTATCAATTGTCAGCTGGGTAGTCATTATTCATAAATTATGGATTACCCATCAGGCTAAGAAGTCGGCCCAGCGGTTTTATGAAGCTTTCCAGCTGCAGAAAAACAATCCCCTCAATCTCGAGTGCGATCACCTCTCTAAAAAAGGGATAAATCCCTTCGTCGATATTTATAAAGTCCTTAAGAAGCAGGCCCTCGATGTGATGGCTAAAAACCGCCATTTTCAAAAGAATGGGCCGAATGCCCCGGCAACTCTCTCGCTCAGTGATATCGACTACCTAGCCTCCCACATGGCTACTCAGGTGGCCGGACAAATAAAAAATCTGGACAAGAACCTCTATATCCTCTCTACTACGATAGCCTTGGCACCATTTCTGGGCCTATTGGGCACGGTATGGGGCATCCTCACCTCTTTCTCGGAAATGTTAGGACAAAATCACGATATGGTCATAGGAGGGCTTTCAATGGCCCTGGCAACGACGGTACTGGGATTAATCGACGCCATTCCCGCTCTAATAGGCTATAATTACCTGAAAAATAGCATCAGGGATTTCTCGACGGATATGGAAGGCTTTTCAAACGACATTCTGGCTAATGTAGAATTGCAATATCGTCGGGTAGATGGCTAGATTGTTGCAATACATAAAGACGCTAAAATATTAAACACAGAGACACAGAGGCACAGAGGTCACAGAGAAGAACAATGATTAAGCATAAAAGAAAAATAAAATTATCACAAATTTCTTTAATATCTCTTCCACTTTTCTCATATCGCGTCCTTCTCTGTGCCTCTGTGTCTCTGTGTTTAATTAATCACGTATTGCGGCCTTGTGTCTTTGTGTTTAATAATAGCTGGAGTATAGGATAATGACACGCAGACGGATTGCATTTTCGAATATGAATACGATAGAAGAGCCGACGATCAATTTAACACCGCTGATCGACGTCGTTTTCGTTATATTGATCATGTTTATAGTCATCGCCCCCCTGCTGGAACTGGACAAAGTTGAATTAGCCCAAGGACCTAACGTCCCGCAAACTTCTACGTCAGTGCAAGAGACTAGCCCGATCGCGATTCACGTATTGCAAGACAATACAGTCAAATTTAATGGCCAAACGGTCACTGTGCAAGAACTGACACCCCTGCTAAAGAAAGCCAAGTTCGACTACCCCAAAGTCAATCCACAGGTATTTCATGATAGAAGGGCCCATTTTGGAACCTATCAGGCCGTTAAAAATTCAGCCGAAGAAGCCGGCTTTTCAGAGCTCGATATTATCCTTAAACCAGCCTAAAAGATGGTATGGAACCGTATTATTCTTTGCCTAAAATATCTTCTTATCTACCCTCTGCAAAACAGATGGACAGGGCATTAATTTATTCTGCCTTAGCTGTGGTCGCCCTCCATTTTTTAGCCTTTGGCCTAAGCTACAGTACCTTTGCAACTCCTGCAAAAAAAATAAGCCGGCAAAATGTAGTGATCAAAACGGTGCAGCTTAATCCCAAGCTGGAGCCTGTTTCCACAGCTGTGATTGTACAGGTGCCGGCCATTGAGCCACCCCCCGTTCTTCCTCCTCCACTACCTGCTCCTGTCCAGGCCGAACCGGTCAAACCGACTCCGCCAACCCCTCCGACTGTCGTAGCTGAACCAGAGAAGGCCGCACCGCCCAAACCAACACCCCCGCCCCCACCGCAACCAAAAAAAGTGGAAGCCAAGAAGCCGGAAGTGAAGCCGACCCCTCCCAAGCCCAAAGCAGAGGCCAAGCCCGCTCAGCCCAAGAAGCCGGCTACCCCTGCTCCGGTCAAAAAAGCCGAGGCTCCCCCTAAACCCAAACCCGAAGTGGATAAAAAAGCGCTCGAAGCCGAAAAAGCCAAGCAGCAGGCCATCGCAGCTGTCGAAGAGAAGTCTCGTCAAAATCAGCTACAACTGCTCTCCAATGCGAAGGAAAGCCTGGCAAAATTAGGCGAAACAAAAGATAAGGCGAGCCTGAATTCCACCATCAGCCTGTCAGACACCTCCATCCCGCAACGGATCCAAAGCCTGCAGATCGATGCCCTGCCGGCCATGGGAGCAATCTCTTTGGGATCGGCAGAGATCAAATATCAGGATACTTTAGCGGTGCAGCTGAAACAAGCACTGAAACTACCTGACTACGGCACCGTTAAAGTCAAACTGACACTGCTGAAAAATGGAAAGGTAGGCCAAATTGAAGTGACTAGCCTAAGCGACAAAAATAAGAAGTATATTGAGAAAACCTTGCCTTCTCTAAGCTTTTCCCCCTTCGGCAGCTACTTCAGCGGCGCGGAACAATATACGTTTATGTTGACATTGCACAATGATGAATAGAATTTTGCTCAATCGCTTCAAAATATGAAGCGATTAAATTCTTTTTTCAGTTTTTTTATTGCTACTGAAGCAGATATTTGCAATAATCGCTTCAATATATGAAGCAATTAAATAAATGGATATGGCAGCGGGCCGAATGGCCTAATTTTACCTGGGATTCTGATCAGATAGGCAAAGAAGTTGTCCATTTCGAAGCTGTTCCATCTAACCTGATCGACAGCGAAAAGTTGTTAATGTCTTGCTTAATGCGGGCAAAGGAAAATTCGAAGGGGGTTTGACAACGCGCAAGTATGTAGAAATTGCTAAGGTAAGTCGCGCAATAGCCTTTCGTGAAATCGCCGTTTCTAGGTTCAACGAGGTCAAAAATGAGGACAGGGATATGTTAAAGCAATTTATAGTGATATTTTGTAGTGTAGCGGTTTTTAATTTGGCGGCTGAAGAAGAGATCGTGGTGCGGTTGGCGACAGAAAGTTCGCTGGAGCCACTCTACATGACTCAAATGCGCGCTTCCGGTTCTACTTTGGGCGACGACTATGTTCAGAAAATGGGAGATGTTCTTTCGTATGACTTGGGTCATAATGGATCTACCTTTGTGGCGAAACAAGATCCGGCAAAAGATGAAATGGCCTCTGCTAATAATATGGGCGGTCAAAAAGGGTGGAAAAGCCAAAATATCTATTATGTCGTCAAGCCGGCTATTGATGGAAATACCCTCTCCGCCTATATGTTCGACGTCCAAAATCAAAGCCTCAAAAGCTCGGAGAAAATTACATTGTCCGGAGACCCGGTGCAAGACAGACGAAGTGTTCATCGTCTCGCAGACACCATCCACAAGGCCTTTTTTGGAAAACCTGGCATCTCTTCCACCAAGGTTATCTTCGCAGTCAAGAATAAAGCGGTCGACGGCGTCTCTGAAATTTGGGAAGTGGATTACGATGGCGCCAACCCCCGCCAGGTCACCAAAGAAAAAACCTATAACATTACTCCCGTATACATCCCGCCAAAACCTGGATTCGTCACAGGCGGATTCCTCTACGTCTCCTATAAGATTGGTCAGCCAAAGATCTACGCAGCATCAACCAAAGATACGACGGGAAAACGAGTCGTCCAGATGAAAGGAAGCCAGCTAATGCCGGCTGTTTCACTGCAAAGGGATAAAATCGCTTTCATCAGCGATGTAACGGGAAATCCGGATCTGTTTATCCAAAATTTCAGTCCTGAGACAGGTGCCATCGGCAAGCCTCAGCAGATTTTCTCTGCTTTGCAAGCCACCCAAGGCTCTCCTTGTTTCAGCCCCGATGGTAATAAAGTTGCCTTCGTATCCAATAAAGATGGCGGCCCAAAAATTTATGTCATCGACATACCGGAAGCCGGCACCAGCCTCAATAATATCAAACCTACACTGATCAGTAGACGCAATAGGGAAAATTCAGCCCCTGCCTGGTCTCCTGATGGGACCAAACTGGCTTTCTGCGCACGCTCCAGCGATGACCGGCAAATCTGGATCTATGACTTCGCCACCAAACAGGAGACACAAGTGACCTCGGGTCAGGGCAACAAGGAAAATCCTTCATGGGCACCCAATAGTCTCCACCTGGTCTTCAACTCAGCCGACAAGGACAAAGACAGCCAGCTGTACCGGATCAACCTCAATCAGCCGGAAGCAACGCAAATTACCTACAACATAGGCGACAAGCGCTTCCCCAACTGGGAACCGAGGTAAAGATGAAGGATGAATTTTTTTGTTCTAAGTCCCCAAAGTCCCATGGGTCACATGGGTCACATAGGTCCTACAGGTTCCATTAGTCACTTTTTATTATTACCTAACCGTCTATAAATGAATAAGTAATGATAAAAACATCTTTTTTTTTGCTAATATGAAAGGGTTATGATAGACTTCAACTTCGGTAAAAAACACTCCTAGACTTACTTCTGAGGTATATCATGAAAAAATATTCATTTATCCAATTAATCGTCCTAGTTGGCACTGCGATAACCTTTCAAGGTTGTTCGAGAACAGGATCCGACGTATGGGAAGATACTAAATCTGCCGGACGCCATATGGGACGTTCTGTAGGTGCTTTAGCGGGTGACTCAGGTTACTCTCGCCAGGCCTACCGCGATGACTTCGAGTGCATCGACGACGAATCTTCTGCTCCTGAAGGGAACTTCGAAGATTGCGACTATTCGCAACAAGTTGATACCGACTTTGTCCCTCTCCGTGACCAGGCCAACGCTCCGCAGATGTCTCGTCAGCCAAGAGAGACTCCAGGCGAACCTGGCAGCTCGATCCCGGGCATCGAAGCCTTTCGCGATCCGAGCACCAACCCTGAACTGGCACCGATCTTCCAAAGCATCTACTTCGAATACGACAGCAGCCTGATCAAAGGTCAAAGAAACTTGCAGACTCTGCGTAACATCACCGATTATATGCGTCGCCATCCTAACGTCTATGCGTTTATTGAAGGGCATACAGATGAGAGAGGTCCGCAAAGCTACAACTTCGCCCTCGGCTCGCGCCGCAGCAATACTGTCCGCAATACGTTGCTTAGCGATGGAGTCAATCCCGACAACATCTTTACAGTATCTTACGGAAAAGACCGTCCTGCTGTAATGGAAAGTCATGAGGAAGGCTGGTCTAGAAACCGTCGCGCCGAGTTTAAGGTCTATGTCCGCTAAATATTTTCCTTGTTTGCTTTTGATCATTGCGCTGCCCCTCTTGGCGGCAGCGCAATCCTATCAGGGACGTGCATCCCCTGACGATGCCATTCGTCAGCTGAGGGCTAACGTTTCTGACATCAAAAATGAAGTGAGAAATCACGAGGTTGAGATCAGGACTTTTGAAGAGAAGCTGCAAAACCAGGAATCTTCTCTAGAGGTCATCCGCCAGCAGCTCGCCGATGAGTTGCAGCAGGGCAGGGACCATATCCGCTCCACATCCATGAGCCTCGAAGGTAAGATCCATCCCATTGACAATTCCTTGAGGGGGGTTATATCCGATTTAAAGCAATTGCAGAACCAGGCCAACGATTCTGTCGGCGTCCTCAACCAGTACAAACTGAAGATGTCGGAATTCGAACAGATCGTCACCGCCCAAAACGATCATATCAAACACCTGGAAGCAGCCCTGAAATCGTTGATGGAAATCCTGCAGGTCAAAGAGAGTTCCAACAAAGAAATAGGAGCGATCAGAAGCGGCGCGCTTGCCGGCACGTACAAAGTGCAACCGGGAGACAGCCTTGAGAAGATCGCCAAAATAAATCGAATCTCTGTCAAGGGACTTAAAGAAGCTAACAATCTCGCATCCGATAGAATCAATGTCGGACAAACTCTTAAAATCCCAGAATAATATGTCTGCAGCCTTAGGCATTTTTGATTCAGGCGTCGGGGGCTTGACTGTGATGCATGCCATCAAACAATTGCTTCCGCACGAACACCTGATCTACTACGGTGATACCGCACGGGTGCCCTACGGAGGCAAAAGCAGCAGCACCATCATCCGTTACAGTTTGGAGAACGCCAAGTTTTTGCTGAAGCAACAGATCAAATTGCTCGTCGTGGCATGCAATACATCCAATGCATTGGCCATGCAGCATCTTCAGGAACTTTCTAATATTCCGATTATCGGTGTGATCGAACCGGGCGCTGAAAAAGCGGCGGCGGTTACCAGGAACCAGCATATTGCTATCCTTGGAACGAAGGCGACAATCCAGTCTGGAGCCTACCAAAAAGCCATCCAGAAGTTACTGCCGGAATCATCTGTTAGCGCCATTGCCTGTCCGTTGTTCGTCCCAATTGTAGAGGAGCATTTCTTCGACCACCCGGCCACCAGACTGATCGTTCAGGAATACCTGCAACCTTTGAAAAACCAAAAGATCGACACCATCCTCCTTGGCTGCACCCACTACCCATTTTTAAAAAAACTCATCCAGGATGAGATGGGACCGGGTGTGATGTTGGTCGACTCGGCCGCCACCTGCGCAGAAAAAATTTGTAGAACACTTCTTCAGTGCAACCTGCAGGCATCCTCTCAAAAACGTGAATGCACCTACTACGTCTCCGACGACACCGAAAAGTTCCGCCTTCAGGCTGAACGCTTGTTTGGTGAAACTATCCCGAAAGTGCTTTTGAAAAAGAGATAAATTATAGTTGTCCAGACGGCATAAGATGTGCCTAAAGGAATTTCCCTTAAGCTTAATGAAAGCATCGAAAAGCTGAGCAGTGATAATGAAAAGAAACCAACAGTCGGCCATAACAATGTAAAATTCTTAGTCATCTTTAAAAAATCTGGTAGGCGAGGTGATGGCCCAGATATGTCAAGCTGCAAACGAATACATTTCAGCTATGTGAAACTATCGGTTAATTTAAGGACAAAGGACAATAGGGATAAAAAGACTATAAAAACAGCTACACCAACAAACCAAAAAGGGAATTTCCCCTCTGTTTTTTCCTGTGCATTGTCCAATACAAAGGCTCCAGCTTTTTCGATATTGAATATGCCGGTCAATGTCTTGACTTGCAGAGAAGGTTCAATCATCTCTTGGCTTCTAATGGCAATCTGACTGCTATCCTTGTTAACACAACAGCTTTTTAATCCCGGCTCGGAGCGAAGCACTAGCCCCCCCTCCAGATTCTGATATAAAAAACCTCTTACTTCTACCTGCTGGTTTTTATAACGAGCAGGCTCTTCCATAATTTTGCTAATTCCGTATAAATCTGATCCAAGAAAAAAGTAAAAGAGAAGTAGAGAGCGCATTGTTACCAAGGGACACCCCTTTCTAGGTTAAACCTAGGTTAAAGTAATATATGTCGCGTTTTGCCGGGCGATGGTTTTGTCACGGCGGTAGGAAAAAAAATCGTGTGGATTGGAATAGGTGCAGAGTCGGGCAATCTCGATATGGTGTGGTAAGATGCCGGCATTTTGTAGCTGCCATTCGCTTATGGACCAAAAATCAAAATAAAGGGGTTTAACTTGAAACTGCCAAAATTCCTCAGGCAGCTCCGACGCATAATTGATGAACTCGGCGTTATCCGGACCCAAACTAGGCGAAATACAAACTAATAGGTCAGCCGGCTTTGATCCGAATTTGGCATGCATCTGATCAATAGCTTTAGCGTAAATATTTTTTACACTGCCTCGCCAGCCGGAGTGTACATTGGCGACAGCATGTCGGACAGGATCGTAAAAGAGTGCAATTTGACAGTCGGCATGTTTCATTATCAGGGTATGCCCGGGTATGGCACTCATCAACCCATCATGAAGCGGGATTTCAGCAGAAGAAGCTCCATCGACTAGGGCAATCTTATCTTGATGGCAACCTATCCCCCTGACCATCCTTTTAGAATGATGTTGTAGCTGACGCTGTATCCCTTGTAGTTGATCCTGTTTAAACCCTTCATCTTCTATCATCTTATCGGATGAAGAAGGGCCGCTTACTCCCTGGCGCAAAATGACTGCATGGTGTAGCTTAGGGATATCTGATAAGATATCAAACTCCAGCCATTCAAGGTGATCATGTTTTCTTCTCTGCATAGGGATAACATAACTGATTAGAGGATAGGAGTGAAGGGAATTTTTATTGATTATTATCCCCTTGAGATTTATAGTGCAGGTCATTGAAATTTTGCGTTTTCCGCTGTGTCAAAACCTCGGGGTTCGTCGATCGCCAACGGGTTCATATTATAAATATTAACCAGTTGACGATCGTCGAACCGCGAGAGCTTTCACACGGCGTAAAACGCAAAATTTCAACGCCCCGCACTATACATTACTTCCATCAATTGATTTTTCGGAGTTTCATATGAAAAAATTTGCTTTACTGCTACTAGTTTTAATGCTACCTGCCATGTTTGTCAATGCGCAATGCGATGATGATGAGGATGAAAAAAGATCTCTACTTCCAACTACAGACTGGCGGATGGACGTCCGCGTCGCTTACTACCATCCGACCTCTAAGCAGGTGAGGGATATTTTTTCAGGTGGATGGATAGATTATCAGTTTGAAATTTCTAGAAAGCATTGTTTTCATAATAATTCGGAAATCTTCATGTCTGTCGACTGGGCACATAAAAAAGGGAATCTTCCCTCCTTTCCTAAAATAATCCACCATGGGATTCCTAAAAATTTCCACAATGGAACCAAAGCACATATTGCGCCTCTTACCATCGGATTTAAACATTTCTACCGCTTTAATTCGTGCATAGAGTCGTACGTTGGTATCGGCATCTGTTATACCCTGATCACAGTCAGAAACCAAAGCGAATTCCACGATTATGACCTGGGGCCGAATCCCTATAAACGCTATGTCTACAAAAATAGCGTAGGAGGCATTCTCAAAATTGGTTACCGCTATTCGCTAGGAAAATGCACATTTTTTGATTTCTTTGCCGACTACTACATCACCGAACGTGTCAGGTTTGCTCACGATGAACTGTCGAGAAAGCGTCTTAACTTCAGTGGGGTTAAGACCGGCGCCGGAATTGGCGTTTATTTCTAGCCAGAGAAAGGGACATATGGGACAAATTGTCCCTTAAGTCCCATTCGTCCCATAGGTCCCTTCTTGGGAGAGGATACCCATCTGCGTCCAAGATTGGATCCATGCTTGCAGGTTGGCAGCAACTTCGTTGTAGAGAACTTCGTCTTTTTCGACTTGCCCGAAAGCATCCTCAAGAGTGGTACCTTGCTTAAAAAGAGAAAGCAAATCATATTCCGCAGACGAGATTTCCTTATATGAGATGCCATTGCCTATGGTGCGATAGAGAAGAAAACAGCCTTTGAGCTTTGACAGTTTTGGAAAGCTTTGTTTGGTCCAGTAGTCTACATCTTTTTCCATGAACTTCTCGCGGAAGGCAATGAGATTGTAGTCCCATTTGAACAGTTGGATATGGGGCTGCAAATATAATGTCGCGGAGAGAAACCGAGCCGGGTCACCCCCTTGCTGCAAGGTACTGAGATCCAGCAGCGGACTTTGCGGCGCAATATAGCTGGCGGTAAATGCCCAATCCAGCATGGCCGCGTTTTGAATAAGTGGGGAGTCCGATTTTTTATATTTTTCTTTGATCCAGGCAGGCAATTGTTCACCAATATAGCTCAGCATCCATGTGCTGGGAGGGTGGTCAAGCAGGAATGGAATGGAGATCTCCTCATTAAAAGCCTGATAGCCAAAAAGACGGGTGACAAAGGGAAAATTGGTATGCATGGTGTTGAGAAGGCGCCACCAGTATTGCTGATTATAAATCTGGATCCGTTGATGAGGCCTCATTTTTTCGTTAGGGACAATATACCGGGCAGCCTCTTCGGCAATCAGTCCACCGTCAGGCGAGATCGGATTAATCCGGTCTTTGTCGCCCAAACGTTGCGTGATAACGCCGGCAAACCACTCTTGGGTATACATGAGCTCTTCCGGAATCTGCAAGATAGTACTATTCATTTTTTATCCCTGTTTGAAATTCTTTCGCTTTCAAAGCTTCTTTCCAGGTCTCTTCAAGACTCAATAGATTATCATCCCATTCCAAAAGGGTTGAAACCCCTCCGGTTAGAGGATAAATATCTGCATAAAGTTCCCACACTTCATTTCGAACAGGATGATCATGTGTGTCAAGCAAATAGTCGCCATGGTCTTGATGCCCTGCCAGATGGATCTGGATCACCCGATCGATCGGTATATTTTCATAGTAGGTCTTTGGATCAAACCGGTGATTGCGGCTCGAAACATAAATATTGTTCACGTCGAGCATCATAAAAATGCCTGCCTGCTCGACAATGGTACCATAAAAATCCCACTCTGTCATCTGATCCTGCGTGAAAGCGACATAGGAAGAGAGATTTTCCAGAGCGAAAGGGAGTTCCAGATAGTCTTGCACGATTTTAGCCCTCTCTACAATGTAGTCGATTACTTCCCTAGTATAGGGAAGGGGCAAAAGATCGTGATAGTGCGCTCCGGGCGCCTTTCCCCAGCACAGATGATCCGAGACCCAAGGTGTCTTAGTGCGGCGTGTCAAGGCCTTTAGTTTTTTTAAGTATTCGTAATCAAGCGGAGCTGCGCTGCCAATGGCTAGCGTCACGCCGTGCTGAACTACCGGATAGCGTTCCAGGATTTTATCCAGGACTTCGAGGGGCTTACCCCCTTCGACCATATAATTTTCACTGATGATCTCAAACCAGTCAATATTCGGTTGTAAACGGAATATGTCATCGTAATGAGGTGGCCTTAGTCCGATGCCGATCCCAAGATTGGGGAATGATTTCTGTTTTTGAGCCATCTATTTGTGACATTAAGAGTTTATGATTAACCGGTCGGTATGGGACTTATGGAACATATAATGGGATAGGAGGAGCCGCAAAATTCAGAATTTTGAAGCTCCTCCTATCTCCCAAACAATTAGTGGGACATTCCACGCTGTTCGTTCGTCTTTCTCTGTGCTTCTTTGACAGCAAGATTCTTATCGGAATAAGTATCGCTGCTTGCCAATTTAAGCGCCAAAGCTTGGCCTTCTGTGTCCAGGCTATTGAAAATAGCTTTGCCTTGTGGGCTGAGCTGGGACATCAGTTGGCTCTTTGTCATCATCATTGTATTAGCCGCTGCATTGGCATCAGAATCATTGTATGACGGGCTGGTGCTGAAGTTGCGGTTTGTATTGTAGTCTTGCATGCCTGTATTAGGGCTTGTTGTAGACATGCTGTCATTTGCGTCAGAGATGTAATATCCGCTTGGACTGCGCTGATAGCTGCTGTAGCTACTTTTCTGGGCAGGCTGGCTCTGATCTTTGTTTTGGTTCGCGCCTGGCTTGCTGTTTTGCATGCCGGTGCTTGAACCTGATGTTGATGTGTTATCATCTGCATCAGAGATGTAATATCCGCGTGAATTATTACGCTGATAGCTGCTGTAGTCGCTCTTCTGAGCAGCCTGACTCTGATCTTTGTTTTGGTTCGCGCTTGGCTTGCTGTTTTGCATGCTGGTGCTTGAGCCTGATGTTGATGTGCTATCATCTGCATCAGAGATGTAATATCCGCGTGGATTGCGCTGAGAGCTGCTGTAGTTGTTCTTCTGAGCCTGATTCTGATTTTGGTTTTGGTTCTGGCCCTGATTCATACCGGTCTGGTTTGAATTATAGCTTGAGCTGCTGCTTGCTCCTGGGTAGTTATCAGAATTATCGGCTAAATCTTTGCTATCAGTGCTTTTCTTAGGCGCTGGGTTAGAACTAGCACATCCATGAGCTGCGCAGCCTGCTGCTGCCAACAATGTTCCATTTGCTACTGTTGCTTCTGCGCTCATTGGTAATGTAGCGGCTAATAGTAAACCGGCTAAAGCCAATTTTGCTAATTTATTTTGCTTTTCCATAATTTTCCTTTGTTTTTTTATACTGATGACAAGGGGCCCTATGCCCCCTGTCGTAAAGTCTTCTTATCTTTGAGTTGATTCCCAAGATCCTCTAGATTCTAAAGAACCGTTAGAACGGTTTTGGTTAGAGTTAGAGGTCCAGCTACCCTGATTGGCTTGGCTGCTATTGGCGTTCTGATTGCTATTGCTAGACCAGTCACTGCTGCCTGGATTTTGGTTAGCCTGGCTAGCTTGGTTGTCGCTTGCCCAATTTTGATTTTGATTATTATTGGACATTCTTTGCTCTCTTGCAAAACCTCTTTGATTGTTATTTTGCGAAGACCCTTGATCTGAATTGCTCCAATAGGATTGAGCAGGCTGTCCGGAAGAATAATTCTGATCATCTTGATAATTTGCCTGGCCACGGCTATACATTCTTCTTGGTCTTTGATAAGCACCTTGATCATCGCTAGAATATGAATTAGGATATTGATCATAAGAATATGTAGTATAAGAGCTTGGAGAGGCACAGCTGGCCGCAGCAAGCAATACTTGTTCACCTGAAACAGGTGCAGTTGAGATTGCAGATGCTAGCACTAACGCCGATACTGCCATTTTAACTAATTTACTTTTTTCCATATTGACCTCCTAGGTTAGGATTTTTGTTTACTTATTGACTTGATTACCCTCTCTCGTAACTTCTTCGCCCATACTATTATAGTAGCCCCCTGGGGTTGCATTGTACCCATCGTTAATGCCTGGAGGTATGCTGGTGCCTGTATAAGTTGTAATGTTTTCTGAATGTTGCCGATTGATCTTTTCTTCTTCGGGAAAAGGAGAACTGATATCTTGATAGTCATTGGAGGGAACGCTGTAGCGGTAAAACTTGTCTTGACAAAACCCGCATGAATTAAATAATAAACAGGTTGCCAAGAAAGTATAAGCAAGATATTT
>JABDDC010000020.1:0-6541 GCA_013287815.1 Chlamydiota bacterium
TTAGAAACAATGGAAAAGTATCCCAAGGTCTTTGATATGCCGGCAATCATCGATGAAATTATGCTTAACGGTCTTGAGGAGAGGAGAGATTTCTATTTCCTCGGTGTTGTAAACTATGATCGGAGATTATTGCGTTGGAAGCATCCACAAACCAAAAAATCATTGGCTCGATGTAGTTACGAAAGAAAAATGATTTCTGCTTTCACTGCCCTTTTGACAAGCGTCACTCTCAGTCTTCACGAAACACTTAGCGCTACTGATATGGAGGGAAAAACTTTAGTCGATGATTTGCAGGAAAATCCTCCCTCTCCTGAAGAGTTTCAAAAGATCATAAGTTCTTGTGAATCACAAAAGGGTGCCGAAAAAGCATCGGAAATCCATTGGGTGCTTCAATCTATTCTCGCTAATAAATCAAGCCCAAAATACGAAAAGGGGCTAATTTTGTACTCAGCCAAACAAACTACCGAGGAATTTACCCAATCTACTCTACATAGTGCCGTCAATGAAGCTTTTAGGCGCGCAATGGAGTTGGACAAATTCTTTTTCAGATATACCGCTTTTAGGGTAGATTCTACCCTGATTTTAATTCCTCTTATTCGATTATTATTGTTGACTTAGTAAGTAATTTAAGTAACTAGCAAATAAAAATAAGAGGTAATTGATATGTCTTCGGTTAGTACAATAACCACAAATTCATTTGATAATAGATTGGGTGAACCGGTGATCCCATTGCTTTTAAGGTTGCGGAACCTGGGCTCAGAGACCATTGAGAAGGTTAAAGAGCTGAAGAAATTAATGGAAAAATACAATAGTAGCGACAGACTTTCAAAAGCACTCAGAAAATGGGAAGAGGAGATCGTGTGGCCCGCTAGCGACGATGAAATCTTAACTCAGGAATTCAAAGATAAGACCATCGCAAAAGTCCGGGAGCTGTTTCGAGTCATCCTGATTAATCCCATCGATGGGATGCCCTTTGAGGACCCCATACTAATCAGGGGAGAGGTGATGGAGAAGAGACAGTTGCAAGCCTACATCATCGCTTATCAACAAACATACGCAGGGCCAGCCCTTTCTCCCTATGATAATCAGCCCATCGAAGCTGAGCCACACAACTTGGCTAAGGAAGTAGCGGCTTGGGCGAAGAGCTGCTGCGAACTGATGGAACTGGACGTTAGCTTTCCTAGCCAGACCTCTCCTGTTCCTTTTACACCAATGCATCAGATCGCGCTGATCCCGGCCAATCTTGATGCTCAAAGCGCGAAGGATATTGTCTCCTCATTACAAGATGTAGCCAGGAATGTGAAAAGGCTGCGCGCACTCAAAAACAGGGAAAATGAAATAAACGCATTGCGGCAAGAGATTGCAGAAAAGCGAAAGAAGCAGAGGGAAGAATTCATCAAGATGGCAGAAAAGACCAAGCAAGAAAATGAGGAACGGGTGCGTAAAATTAAGGAAGAGAATGAAGAAAAAGAGCTCGCAAACCAACGGACCTTCGGGGTCTTGTTTGATCAGATTGCAGATGGTAAGCAGCAGATCGATGGCATGGCGCGGAGGCAAGCTTTTTCAGACCAAAGGATGGTAAATCAGGATGCGGCCTATGCTTCGCTTCTGCAGTCCTTTCAAATTCTGCAAAACCAGGTTAATCAGCCGCCGCCGCCGCCGCCGAAAGACCCCAAGTGCATCATAATGTAAGGAGGAACCAATGTCATTATCAATCAATATTCAACCCGATTCAAATCAGAATGTCCAACTGGCAACTGCTCTTGCTGCCATCCGAATTGCTTCGGATGACCGGCTGGATGACGCCATGAACAGCCTCGCGGAAGCTTCAGTGAGCCTGTTGACAGCGATGCACAATCATGTCGACGAATCTGAGCAGGAAAACGCCAAGATTGAAAGTCAAATCATCGAACTGGAAGGGCGAGAACGGGAGAAGAGGCTGGCCGATCAGATACTTCTGAAAAGCCTGCAGGATGAACTTAACATGTACGAACAGGAGCTAACTCGTCTTCCTGACGAATTGTCCGCTGCGACTGCAGCCTTGGCTAAGGCGGAGACTGAGCTGGCTGCAGCCAAGGCAGCTAGAGATGCCGCATTGCAAGCTGAAGCCGGCGTCGAGACGAGGCAAGCTTATGTCAACAGAAAAGCGAATGGAGGCTAAGGGGTAATATGTCTTCAGTAACCACAGTAATCACACAGCCTGTCCAGACACTTTGGGAACCTAATGTGATAACTTATCTGCTTAGGATTAGTTCTCAGGAATCTGTTGCGGAAGAGTACAAGGGGAATGAAGAAGAATTTAAGACCATCCCTTATTTACTGAAGATCCGTCCGGCAAATCAGGTTCAAGAGGTGGACGAGGTCAAGTCATCGGCCCCTGAGCCCACGGTCGATGGACTAGTAGAAAGCTTGGTCGGGGAATTGTCGACATCCCCTCATATATCGGAAGTGATGCAGCTGTCTGTGAAATTCTGGTGGAAGGAGTGGTTTCTTCCCAACAAAGATGGCGGGCTTCAGGTTCAAGCCGATGTACTTGCCATGCTGGTGATCAAATTCCTCAATCCCCTGATGAAGAGCAACAAGGTTCGCGGGCTGGCATTGTGGAAACACAGGGAAGGTGTCCATCGAATATTGAAACTGATGTTACCTGCGAGTATCGAACCCCAAGATTTTGTCAAGAAAACTGAGCAGAGGTACCGCACATTTCGCGTCGAGAAAGTCAAAGAGCAGATGTTGTCTCAGAGTTATCAGAATGAAACACTCAGCGTCGATAAGGCCAATGAGATCAATCAGGAATGCGTTGATGGAGTCACAGCCGTAGGGAATGAATTACAAACACAAATCGAGAAGCGGCAGCAATCAGCGCAACATCTGAACGGACAACTGGATGGGCAAAAAGAGCGTCTTGATAAAATCAGAGAGGAGTTTGTGGTTCAAGCCGGCCGCGCCAATAATTTGAGAGTGCAAATGGAGCAGCACAATGGCGACCTAAAAAATTTAGCAGCGAAATGCAAACAGGAATTACAAAAATGAGTTCACAAGCAGGCAATCCTATTGAAGCCAATTCCGCCGCCCTATGGGGCGACATGGGCGATGCGTTGGCTTTTCTGGAGCAAAGCCGGAATGGCCAAGTGCACGATTTCCGCAATGACATGCAGCAAAGGCGCGAGGAGTTCCGTGGGCAGGTCCAGGACATGGCTGACGAGATTCTTCAGCGCCAGGCCGACATTGGACAGGAAAATAGGCAGAACATGGAATTGGTCAATCGCATTGATTTTCTGGAGGATGTTGATTTGCTGGCTCAGCAGATCGGTCGGCAGATAACACTCGTCCGGGAAAAAATTGAAAGCTTGCAAGGTGCTCTTGTGAAGGGCGAGCAAGAGCTTTCCACCCAGAAAGAACTGTTGGAGAAGATTCAACATACCTTAACGCAGACCCGAAGGATGAAACCGGCAATCCGTCCACAGGTTGAAAGGGAGCTCAATAATATCGTCACTGAAACCTGTAAGACAGCCTCTATAAAAATGAGTGAATTAAAGGAATAGCATGAATGCACCCGTAAATAATCCGAACCCTTACCCCCCGTTTCCAAACAATCCGGAGATAGATCAGCAGTATCAGGAATTCCTGGACGAACAAGATGAACTGGATCTTGAAGACGGGCAACAGTTGCTCGACTTCAGGGATGAGATGGCTGAAGAAGAAGCTCAAATGGAAAGGGACGTAGAAGATATCATGGGACCCGTTCAACGGGAAGGGCGAGAGGCGGTCGATCGCGATATCGCAGAGATCCGAGCTCAAGCTGAACGTGACCGTGAGCGGGCTGCCCAGGCGCAGAGAGAGGTGGACCGGCAGAGAATCAGGTTGCATGAGGCTCAGCAGCGGCAAGACGAACTGGAACGCAAGATCGATGATGCTGCCGACAAACTGGAGGAATCGAGGAACGCCAAAGCACAAGTGGAGAGAGCCCTGCAGGAAAGGGAAAGGGCAGACAAGCTGCGCAGAAAGAAAGAACGAAAGAAGCGGGCCATCATCAATGGCGCCTGCATTGCTGCCTCTATTGCAGGAGGCTGCTTTTTAGGCGCGACGGTTATGCCTACGCCTTCAGGTACCGGAGCACAAGTAGGCTTCAAAATACCATTTGGATGATTAAATATTTTTAACATAAGAAAGGAAAAAAAATAATGAATAGTTGTAGCAGTACACCAACCCAGTTAACTCCGACAGAAGAGGCATACCTTCAAATCGGTGGTGTCATGAATAAATTCAATAATGATATCCGGAACAAGGAGATGTCCAAGCCTTGTGACCGTAAACGCGATGCTATCTTATTAGGGGGATCAATCTATATTGCCAAATTACATGTTTTGACCGTTAGTGGCGGTTCCGCTAGTGAAATTGGAAGGCTTCATGAGCACGCCTTAAAAGATATTAATGCATCTGTTGTCAGATTTAATGATTCATGCGGAAAATTGGCCGTTATGCGTGAGGGGATTAAAGAGTCGCTGACATCCGCTTCCCAAAAGGTCAAGGAAAGTGCTTCAAATATTGCAAAAAAAATGACCCCGTTTTCCAAATCCCAAGAAGAGATGCCTCAAACGCAAGTCGATTGGTCAATTATCCATGACTTTGGACTTTAATCATAAAGGAGAAAATATGAGCAGCAACATATCTAATTTAAGCGTTGATGAGGACGCCTTTACAGCCCACCTTCAAATCATTGGTGCGCTTGATAAATTTAACACAGATACCAAAAATAATAAGATGTCCCAGACTTGTAGTAATGGCCGCTGGGAAATCCTTAAGAAGGGAGGGAATTACTTAGAAGAATTAAGCAATCTGGTACAGAAACGTTCCGCTATAGAGATCAGGAGCCTTCAAGATAGGGCTTTAAAGGATTTGAATGCAAATTTTATCGAATTTAATTCCGAGTGCGGCAAACTGGCCTGTATGCGTAATGGCATTAAAGAATCACTTGTCACTACATCCATAAAAATTAAGGAAACGGTATCAAATTCAGTCAGCAAATTAACCCCATTTTCCAAAGCGCCAAATGCGGCTGCTTCAAAAGAAGCACTCATCAAGTGTTTAGATGAGCAAATGAAAAATAGGCCCGGTTACCCGGTTATGAAGGAAAAAGGTTTTTTTGAGAAAGTTGGAAATGATCTGGAAGGATCATCAGATACTGTACGCGATACAGTCAAAATGGCTGTAGTTGTATCGGGAATAGCCCCATTTGATCCATATGCTCAACTTACAATAACGGATCAAATAACTCAAGACATTGAAATCTGCAGAAAACAAAAGCCGGAGCCTAAGCTCGATTGGCCTACAATCATTGAACACATGGGTATTATGAGTGCTATGCCGTAAAAAGATTAGGAGAAATAAATGATCATAACAAAAGTTGATTTAACGCCTGCAGTAGTCCCTCACGTACCACAATCTTCTTTGGCAGGTCAGTTGCAAAGCCAAATGGCTCAGACGGAGATGGTCTTTTTGGATCATCTTCACGAAGTTCAGGCAAGCAGCATTGATGCCAACAGGATAAGAGAAGATTTAAAAGAACGGCTAAGGGTTATTCAGGAAAAAGCTGAACCGCAATCTCGGGCAAGCAACACTGAGATGGCCTTGCTCAAGGTTAAAATCCGGAGGGCGAAAACGAGAATTGAACGGTTGAAAAGTCAAATTGCCGCGAAAAGACAAGCCGAAGCGAGCACACAACAGGAAAAGGCAACGGTGATGTCAAGCACCGACGCAGCTCGGGCAAGTGAATTCGCCAAGAGGCAGGATTTGGCTTACTATAGCCAGACGATAGAGTGCAAAAACGAGATCGCACAAATGATCTGGAAACGGAAGGGTAAATGAGGATAAAAATTTTGTTTAATTCGTTTAAGCGCTTATCTTTTTGTAGCCCATAGCAAACGCTAGTGCAGCTATGGGAAAAGGTAATTAAAAGCATTCGTACCACGGTAGTGGTACGTCTTTTTATGAATTTGGGGCCTCACAGTAAAAAAAAAAGATGTACCACTACCGTGGTACAATTATTGTTCGCTAGCATACCCATAGCTGCGCTTCGCTTGCTATGGGCTACAAAAAGATATGCGCAAGCGCATTTGAAATAGGAGAAATAGATGATCATAACAAACGTGGATTTAACGCCTGTAGTAGCATTTCAGGCAACACAATCCACTTTGGAATGTCAGTTGCAAAGCCAAATGGCTCAAACGGAGATGGTCTTTTTGGATCATCTTAACGAGGTTCAGGCAAGCAGCGACAATGCCGGCATGAAAAGGGTAGAGTTAAAAGAACGGCTAAGGGTTATTCAGGAAAGAGCTGAACCACAATCACTAGCAAGCAACACTGAGATAGCTTCGCTCAAGGTTAAAATCCGGGATGCGAAATCCGGAAGTGAACAGTTGAAAAATCAAATTGCCGCGAAAAGACAAGCCGAAGCAAGCATCCAAAAGGAAAAGGCAACCGTGATATCAAGCGCTGACGCAGCACGGGCAAGGGATTTGGCCAAGAGGCAGGATTTGGC
>JABDDC010000020.1:6641-32585 GCA_013287815.1 Chlamydiota bacterium
CAAGCCGAAGCAAGCATCCAAAAGGAAAAGGCAACCGTGATATCAAGCGCTGACGCAGCACGGGCAAGGGATTTGGCCAAGAGGCAGGATTTGGCTAACTTTAGCCAGACGATAGAGTGCAGACAGCAGATCATTAATTTGAGCATGAAATTAAGAAATTGGTTCTAGCCCCGGGTGTAGCGCGCAGCGCAAACCCGGGGCGTAGGGTGATGACGTCCTACACCCAGGTTGGGCCAGATGGACGTTCCTACGGGACTCAAAATAATGGTTGCGCCGGTTCCCATAGTTTGCCCTTCCAGGCCTACACTATGGGCTTTAAAGAGGTTTGTCCCTACGGGACTCGGTTCCGGAGCATAACATAATAGGAGATATAAAATGATCATAACAAACGCAGATTTAACACATGCATTAGTCCCTCAGGCGCCACAATCCACTTTGGAAGGTCTGTGGCAAGGACAAATGGCTCAAACGGAGATGGTCTTTTTGGATCATCTTAACGAGGTTCAGGCAAGCAGCGACAGTGCCAACTCTAAGAGGGAAGATTTAAAAGAGCGGCTAAGGGTTATTCAGGAAAGAGCTGAAGCACAATCACAAGCAAGCAATGCTGAGATAGTTTCGCTCAAGGTTAATGCTCAGGAGGCGAAAGCCAAAATAGATCAGTTGAAAAATCAAATTGCATCGAAAAGCCAAGCCGAAGCAAGCATCCAAAAGGAAAAGGCAACCGTGATATCAAGCGCTGACGCAGCACGGGCAAGGGATTTGGCCAAGAGGCAGGATTTGGCTTACTATAGTCAAACGATAGAATGCAAACAGCAGATCTCTCATTTGAGCAGAAAATTAAGGAATTGGTAAAGGAGGAACTATGTCATCATCAACATCAACAACGGAGTCAGGTCCTATTAACTTAACTCCTTATCAGCTTCTATTTTATCCGGATGAGGTTGAAAACAAGGGGTCAGTCTCTACGGGCAGACCTAAAGCAATAAATAGGAGACTATGCCCCGCAGTCGATAAAACTCTTTCTGCATTGATGGGAACAGGATCTGCGGCGCAGGAAATCGGGAAGGAAGCCCTTCTTCCTTTAAATAGTAGCTTTAATCTCTCATATCTGCAGAAAAGGGATGAGATCAGCGGCAAGTTGAAGTTGGCCAGCGAGACAATCAAAAACCGGAAGGTGGATAGTCTTGTGCCATTCAAAAAAGATGCGAATGCGAACAATCATTCCAACTCTAAAATTAATTCTTATGAAAGAGGCAAAATGATCACAAGCATAGGTACAGCGAGGATGTTTGCTGCTTCCTTCGAGATGGTAGGGGAAGCGATTTCGACCGGGATTTCAGCGATCTGCCATATGGATGATGAATCACTTAGGGAATGTCAGGCAGTAAGTACGGGCATTTCTTATATGGTAAGAAAAACTAAAGAGAACATCCCTCAAAAAGTAAAATTGCAATATCACAGCTTTGTTGCTGATTGCCAATCATCACGACAAAGAAGTTCGGCAATCATGAGTCAACAAAATAATATCCCAAAAGAGCTGTTCGAACAGTATTTTAAGGATATAGATACTATTTCATTAGGTTTAATCCCTGCACCTGCTTTGGGGGCTGTATCAAAGCCCATTGTGTCGTTGATCAGTAAAGTAAATAAGAGTGTTCAATCCACAATCAAATCTGTGACAAATATCAAAGGTTGGAATTTGTGTAAAAATCTAGACTTCTATGATCTTGTCCCGGATACCTTAATTCTCCCACATGAAATTCCCCCCCTCCTTCGCAATTCAAAACCGTCTGTTCCCTCCAAGGTTTCGTCTTCTTTAACAGCACTATCTAAACCGGATCCATACAAGATTTCAGCTCAATCATTAGCAGCGCCTAATCTTAGCCTAACAGAAAAAAAAGCCATGGATTCAGCCCTGAAGTCTATCATTTCAACAGATTTCAATAGAGCATTGCGCAACGATGTCGCAAGGGTTGCCCGTCTAAAGTCAATACCCACTTTTACGAAATCCAGTGGCTTTCCCGAGCATCTTAATCAGTTTCGTTCTAATAGCCTTCAACATGAATTTGCTGTTTCAAAGTTAGGCTCCAGTGGTAAAGGACGAATCCGGGGCGCGTTATCCTACAAGGAATTTGATGATAGTGTCTTATTTTTACTAAGTCCAAATCGATCTGTTGCCTCAACATATGTGACTTATGTAGAACGGGCTGAATTTTATATTTCCGAGGTCATCAACTTTGCAAAAGAGCGTGGATTATCGAAAGCTTATATTGCCTGGAATCCCGAGAAAATGCCTGTCGCATCCATCATAGAACAAAAGGGGATCAAGATTTCAGGTGTAAATACATTGTCTCCAGGAATTAACGCTAAACCCTATTTAAGTGTTGAACTCGTTATCCCTAAAAAATAAGGAGAATCTTTCCTTTGTTTCAATGGACCAACTGCAGGCTGCCAATTTGATATTCGCATGATCCCCTAGCATAGGGTTAGAATAGTCTGATCTCATGCTTGAAATAAGATTGTATTCAATCAATTCTAATGCTATCCATAGCTTGAGAATTATCTTAAGATTGGATTAAAAAAAGCGATGAATCAAAAGCTGAAAAAGTCTAATTCCATAAGTGCAGACATTCTGTTGCATAACGGTGTCTTTATCACGATGGACCCTGCCAGGCCTGAGGCCACGGCACTGGCCATTAAAAATACGCTCATTTTATGGGTGGGCGACCAAAATGAGATGGATGATTGGAAGGGACAAGGCACACGGACAATAGACCTTAAAGGGTGTTGCGTCTATCCGGGTTTTATTGACACCCACATGCACGTCCTTTATACCGGGTTAGTGAAATCGTATCTTCAGCTCCAAGAATGTCTAGACAAATCGACAATAATTTCAAAAGTCAAAGAGTATGTAAAGATTTGCCAAAAAGATGAATGGATCTTCGGAATTGGTTGGGATGACCATCATTGGTCCAAAAAAACAGTTCTTCATGCTGCTGATTTAGATGCCGTTGCACCTCATCATCCTGTCGTTCTTCGAAGAAGTGATACTCATTTAATTTGGGTAAACAGTTTAGTTCTGAAATTAGCCGGCATTGATGCAAAAACGACGGAACCAGCTGGTGGAAAAATTGAAAGAGATCCAGCAGGCAATCCTACAGGAATATTAATCGATTCTGCCATGGGGATGGTGCATGACGTCATACCCATCTGCAGTTTTCAACAAAGAGTCCAAATAATTCAAAACACTTTGGAGGATTGCCTGCAAAAAGGGATTACCACTGTGCATAATGCATCGACGGATGAATCAGACTTTCAATCATTCAAACAATTGGCGTCTGAAAATCGGCTGAAAGTGCGAATTTATCTGATGGGCGCAGTGCGACATAAAGAGGACATTCAGCTTTGGAAAGGCTCTCCTCAAACATATAGTCCCTTTCTTCAGCAGTGCTGCCTAAAGTTGTGGATGGATGGTGCGCTGGGATCTCGCGGCGCGGCTTTATTTGAACCTTATGAAGACGATGGCAACAATTGCGGCCACTTACTTTGGGAAAAGGAAGACCTCTTACCTATTTTGCAGCAGGCAAAATTCAAAGGGTTTCAAGTTGCCATTCACGCAATTGGTGATAGAGCAATTCAATGTGTCCTTGACGCCTATGAAAAACTAGGGGTAAAGGGACTACGCTGGCGCATCGAACATGCCCAGCAAATCGCCCATGCTGACATCAAGCGCTTTGCCGAGTTGGAGGTCATTGCGGCCATGCAGCCTTTGCATGCAACAGCAGACATGGCTTGGATTAAAGAACGTCTAGGAAAAAAGAGGATAGAATCTGGCGCATTCATGTGGAGGTCTCTCTTGGATAGCGGAGCCATGATTGTTGGCGGATCTGATGCGCCTGTTGTCGATGCAAATCCACTGTGGGGTATCTATGCAGCCATCACAAGGCAGGACCACCATCAATTTCCTGAAAAAGGCTGGTATCCCAAGCAAAAAGTCACCCGTGAAGAAGCCCTTAAGATATATACCATCGATGCAGCCTACGCCTGCTTTCGTGAGAACGAGCTAGGGTCTTTAACACCGGGTAAATTGGCTGATCTGGTTGTACTGCCGGAAAATCTGCTTACCTGCGAACCCAAGGCCATGCTCAACATGAAAGTTATCTATACCATTGTAAACGGTAAAATCGTCTTCGAAAGGAATGGGTAATTTTATATTTTCAGTATTTGTACCAATAAGGGGTTTGAAGTCCAATGGAACGAAAACGTACGCTAAGGAATTATATGAAGTTCTTCAGTTTCCAGCTTAGGAAGCATTTTCTTATGCCTATATAGTAAGGCCCTCGTCAGTTTTGAATGCTATATCTACGACGCCCTTGGGGGCAAACATGCTTTTAAATTGTTTGTACATTTCTTGCCTGCCGGTGCCCCCAGATTCCTTTAAAAGCAATTCTTGACCGTAAATGGCAATATCTTCCACAATTCGTTCATACCTGTAATAGGCCAAGATTGTCGTGTTAACTACAGTCTTTCCGTAACCTTTATAAAAAAGCATTTCCTCACGCGGTTGATTCCAAACATTTGCAACACCTCCGCCAATAAACATGAGGTCACGTTCCTTGGGCGCCATAATAGGATCGTCCCAATCCACCATGTAGATAGTGTCATTTCCATCCATCAATACATTGCCGGCATGAATATCGGAATGGCACAATACGAATTTAGTCGATAGGTTCCGGATTTTTTTGCTTAGCTGTTCAGCACGGTCTACCAGTCGGCGAATTACTAGCAAATTCTTCTTCATAAGCTTCAATAACTTGAAGGCTACCGCGTCACCAATCGGTTCAGCTTCAATATGAATATAAAGGGACCGCACGGCCTCTCGCCACTTAGGTGAATAGGTTTCCCTCCGGATTTGATTTCGGATTGATTGTGGTACATCAATTTCATGAACTTGCCTTAACATTTTGCCGAGATCAAGCCATTGATTGTCCGTTAGATTACGGTTAAATCCGTTTTGTCCTTCGATAAATGGGTAAACAATGAGTGTAAAATCTTCAATATGCTGAGTTGATTGACCACGGATTGTTTTGACGGGTGGTATAATCTGTTGAATACCCATCATCTGTAACAGCTTCACTATTACTACGCTAATATCATGGTGGTGGCCACGTTTTAGCTTTACGAAATAAGAGGTCTGGTCATGCGCCTGAGCTTTGTATACTGACGCATTCATATCCGCGCCTAAGGGAAGAAATGTAAGCGTAGCAACTTTAATGCCGTAATTGGTATTTAGGCTACTAATAACGAGGTCGTCTGAAATGGATTGTTTCTCTATCATCGCAAAAGTGTGCCAGTATCTGATGGTTTTATAAAATGAATTAGATTTATAGAAGAAAACATGACATCCTCGTTATTTTCCAATGGCTTTCATAAAATTCAGCATTTCCTGAGAAGCTTCTGTGTGGGTTTTTAGACCTTCTTTGAGGTGGGTTCCGCCGACGAGCCAATCAAGCATGGGATACATGGTAAAATCCATATGTTTCGCCCCTTCAACTTTTTTTTGCGTAGAACGTGCGGAGTTTTTATGAAAAGCTTCAAATTCATCGAGCATTTCTTTATCTCCTTTATTATGTGGATCTAACTCAGAACTGAGTATAAGTACAGGAACTGCTAATCCTGCTAATTTTTTTTCTTTAGTCCCCGTTAATCGTCCGTCAAGATTAATACAACCTGCAATGTCAGGGTTATCTCTTGTGGCCATGATAGAAGAGGCTCCTCCTAATGAATGGCCTGATAATATTATTTTATTGGTAAGTCCACAGCCTTTCGGTAGTCCCGATAGTTTTTCACTTCGAATTTGTTCAACGACAAATTGAATATTTGCAGTTCCAGTAGAAGCCATTTTTTCTGCCTCTTCATCAACTTTTTCCATACCAGAAGAAAATAGTTTGTCCCAAGCATGCTCATTAAGTGCTTCTTGACTGAATGGAGCATGATTTGAGCTTGCCGGATGGTTCAAATTTAATACTACAAATCCATGACTGGCCAATTCTTCAACTAATGGACGATAAATAGTAGGGTCAACGCTCATTCCATGGGAGAAAATCAGGATTGGCATACCTTCAACAGGATCTAATTGATCCAAAGCATGGGTATGAAGGGTTTCACTTTGTTGTGCGGTGAGTGGATCGCCAGTGTATTCTGGATTCATTGACCTAATCACACCATAATAACCAGGAAGCATCTGCATAAGGGTCCTGTTTCCAGTCACATTACGTGTAGGAGCAAATATTTCGATTCCAATTTTATTATTACTTCCTCTGACTATAGAGTTCGGAACATCAAGAACAAAACTAGTGCGACCAATCAAGTGAGGGCCTGTGAGGGGAGGCAAAACTTGACACAAGCGGCGATGTTCTAAAGGAGTTTCATAATTGAGATGCTTAGATTCATATAGTGCTAAGGCCATAGTATCTTTAAACGCTTTATCAGTGACAGCTTCCAGATAGGTCTTAATAGACACATGAGGTAAAGTAGGATCATAGGGAACTAAAGCCGTAGAATCAAACGTAATATCTCTACCACTTATATTCCCTTGTTGTTTGGAAAGGTCCTTGGCCGCGGAATTATTGTGAGTGGCATCAGTTTGAATGTCATGCTTAAGTATCTGATGTTTAAAATCTATGGGATCCATATTATTTCCTCCGAATTACATTATTGAGGCTTTCGAGTACTGTGAAGCCTGACCAAGCCTGACCCCATTTCTTATTTTCCAATTGCTTTCATAAATTTCAGCATTTCTTGAGTGGCTTCTGTGTGGGCTTTTAGTCCTTCCTTTAGGTGGGTTCCACCTACAAGCCAATCAAGGATGGGATACATGGTAAAATCATTGTGCTTGACTCCTTCAATTATTTTTAAGGTAGATCTTGCGGAGTTTTTACTTAAATCTTCGAATTCCCGGATCGTTTCTTTGTCTCTTTCAGTTTCTCCGTATTCAGTCCTTAGTATAAGGACAGGTGCTTCCATTTTAGCTGACCTTTTTTCTTCTTTCCTTGCTAAACGCCCATCCAGGTTAATACAACCTGCAATTTGATTTGTTACGGCCTCGACAGAAGATGCCCCACCTAAAGAGTGGCCAGCTAATATTATTTTATTAGTTCGACCGCAACCCTTCGGAAGTTTAGCTATATTTTCATTTCGAATTTGTTCAACGACAAATTGAATATTGGCAGTTCCTTTTGCAGACATTTCTTCAGCCACTTTATCTTCCTCTTCAAGACTAGAAGAACGTAGTTTGTCCCAAGCATCCCCATCAAGTGCTTCTTTACTGAATGTTGCATGGTTCGAGCTTGCCGGATGATTCAGGTTTAATACAATAAAACCATGACTAGCCAATTCTTCGACCAATGGGCGATAAATTGCAGATTCGACGCCCATTCCGTGGGAGAAGATCAGGATCGGCATACTTTCTACAGGATCTAACTGATCTAAAGATTGGGTGTGAAGAGTTTGACTTTGTTGTATTGAGAGTGGATCTTCGGTATAATCCGAACGCATTGATTTGATCACTCTATAATAGACCGGGAGCATCTCCATAAGAGTCCTGTTACCTTTTACATTGCGAGTAGGAGCAATAATTTCAACTTCAATTTTATCATTACTTCCCCTGTTTTTGGAGTCAGGAACATCAAGAATAAGGCTAGAGCGACCAATTAGATGAGGGCCTGTGAGGGGAGGCAAAACTTGGCATAAGCGGCGATGTTTTAACGGTATTTCCTCTAATGGTGTTTCAGGATTGAGATACTCAGTTTCATATCGCGCTAAAGCCATAGCATCTTTAAATGCTTTATCGGTGACAGCCTCCAGAAACGTCTTAATAGCAACATGGGGCAAAGTAGGATCATAAGGAACAACAGCCGTGGAATCAACGGAAATACTCCTTCCACTCATATTCCCTTCTTGTTGGGAAAGATCCTTCGCTGCGGATTCATTATCCAGCTGTTCAATATAAGCTTGATATAGTTCAATGGCAGCCTGACGTTTAGAACGTCTAATGAGATCTTCTTCTATGGGATTCATGTTATTTTCTCCTACTTAGATCGAAAATTAAGGTTAAAGTCCTGGGGTGTAGATATAAGCACACCTTTAGATTAAATTTAACCCTATAGTCATTATAACATTATTTGATTTTAACTTTCAAAAAAACAATACATAAATAAATCACTTAATTATTAATATATTCCATCCTAGTTTAGATTTATAGGGTATAAAATACCCTATTGTTCTAACCTGCTTCATGTGTTATAATACAGGAATGAAAATGAGGGTGTTTATCTATGAACCCAATCACTGAGAAGAGCTACGTTTTAAGTCGAGCTGAGCAATGTCAGACGACAAATAAAAAAGATAAAGTTAGAGGTTATTTAATGAGTTTTTTAAGAGATGTTATTTTAATATTAGATTAGCCCAGAAAGTTTTAACAAGGGGGATGTTATGTCACCACTAGATCGAATGAAAGAAATAAATTTAGAAGAAAATATCATGTCTGGGATGCAGAAAAAGCGAGAAAACATTAGTAATCTATCAAGTGATAACTTGGTGCAAGAGTTTAATGATATTAAATCTATACCCGACAAGGTAGAATTCTTATCTGAAGTTTGTATAACAGCCTGCAATTCTGGTTTACAAACCCAGGAAAATCGAGATAAATTGACTATTGCATCTCGGCTTGCAGCACAAACTGAATTAAAGGCACCTGGATTTAAAACAGATTTTTACATGAGTTTGATGGGTAAAAATGAAAAGGATGTATTACAGTCATGCCATAATACGACTATGTCGGACCTCATTTTTTGCCAAGAAATGGGCTGCAAAATGTCTAAACTTCCATTGACAAAGCCTCTTCATGATATTGAATAATGGATAATAAAAAGGGTCTGACGGGCAGACCCCTTTTACTCTAACTTACTCTTTATGTAATGGATGACATCGGTATTAAATTTCTTATAGAGTGATCATGCAATAGCTTACGAGTCTTTTTCTCCTGCTTCAGCGGTTTATTACACCATTCCCTAATTTTAAAGTTGCAGATTTTTCTCTAAAATAGGGTATTTTATACCCTATTTTTGAAATCTTAGATTAAATTATAATCTTATTTGTTAATTTTATAATTTATTACAATAAATAAACTAGATAAAAAATTATATACAAATAATTATAAATCTATTATAATTACTTTTAATTTAGGGAGTGTGACATGTCTTTTATTGATAATATAAAGTTTGTTTCAACGATTGAATTCGAAACTAATAATAGACTGGCCTCTGCTGCACAGTACCTAATGACCCCTTGCCGAGCGGCTTATGGAAGAAAGTTCGTTCTCCTAGAAAAGGAGTATGATAAACCATTAAGCCAATTTGGGTTAAAATCCCATAACCAATCCCCGAGATTTCAAATTGATATTACTGCCACTGATCCCCGAAATAAGTGGGTTCAAAAAGCGTTAGAAGTTGCCGCCTTTGTCCCTGCCGTCATCGGAGTAGCGATTTTAACCCTTTGCCAAAATTTTGATATCGACTTTGCCAATCGATTTAGGCTCGCCAAAGAAGCTTTAATCCGTTACCAGGATTTTTTCGATGTAACGGAACCATCTTCTTTTGTTTGTGGTTACCGCCAGTTATTTACTAGACAACAACGAGTCGAAATGATCGAGAAGCGGATTCGAGAGCTTATTCCAAATTTGGAAAACCCAACTGAATTTATGCTTAAGTTGATAGCGGAATTACAATGCGAGAGTGTATTTTACTCGTTATTCGCTTCTGATGAAGAAATGTATTCCATTGTTTTAAATGCCATCGATCAGTTGGGTGACAATCAAAAGAAACAATTCGTCGAAAAATTTAGACATACAATTATTATCCATTGGATTGGTTTTGGTGCAGGATATATACCCAAAATATGGGAATATAAAATCTTGCAACATTTAAATTTTGAGAATGTCGATGTATTAGAAAGATATGAAGATATATTAATAGAGTCTGATCCTATTTTCCAGAGATTAAATACCCTTAATCCGCAGTTTAATTTTTTAATAGAGCTAACAACCGAACAGAAAAGGGTCGTTTATGCCGAAATGAGTGTTAACATCTTCAATCAACTCATTGAACGTCATCCATTCTTATTGATCAAAGACTTTGCTGTTCTATCAGAAGCGAAAAAAATGCGCATCGCATCGCTCAATGTTTTGCCTGAAAGAAGTAAAGATGATCTGGAAAATTTGGACCAAGGTCAACGCAAAGAAATTTATCAGTTAATGAACAATCAGCTGTTTAAGTGCCTGACTCTTTCATATCCTTGTTTATTGATAGCCGACTTTGACGTTTTAACAAAGCAAAGACAAAAAAGCTTAGCCAAAAATTTAAATGTAAAAGATCGAGTTCGAGAATATCTCATAGTCCAACCACCCGCTTTAGCTTTAAAAGAATCAGTAAAGGAAAAAAAATACATAGATCTTCTACCCGCTTTAAAAAAATTAGATCTAGATACTTATACTAAATTTTGCAATAGGCTTGGTAACGGACGTTTTATAAAATTAGCTATAAGTTATGGAAATGACATCATTCGTGAAGATTATCAATTTATCAAAAACTTCCTTAGTGGCTTAAATCGGGAACAACTTTTATACATCTTCAGTACAAATGATTCTTGCAATAATTTCTTTAAATCAAACAGAACACCACAAGCACTATGTGCATGGAATATTCTGTTCACAGACCCCGCAGTAGCCTCAAAGTTATCCGGTGATGATCTTCTAAAACTCGTGAAAGGGCAAGTCGATCCATCAATGTGCATAGACGGAAAAATTGTAAATAATATTCCACCCGTAGATTCCTTACCTTATGCTTCACTCGATGTTTTGAGAGGATATTTTGATGAATTAAAGCAAAAATTAGTTGAAAAATTCAAAGAAGAGTATACATGCTTAAAAGAAATTCACGATGAAATTCAAGTTGAATTCACAGCTGAGATTGATAAATTTTTCTCTACTGAATCATTGATGGATTTCATTGAAACGGCTAAACAACATCCTAAACTTTGGAAAAGAGATCGTGAAGAAGATCAGCAAGCGCGCTTGTCGCTGGAAGCAGATAATCCGATAAACAAATTCAACTTTTTGCCATCAAATCTTAAAAATTTAAGGATATTCAAGCAGATTAGAGGGATAGAAAATTTCAACAATGCGGCGAGATTATATCTTCAAGATTACCTGGATCTGTTCGCCTATAGCTTATTGAGCGATCTTGATTTGTTTGTTAAGGTTTACAGACACGTTCTGACGGCAGAAGAAAGATTTTTGGCGGAGACTGTATTGCGGGATTGGGTGGGACTTAGCGGCATGTTCAAAAATCCGGAACAACAATATCAAATCCTGGAAGCAGGTCTTATCGATGCCAGAAAACCTGAAAATTTATTCGATAAATGCTTCTCCGAGATTTTGAAGAAACCAAACTGTCTAACAGAACTTCAAGATGTTCCTGAGCCAATGGTAACACGTATGGTCCCATTTCTTGAACGGGAAATCGTCCGTCGTCAAAAAAACCTCGTCTGTGACAAAGAAACTGTGGCGACATTAGAGAGTTATCTGCAAAATCTTAAAGAACAAATGAATAAAACTTTAGAAGTAATTCTTAGGGGAAAGGCGGCTAATGAGCGTTGCTGACATGAATAAAAGTATTTCGAGGAAACTGGGGGACAAGATGTCCAGGTTTTGCGCACCTTTGGTTGACCATCTCGAAATAAGCCATTTTTATCATTATATTGTCACTCATTCAGGCCATTTTGCTGCGGTCGGCCTCAATTTAGGATGGCATGAATGTTTATTTTCTGATCCTGAGCTGGGCGTATATCCTGTCCCTTATTTCTATCACAATAGAGAGAAGATTAAAGGGGTGATTTTCACACAGTTGATAGCGAATAAAGGGTGGGAGGGGCTGGCTAAGGTGGCTAGCCAGGATTTCGACGTGAATCTGGGGTTGCAAATTAACCATAGCACACAGGTAGGTTTGGAGGCATTTGGATTTGGTTTAAAAACCGATGATCCCCGCCGGCATATGGGGTTATTGAATGAACTCCCTTTATTGCAATTATTCATCAAGGAATTCAAAAAGGAGATCGGTGTAGAAGTTCTTCGTGATAATTATGTTGACATTGCTTCCATGATTGGTCCTTCATTTTATGAGGCTCCCAAGCAGGCAGCACCCAATTTACGTGAAACTATTTTAGGGAAAATGAAGATCAAAGTCGAAAATCCGTTCACAGAACGTGAATCCGAGGTGATCGATTTATTACTTGATGGAAATTCAGCCCCGCAGATTGCCGACGAGCTTATTATTTCAAAACGTACCGTAGAGCATCATATTGAAAGGATCAAGGACAAGCTCGACTGCTACTCCAAATCCGAACTCATTAAAAAATTAAGGGAAATGAAATCCTTTTTGGATTTCTAATATAACAAGATTCGCCAAGGGAGAATCCTTTTTGAACATGACCTTACACTTCTCTATCGCTAGCATAATTTTAGAAAATCTTCCTGAGGTTTTTGTTTCATTTTTCAAGTTCTTCAGCGGCAATTCCATGAACATAAAAGAGGAAGGAGGATGTATCTTCGAATCCGAGCTTGGTAAAAAGGCCCCAAGCCATTCCCTTGGGCATTAATATTGCCATGACATAAGGATAATTCAGTTTTTTTGCTTCAACGAGGGCAGCGTGTACTAAGGCTCCACCAACACCAATTTTCCTGTGTTCCGGCAGGGTACCCAAATTCCAAACCCCTGAGGTTGTTTCCGTGGTTGAAAGCGTTGCTGTGCCAACCAATTTCCCTTTCAGGTAAGCCATGAAATGAACGGCCTCCCCATTTTTCATGGTAGCATAGTTAATGGCTGCAAATTGATCCAAGGTTGAAGGGTTCATCCCGAATGCATTCACAGCTAGCTCTGAAAAAGCTCTGGTATCAGATTCATTACCGGCTATTTTGATAGTGAGATCAGAAGACGATGGAGGGGCTCCACGAATACCTTTAGAAATATCTAAAGCGATGCCGATTAAAATTCCGCCAAATTGAAATCCTTTCTCTTCCAGATTCTTTGATGAGCTCCACCAAATAAATGGAACATTGCGGCTTTTAAAAAACTCCACTGCCTTATCAATTTCAGCTTCTGAAGGAGTGCGTTGACCATTGTCTTCCATGATGCCATTGCAGATGGCACTGTCCATTCCGGTTGCATAGTAGCTATAGAAGGGAAAAGATTGAAATGCAGCCCCAGGTAATGGACTGTAAATGGAAGTGGAACGGAAAAATTCCAAGCGGCCATCCAAAATGGATTTCACCATTGCAACATTTGCTGTCTTTTGATCATTGGAAAATAGGGGACAGCATACAAGAAACGAGAAAGCGATAAATGAGAAAAGATTGAATAAAGTGCGCATGGGATTTTACCTTTTTTATTTGTTGATAATGTAGCAGCTAATCCGGTTTCAAAATAGGGTAGTTTCTACCCTATCTTTAGTTTCTATTTGTAGATAAAATAGAATCAAAAAAGGGTCTCTTATGGTTCCATATATTAATTATTCTGCGAATTTTCTATTCAAAACATCTAAATTAGTAAACTTGAATTATATCGTTTCGGGTTATCATCTAGCGAGATCTATAGCTGATTATACCAAGACTAGACCGGAGAATTTCCATCTGAAGGAAAAAATCGATAAAGTTGTTAGGGTGTGCGAAGGAATTACTTTTGCATTTGGTTTGAGATCACTGACAATGGCTCTTGAAAGAAGATTTCCTGTTGTTTCTCAATATTTTCCTTCTCGTGATGACTACCTGGTTCCATTTATATTACTTGCAGTCACTCTTTCCTGGATGGGTGTCGCTTATTCAATCTGTACTGTGTTCAATCGTTATATGCATTCCGGGAATGGACAACCAACACAAAGCGTTCAACAGTTTCAAAATAACGATCAAGTCAAAATAGAATTCGATTATCCCAAATACCAAAAACTACAGCAATGTTTATATGTTTCCGACATTATGGTGAATGTTGCCCTGGCTTACTTTTCAGTGCAAAGTAAAATACTTGGCATGGTTAATATTGCTTCGTTAAGTTACAGCTTTTATCAGTCTTCCTATAAAAGATGGATTTGCTTAACGCATTCTTTTAAACAGCCAAATATCGAAGGTGCTATTGGAGGCATCGCTTTAAGCAATCTGATAACCAAAATAAAAGCAGAATATTATTTTCCGGTTATCAGGAACAATGAAAAGAAGAATTGCACCATCTGTATTGAAGGCGAAGAAGCAAATGAGCCTACTCCTGAGATGCATTTTTGTCGAAATCACGTTTTTCATATAAACTGCATTTCCCGGCATATTCAACGCTGCAGTGGAAATTTGATTAATGATCTTGACATAGAAGGGCGTACCATACACATTCGTAATGGTCTTAAGAGTCGTATTGAATATGAGGCTAGCATTCCTCAAACCAATTTACCAAATTGTCCTAATTGCAGAGGAAACCCTGTATCACAAGAATTATATCTCGAATTAACTGAAAGTAATCGTTACAAAATTTCAGGATGTGCTACCGGTGGGATTCATACAACCAATAAAATTGTATTTAAGCAGCCTATTCCTGAAGAAGATGATGACATTGATGACAACGATTTAGAGGAGTTAATTGCGATCCCTGAAGAGTGGCAATAGGGAAAGAGGGAATATGAGTTCTATAGTCAATAGCAAAATACCACTTGATCAGACACATTTGTTGGCTCCAGTATTGCAATCAGATTGCTATCTGAAGGCTGACAATGAACATCATAGTCAGATTTTGTGCAATTTTATCCATTTGCTCCTTCTCAGTAATGATTTACCTGTTCTCGGGAGGATACCTAAATGAAAGCACCCTTTCCAAAATTTAAATTCAAGAACGACGCTTATACCCGACGACGGGGGACGCCGGCGATGCTGATGATTAGTTGCGCCGGATGCAATCAACTTGTGATGGGATATCAAAAAGATGGTCCGGGTCCCTTGTTGCGCTGCTATCTTGACAGGATTCACTATCCAACCGATCTATCATCGCTGCAACATCAAGAGTTTGATAAAGATGCCTTTCCGCATTTAGTATGTCCATCGTGCCAAGTTGTGATTGGCACAGTCATGATATATGAAAAAGAAAATAGGCCAGCTTATCTTATGCGAAAGGGGTTTTTTAAAAGGAAGAAAGTGTATTAGTTACCTATTCTTGATGATGTTGTCATAAATCAACTCTGCCACTTCCTTGTCTTTACCGCTCTCATTGATCACTTTCAAATTGATGAAATGGTCATATTTACCGGAATGAAATTGCTTTAGCTCTTCTTTTCCTGCCTCAAATCTTTTGCCGTCTTTATCACGGTTATCTTTAGACAATCTTTCTTCCAATACTTCCAAGCTTTCAGGTTCTATATAAATGGTATATAAAGAGTCTGTATAATGTGAGAGCATAACTTCACTTTTGTCTACAGGCCAATCAAGGATGGGAAATTGACCATTGGCCAGGGCGTCATCGATCAGATATTTAGGGGTAGCATAGTAAATGCCGTAAAGATTATTGATAGTGAGCAATTTATTTTCTTGCTGCAGTTGCAACATATCCTGCAACTCAATATGTATTTTATCTTTTTCTCCGTCTCTTAGCTCCCTTGTGGTAAAAGGGGAGATATAGACAAATCGAGGATCCATCTCCATTAAATGTTTAATCACGGTACTTTTGCCGGATCCGGAAGGGCCCAGAAGCAAGACGAATTTACTCTCCTTTATAGATTTTATATTATTAAGAGCATTTTTTAGTTCCAGAACTGCCTTGAGGACCTCTGCTTGCCAATTATCATTGTCCGGACTGTAGGGATACAGGATTCCACGGGAAGAATTGACGAAGACGCCTCTGCCATCTTCATTAAGCAATTTCTTCATCACCATTGGGTTGCCACCTTGCAATCCAATGCCGGCCAGCAAAATAGGAGTTTTTTGGGGAATTGAATTTCGGATAGAAATGTAGTTATCAATGGAAGCGTTGCCGGAAAGTACCGGAATAAGGTTATTATTTATATTCCACTTTCTCAGGGTGAGATGTAGCATCTCTTCCCATAACATTTTTCCATTGGCTAAAACCATCTCTTGTACAACTTTTGCGTTTGAATTGCTCGTTTGAATCAATACAATGGCCACTTTATTGGGATCTTTCATGAAGGGTTCTAAGACATCGTCGCCCATGTAGGGGTTAATCACTACGCCGTCGGCCATAATATCTTCAAAGATAACCTTCATGTAAATTTCCATGGTGTTATCAGTGTCGCCAATCTTGCAGTCAACAAAGACGGGGATATCATTGTATTTTTCATGGATATAAGCGACGGTCTGCTTTAATAATCCATGGCCCGATTCAAATTGATCAAAAAACGCCTTTTGGATTTTATAGCATGTTACGTGTGGAGCAGTAATATCAATAACCTGGCTCAAAAAGGAGAAAACCTTATCTTCCACTTTTATATCTGCCGACATGATACTGGCAGGGATTTTAGTAATGTCAGGATCAAGACCTACACAAACCAAAGAATTGGTTTTTTGCATTCTGGCGTCTAGTCGTTGAATGACATTGTTCCCATAACTGTTAGAGAACATAGCGAAACTAATGATAAAAAAAATGATATTTTTGAACATAAAACCTCCTATTAATCTGCGTAATACAATGGACTGTCCTTCTTAGATTGAATATGATTCAAACAAGAATGCTTTTCGGTATCAGTATTTACCCTTGTCACCTCTATGCCATGTTTTATAATGGTACTGACCTTCAATTTATTATCGGTGACGAGGAAAACCTTCTTTATGCCCAGGGCATGTAGGATTTCACAGGCTCCATCGTATGTCCTGAGATCATAATTGTCGTTTCCGTACAATAGTTTTGCGGCTTTGACCGTATCCAGAGGGATAGATGTATGAACTCTTCCAAGTCCGCCTATTTTATAGATTTCTGTTTCTGCTTTGGGAGCTGTCCCAAAACCCCTGCCATCATGTGCAGGGATGTGAATAAGAATACTGTTGTCAGACGTTTCCGATAATTTCTTCAAGCTGTCATGAAGCTGATCAAGGCAATCGCATGCTTCATCATCATAAATTTGTCCGCTGACGCAACCTGAATCAAATCTTAGAAGCGTTTCGTTAGAGAGATTTTGAATTTCAGAGGAGGCTTTTGAAATCAGATAATAAACTTTCCAAATATCATTTTTCTTGATTATTCTGATCACGTTAAACGGTTGAATATTGCCATTAAAATCAATGCGTACAATCTGGGACTTGTAGATTATCTCGTTTTTATCTTCAAATGAGATTACATTCTCTTTTTCCCCGACATAATAATCAATGTAGGTATCCTGAGTTTTGAATTTCTCGTGCAGAAATTTGACAACCTGTTTTTTGTCCTGATCATTTCTTTTGCTATAGACTGAGGAAATAAAAATGTCGGGATAATAAGTGTTTGCAATATCTGTGAATCGAACGACAATATATTTTCCTTTATGGTATTCGCCGTTCATTAGATGCGAAAAAATATGATAGTCAGGTGTAGAGATATTCTTGAGCTTGATATTAATGTCTGAAACATCAATAAATAATATTTCCGCATCTTGTGCGCCGGTCAGGTCGCAGTTGATAAAAGAGACTTCATAGACCGCCCTTGTCCGATAGTCATCGTCTTCCATGGTTACAGGCATGATCCACCTGACGCCTCCGTTAGACCTATTAATGGGACCTCCATAGAAAACTTTGAATTTATCATCTTTGAAAAATAAGATCTTTTCCACAACGGATGGGTAAATTCCCATTGAGTTCAAGTCATGATCACATTCGGAATGAATGCAACAAAAGACACTACTTAAAAAAAGCAAAAATACTATTATTTTATTATACATAACTCCATCTCTTCATAATTCTTTAAAAAAGGTTTTCCCATTCAATAAGCCATAGGCTGGTCTATTTTCAGGCTTATAGATCATCGGACTTGCCACCAGAGAATTGCAGGAAGGACAGTTGATTCCGGATGATGATTTTACATTGAATTTTTCGAACTGTCTTTGTTGCAAGGATAGGGGATGATGAATCCGGTCAAGATAACAGCGCAATAATCGTCCCGACCCGTCTTTCTGGTAACTCATAATGTAGCTCTGGCAGCATTCTGAAAAGATCTGAAGCAATTTAGGATTGCCCCGCGCTTTGGTAAACCGGTTATAGATGAATTTGACGTCTGAAAGGGTTAAGTTTGATTCTGATTCTTTTTTTTCCTGTTTGGATGTTGTGGCTTTCTCTTTGTTTTTGTTGTTGCTTGAAAGCTCTTTTTCTTCGTTTTCTTTCTTTAGAATTTTTTCACTTGCTTTGACGACTACCCTTGCAGTTTTTTCGGGTTTATTAGATTGTTCGTTCTTGTTAGATGATTCATTTGTTGTGTTCTTTGTTGAATCGTTACCATTTGAATAGTTATTAACTGCAACTGAACTAAATGTAGAACCTTGTATTGATGACATATTTCTCACTCCTATATTTATTTAATATGAAATTATAAGAGTGATCGCCAAAACAAAATAGGGTAGTTTATACCCTATTTATTATAAAAAATAACATTTCAGATATATTGAAGAGGCAATATTGCCTGAGGTAGGAATATTCTGACTTTATGCAGTAAATTAGAAGATTACCAGTGCTATTGACTTACATTCTTAATTGCATATTGTATAAATTTGCATAGGTTCCATTTATTGCGATTAACTCTTCATGGGTCCCTTGTTCATCAATTCCGTTATCGGTTAATACAACAATCCTTTGAGCATGTCTGACTGTTGACAGGCGATGGGCTATGACAAGTGTTGTCCGGTTGACGATGAGCTTCTCCAGAGAGTCTTGGACCGCTCTTTCGCTTTCATTATCCAGTGCACTCGTCGCTTCATCAAAAATGAGAATGGGGGGATTTTTCAGGAAAACGCGTGCAATGCTTAAGCGTTGCTTTTGTCCACCTGATAATTTTACACCACGTTGCCCAATATCTGTCGCATACCCATTGGGTAACTTCATAATAAAATCGTGGGCATTTGCCTTTTTGGCTGCTGCAATGATTTCTTCATCGGTGGCATCGAGTTTTCCATAGCGGATATTATCTGAGACTGTTCCGGCAAACAGATAGACATCTTGCTGGACTACGCCAATATTCCTTCTTAATGAGCGCATGCTAATGCCACGAATATTCTTACCATCAAGCAGTATTTCCCCATTGTTCGCTTCATAGAAGCGGGGAATCAATGAACATAGGGTTGTTTTACCAACTCCTGAAGCACCAACCAAGGCAACATACTCTCCGACCTTTATATTCAGAGAAATATTCTTTAGGACGTGGTCATAGTCTTCTTTATACTTAAAGCTAACTCTTTTGAATTCAATATTTCCCTGGACATCTGTCAGATTAATTGCACTTGGCGCATCTTTGATATCCGGTTCTATCTCTAAAATTTCCATAAATCGGTTAAAACCGGCGATCCCTTCCTGGTATAGCCTGGTAAAGTTTCCCAATCTTTGTATGGGTTCAATGAGGATCCCAATATAAAGCAAAAATGTAAGTAAATCTGCGATGTCCAGCGATCCTTTAAAAATACTGGCTGCACCGAAGATGACCACGGCCACAGTCATAAGTTGCGTGAATGCAATTAAACCCTCATAAAAATAGGCTTCACTTTTATAACCGTCTCTTCTGCTGTCGACAAAACGATTGTTTTCGTAAGTGAATTTCTTTTTTTCAATTTCTTCGTTCGTAAATGACTTAACCACTCTGATCCCTGAAAGTGTGTCTTCTACTTGCGCGTTTATATCACCGATCCTATCCTTGCTTGTCCTTAAGGCAGTGTGCATTCTCCTACTAAAATAAAATCCGTAGATCCCCATGATCGGCAAGAAAACAAGAGCGATGGCGGCAAGCTTTGCATTGATATTGATCAAGATGACAAACGCACCAATGAGGTTCAGAAATGAGATGACGATATCTTCAGGACCATGATGATATAATTCCGCAAGATCAAACGAATCGTTTGAAATCCGAGTCATTAGCTGGCCAGTTCTGTGTTCATCATAAAAATTGAAGGAGAGCTTTTGGTAGTGTTCAAATAGCTCGTTGCGCATGTCCCGTTCCATCAATGCTCCCATCATATGGCCTTGATAGTCGATAAAGGTGTGACATGCAGTATAAAGGATAACCAAAGCAAGCATGATGCCACCCATCATGTAGATTTGACCGAGTGCATCGGGTGCATTACTTTCCAGTAGATTTTTGGTGATGTATCTTATGCATAATGGGATGGCCAATGTGATTGCCGATACAATAATTGCACATGTCATATCTGCACAAAACAAGCCCTGGTACGGTTTATAGTACGACAAAAATTTCTTAATCCGTGAATTCACAAAATTTCTCCTCGAAGATGCATTAACCACTAAAGATTATAGTTTCTAGTTGGAATGATTTTTAGGGTATTTTATACCCTAATCAAATGAAATAGATCAGAGTTATTATCGTAAGTTTAAAAGGATGATACAGATATATGAAAATGGGATTTGGTGCTTGTTTGGTCGCCAAGATCGTTGTGCAATCATTGACAGCCAACTATCTTTAAATATTTTGAATAATTGCAATTTACAAACTGAATAGTAATAATAGGGGAGTGCATTATATGATGCGAATGAATATGAAAGAGCTAATGATAAATCTATGAAAATTATCGGCCCAGATCCAGAGTCTATCTATCCTCTCAATGACTACAAAAAACTGGTTTTCCTAAAAAATTTCATCAAATCCGGTAACATTATTGTGGGCGATTATACTTATTTCGATGATCGACGACATGGTCCTGAAAATTTTGAAGAATACAATGTTCTCTATAACTATGACTTTTCCAAGGTAAGGCTCATCATCGGCAAATTCTGTGCAATTGCAGCAGAAACACGATTTATTATGACGGGAGATCATAAACTTGACGCCATCAGCACATATCCCTTTCCTATATTTGGACATGGTTGGGAAAGTGCTTTTAGTGTCCACGATCTCCCAGTTAAAGGAGATATCGTCGTTGGCAATGATGTTTGGTTTGGGTACGATTCACTAATTAAGAACGGGGTAACAATAGGCAATGGGTCTATCATTGCTGCCCGAGCTGTAGTCGTCAAAGATATACCTGCGTACTCGATTGTTGCCGGTAACCCTGCTAAAGTTGTAAAAATGCGATTTGATGATAATACAATTAACCGCCTTCAGAAAATAGCTTGGTGGGATTGGAATATAGAAAAGATCAATCTGAACTTGAAATTGATCTGTAATCTTGATATCGATCGTTTAGAAGAAGCAAGTCTGGAAAGATAGATGCTCAACGAATTCAACGGAAAGACTTTTCCTTACAAACTTTCTATTGCCACTAACGCAGAAGCAGAAATTCTTAATGATAAAATGGACATGTTTAATGGAAAACAATTTGCTTTCCACGGCGACGTAGAAGTTCTCAAAAATTATGTTGTTAAAGATAACGGTACTGTTATAGCAGGCATAAGAAGTTGCTTTTATCTTGGAAAGTGCGTGGTAATTAATGTTCTTTTTGTTGATGAAAACCATCGGCACAAAGGTTTAGGTAGTCTATTGTTGAATAAAGTTGAGGTTGAAGCAAAAGCAATTGGAGCGAGACTTATCCATTTGGACACCTTTGATTTTCAAGCGAAAGATTTCTATTTAAAATATGGATATGAAATTTTTGGTGTTCTTGATAATTGTCCTCCTGGTCATAAGCGTTATTATATGAAAAAAACTTTGGGTGGCCCTGCAGAAAAGGTAGCTCAAAGAAATATCACCGAAACTGGAGTCAATGGTGGGTTGATTAGCTGAATTTTATTGAGAGATCTACTTTATCATGTTAACATCTCCCATCTTGTCCTTTTGTATAGATCTGAAAGAATTTGGCAGAAAGAGTCGAATTTAATTTAGGAAAGTTGTTTATGGGAGAATCCATTGCTGATATAGAGAAGATGGTGAAACGTTTAACACCCCGTGAAAGAGAGAAGCTCATTATTAACGATGATTTATCCGAAGTACTAGGTTTTGACGTTTCAGGTGATGAGCCTGATCTTGATGAGTTAGTGGATGCGCTTGATGAAATGGGTCTAGAGGTGGACCAAGAGAAGTTCAAACAATTGGCTTCTTCGTTTGAATCAGCTGAAGGCCTTTCTTGCTATCTTATGGATAACCAAATACTCGATATAGATCCCTATAGCCATGCGACCGAGGACCTTTTTGATGTGTTGACTGTTTTGTGGGAATACTGGATCCCGGAGCGTCCTTCCATGGAGCAACTAGAAGATTATATCAGGCTCGGGTATAAATTCCTGCAAGAGGACCTTCTAGAACGTTTAAAGAGCATTTATGAAGAAATCAAATAAAACATAAGGTATCATTGAATGATGATTTTTCAAGATTTTCTGGCTCAGATTTCTTCTGGGGAAGACAGCTGTCGACAGTTCAAAAGCGATGTACGGAATGGTGATTCGCTAGCATCTGAGATGGCAGCATTTGCCAATGCTGATGGAGGTAAAATTTTTATTGGAGTTGCTGATGACGGTTCAGTCATTGGGATAATGAAGGAGGATGTATGTCGGATCAATCAGTTAGTTGGTAATGCAGCCAGCCAACATGTACGCAGTCCGCTTTCGGTTCGCACTGAAAATGTATCCTTGGAAAATGGTCGCATCATTATCGTTGTGACCGTGCCTAAAGGAATAGACAAGCCTTATTTCGATAAGAACGGGGTCATATGGCTAAAATGTGGAGCAGACAAACGACGAATAAATTCCAAAGAAGAACTGCGACGATTGTTTCAGAGTGTCGATCAATTCCATGCGGATGAATTGCCTACCCAGGCCGGGATCGAAAAACTTGATAAACTACGATTCAGAGATTTCTTACGCGATGTATACAAACAACCGTTTCCGGAATTGCCGGCAGACTTACTAAAACTACTTCAGAATATGAATCTTGCAACAGATGACGGTGTATTGAATCTGGCTGGAGTACTACTATTTGCAGAGCGTCCGGAATGGATCAAACCACAATTTATTGTGAAGGCAATCCACTATCCCGGTAATGAGATGCACGTCAGTGAGTATTTGGATACTGAGGAATGTTGTGGCCCATTACCTAAAGTTTTCAATGATTCGATGGCTTTTGTAATGAGAAATCTACACAAGATCCAAGCTGGTCATGGTATAAATTCCCCTGGAATGCCCGAAATTCCGGCTATTGTGTTAGAAGAATTATTGGTGAATGCTCTCGTGCATCGTGATTATCTTGTTAGTGCCCCTATTCGAATTTTTGTGTTTGATAATAGAGTAGAAATTATCAGCCCAGGACACCTGCCTGATAATCTGACAGTAGCTAAAATTTTGGCAGGTAACTCTAACATCCGTAATCCAATCCTTGCGTCATATATTGCAAAAGGATTACTTCCATATAAAGGACTTGGTTCAGGGATCAAAAGAGCATTGGAAAGCTGGCCTGATTTAGATTTTATAGACGACCATGAAGGCAGTCTATTTACTGTGAAGATTCACCGCAAAGAGATAAAAAGTTCAGAAAAAACAGTTTCTATAGCCACAGATGTAGGAAAAAACCTAATAAGTTCGGAGAAAAGTTCGGAGAAAAGTTCGGAGAAAATTCTAACCTTGCTAAAAGCGAATCATTTCCTATCTGCGCAGGAAATAGCAAAACAACTTAACATTACATCTAGAGCTGTAGAAAAAAAGATTGCAATACTCAGAAAACAAGGCCGTCTTAAACGTATTGGCCCTGATAAAGGTGGTCATTGGGAAGTTGTTGAATAAAAAATTGATACTGTTACACAACTGAGGCACGGCCCTTTCATTAGCCTGTTAAGTATAATAAATGGCAAAAACTGCAAGACTGTTCATGAAAAAATACATTTTCAAAGCTTATTCCATAATTTTTCCTGAACTTTTCCAAAAAGAAAGAGATCGCATTGCATCTAACGTAAACATCCGCTCAATTATTGAGCATATTGGAAGCACTGCAGTACCTGGTTTAGGCGGCAAAGGCATTATCGATATAGGCATAGCAATTGATAAGCAGGATATGGAATTAGCATCGAAAAAACTTCAAGCCATCGGATATGAGTTTAGACCCAATTTTAGCTCGGAAGATCGATTCTACTTTATTGCTTACTTACCCGATCTGGAAGAAGGCACTAGAAAATACCATATTCATTTGACATACCCCGGAAATCCGGAGTGGAAAGAATTCCTTGGATTTAGAGATTATCTTCGAAGTCATCCAAAGGCACTTCAAAAATATGCCGAATTAAAACAACAAGCGGTTTCCGAAGCAAGGGATGAAGGGGAAAGATACCGAAAGATTAAAGAGCCCATGTTTAAAGAAATTAGCGCTAAAATCAGTACAATCAACGAGCCCATTAATATTCTTGTCAGACAAGCAAAGCTAGAGGATGCTTGCGCAATTGTAGAAGCAGAACGTGCGATTGCGGAAGAGCCAGGCTTTTTCTGTTCTCAACCCTCTGAATTGGATGAAAAAGCTGTTAAACAAACTATCCAATCTCCTCAGAGTATTTACTTAGTTGCTGAATACGAAGGTCAAATCGTAGGCCATGCTTTTTTAGAGCCTTATACTTTGCAATCATTACGCCATGTTGCCGACTTAAACATTGCGGTCACATTTAGGATGCAAAAGAAAGGCATAGGAACGAAATTACTAGAGAGCACAATAGAATGGGCAAAAAATTCAGGCGTGATAGAGAAAATCCAACTGAATGTCAGGGCCTCAAATACCACAGCAATCCCACTCTATAAAAAAATGGGATTTGAAGAAGAAGGTAGATTAAAGAACAGAGTCAAAATTAAAGATCGATATATCGATGATATCATTATGGGATTGGATCTCGTGCATGGTCGAAACAATCCAAAATTAGAAAGGCAAGATATCACCATTCGAGTAATGCAGGCTGAAGATATTAATACACTAATCAAGATTTTTTGCTTCCCATGGAATTCTGTTGAGGCTACGAGAGATAAATGGGTGCAGTACTACAAAGAACATCAAGAACAAATTCGGACAGTTTATCTATTGGAAAAACACGGGCATATTCTCGGGTATGCAAGTCTGCTGCGACAGTCGCACTATCCTGATTTCAAGGATAACGGCATTCCCGAAATCAATGATGTCTGGATTTCAGCTGAATATCGGGGGAATGGGTTGGGTAAGAGCCTAGTCCGGCATTTGGAGAAAATGGCTCACCAAGAAAATCATAGGCAGATTGGGATTGGAGTTGGGCTATACAAGGACTATGGACGTGCTCAGAAATTATATATTCATCTTGGGTACGTTCCAGATGGTAGGGGAGTTACCTATAAGAGTCAGCCTGTTGTCCCGGGAGATTCCTATCCTGTAGACGATGATCTCCTTATTTGGCTAAAAAAGGATCTGTCATGAACACAACTGATATTCGATCAAAAATACACCAGGTGGTTACCGCCATTAATCCTTTAGACAAGGCAGAGCAGGAACATATACGTTTTGTGCTCGATTGGATTGAATCAGGCAGTGAAATTTTTCGTATCAAAAAGCCGGCGACTCCGGAGATTCATTTGGTTTCTTATTTTGTGATAGCCTCACCTGACATGGATCAGATCTTGTTAGTGGACCATATAAAGGCTGGGCTTTGGCTTCCACCAGGCGGCCATGTCGACCCAGGTGAGGATCCCAAAGAAACGGTCAGACGAGAAGCCAAAGAAGAACTTGGCATTGA
>JABDDC010000021.1 GCA_013287815.1 Chlamydiota bacterium
GAAGAGATTCAGTTTGAATTTAGTTTTGGTGAAATATGTTACCTTCAGGCTATAGCTTATAAGAAAAACAGTAATTTTTTAATGGCTTGCCAAACCTTAATGGAAGGGATCAAAGCTAATCATTATAAATGTATGTTTGAAATGGCGATCATGTTAAGAGATGATCAAATACCAAATATGTATAAAGAAAAAAATCCTGTCAAGGAGACACACCGCTATTTCGAAAAATCGATAGAAGGCGCTGATGTCATTATTACTGAAGCTGAAAAAGCAAAAAAAGAAGCTGATGATGAAGACACTATTAACATATTGAATGAGAGAATCATGGCTGCACTAACGACCTTTAAAAAAACGGCGATAGATCAATTAATAATCTTGGACAATGCCAGCTATACTGTGGGGCGTTGAAATTTTGCGTTCTCCGCAGTGTCAAAGCCTCGCGGTATACCTTAAAAATTGTGCAAAAATAAGTTATTTTTTTCTAGCCCCTTAGTTATCGACGAGTTCCGGTTTGCTGATCTTTGCGGTTAGCAAACGGGCAATGTAGCTTCTGTTGGCGATGATGTAGTCGATACCCGAAAGAAGTGTGTAAGCTGCCGTCAGGGAAACAATCCAGGTACTGGCGCTGCGCAGTGCTTCCTGTGAGAGATAACCGGCTGTGTAGGGGATGAGCAGGAGGATCACACTGAAGGCTGCTATAGCCTGCACCACGGCTTTGATTTTACCGCTTTTTCTGGCGGCTAAAGCAAATCCCTTTAATGCACAGATAGTTCTGACGGTGCTTATCACAGAATCCCGATAAAGGAAGATGAAAATCAACACCATCGGCAGCCGAATCGGCGGTAGAGTGAAGGTCAGAAAAATGGAGATGCGGTAAATACTATCGGCCATCGGATCCAAAAGCTTTCCGAAGTCAGTCACTTGATTATACTTGCGTGCAAGATACCCGTCGCAGGCATCGGACAATTCTGAGACTCCCAGTAAAAACAAAAGGACGTATGGAAGCGATACCAGGCTGATTCCAAAGTATTCGTATTCCAGATAGACTAGAAGGAAAACAGGGCTGATGAAGATACGGAAAAATGTCAGTAAGTTTGGAATGCTCAAGATGATAACCTATTTTAATTGAAGCTGACATTTTAAAGTATTAGGGGGAAATCGTTCAACCTAAAACTCCTGGATCCCTATTTATTATTGCCATTCTTGAGTTTAGGGACTGGAAAATAATAATTTACACGATTGGACAGCGTGAAAGCTCCCGCGGTTGAACGATCAAAACTGACCTCATATTATAATATTAGGTCAGTTTTGATCGTTCAACCGCGGGGTTTTGACGCCGTCGAATCGTTTAACTTATTTTTTTCCAGTCCCTTAGTATAAATACCCATATACAAATCAGCCGAACTATTCCAGCTAAAGTCGGTGGTCATCCCGTTCAGCATGATTTGCCGCCACTTCTCGGGGTCTTGGAACCAACAGTGTACAGCTCTATCAAGGGCAGAATCTATTCCCTGATTATCGGGATTATCGAATACATACCCATTGGTCTGTTCGAAAGGCTTTCCTGAAAAGTCGACGTCGACGATGGTATCGGCTAGTCCGCCCGTTTTCCTAACAATGGGAACTGTCCCGTATTTTAAAGCAATCATTTGAGTTAGGCCGCAGGGTTCGAAGATCGATGGGACGATCAGCATGTCAGACCCGGCATAGATGAGATGGGCAAGCTCTTCTTGATGGTGGAGGATGATATGGACGTGCGGATTATCAGAGTACTGATGCTTCAGCCTATGAAAGTCTTCAGAGATGCTTGGGATAGGGCTGCTGCCCAGGAGGATGAACTGTCCGCGTTTATCGACAATATGCCTCATGACGTGTTTGATGAGCTCAATCCCTTTTTGCGGCACTAGACGTGTGATACACGCAACGATGGGGCTATGGTCTTCAGAAAGGTAGAGGCGCTCGCGCAAGAGCTTTTTGATAAATCCTTTCTTGTCCAGGGTGTTTTTATCTTTTCTCGTTGAAGGTACCTCCCGAGCAGAAAAATGAGCTGGGAGGAAGCGGTCGATTTCTGGGTTCCAGTAAGAGTAGTCAAGGCCGTTCAGAATTCCTTGAAACTTATCTTGATATTGATTCAAGGTCGATTCTAGCCCTCGTCCCCCTTCAGGTAGTAATACCTCTTTGGCATATTTGGGAGAGACGGTAGTTACAGACGAGGAGTAGACAATCCCACCTTTTAAGAGATTAATTAAAGCAGGTTCAAGATTGTCCTGCATCTTGGCAGGCTCGAGGTAGGCGCGTCCGTCCAGTCCAATCTTGTTCAGATCCCCCGGAGCGCACTTGCCCTGATATTCCATGTTGTGAATTGTCAAGCAAATTTTGGGCTTAGAATAGCCTAATTTCGAATACATATCCATGTAGAGAGGGGCGATCACTGCCGTCTGCCAGTCATGCAGATGGATTATCTCGGGTGCGACAGGCTTTTTAAACATGAATTCCATGGCAGCGCGGGAAAAGTAAAGGAAACGCTCTATGTCATCTTCACAGCCGTAAAAACAGCCTCGATTAAAGAAGAATTTAGGATGGTGTGGATCTATAAAATAAACCTTCAGATTTTCAACCCATCCCATCCAGACAGTGTTGGAGTACCATTCCCCATCATAAAAGGACATCAGGTCCTTATAATCCATTGTCAAATCGCGGATCTGCTCGCTGTCTATGCAATCGTATTTTGGTATAATGATGTCGACGTCATGTCCCTTCCATGAGAGTTCGCGGGAAAGACCCAGGACAACGTCGGCCAGTCCCCCCACCTTGGCTAAGGGGGCAAGTTCGGAAGCTATATGAACAATGTGCATTTTTGTACTCTCTCATTAAAGGTTTATAATACAATTTTTTCCATTCACAGGGAAGGGAAAAAATAGGAGATGGGAGATATAAGATAGAAGTTTGGGCACACTTCCCATCTATCTCTACCCTCTCCGAATTCCAGCCTCTAATTATTTTGTTTGCATAAAATATGGCTAAAAGTTAATATCTTTACTTTCGTTAACTGCTGGGGTGTAGCCAAGCGGTAAGGCAGCGGTTTTTGGTACCGCCACGCGGAGGTTCGAATCCTTCCACCCCAATAGCTTAAAGGCGATATAATGTTGCATTATTCCCAGCCACTGTTATTTGCCGGATCATCTCATCCTGCCTTAGCAGAGGAGATAGCAAACAATCTGGGAATCCCGTTAGGAAAAATGAAACTAGACCAGTTTCCCGACGGCGAGACAGAAGTGCAGATCCTGGAAAGTGTGCGGGGACGCGAAGTCTTCGTTGTACAATCGGTTGCTTTAGATCCCAATTTCTATTTAATGGAATTGATGATCATCATCGATGCGCTCCGAAGAGCTTCAGCCAAGGATATCGTAGCAGTCATTCCCTATTTTGGGTACTGCCGACAAGACCGTAAAGACAAGCCCAGAGTGCCGATCACTGCCAAGCTTGTTGCGAATTTATTGATGGAAGCAGGTGCTACTCGTATATTGACGGTGGACCTGCATGCCGGGCAGCTACAGGGATTCTTTGATATCCCTGTTGATCATCTTCATGGAATGAATACATTGCTTGAAGAGATTAAGAAAGCTCACCTGAAAGATTGTGTTGTTGTTGCCCCTGATATTGGCAGCGTTAAAGTGGCGCGAAGTTATGCTGATGAGCTCGGATCCGATTTAGCGATTATCGAGAAGAAAAGGCTCAGTGCGACTGAAGTGCGCGATGTCACTATTATTGGGGATGTAACAGGAAAAGATATACTTCTCGCTGACGACATGTGCTCCACCGGAGAAACATTAGTGTCAGCTGCGAAAGCATGCCATGAGAAGGGAGCCAAGCGCGTTTTCGGTGTTTTTACCCACGGCCTTTGTGTCGGGGACTCAGTCGAAAAGATTGAAAACAGCCTGCTTGAAACTGTATGGATGACCAATACAGTTCCGCATTCAGATCGATTAAAAGGCTCGAAAAAGCTTAAAGTCGTCTCAATCGCCCCTCTTCTAGCGCATGCCATCCGCAGTATTATGGCGGATGAGTCGATCTCTTCACTATAGCTCGTTAACGTGTTAAAAAATTCGGAATTCGAGATTCGGAATTCGGAAAAAATTAGGAAACCGGTAGTTTCTTTTTTCCGAATTCCGAATTCCGAATTTCGAATTTGATCAAGAATTATTGAGTAAAGAGTATTTTTATAGCTTTGGAGGATTCATGAAGCTGCAAACAGTATCGCGTAAAGCGAATAGCAAAAGCGAAGTCAACAAACTTCGTCGGGAAGGGCTTATTCCCGCTGTTCTCTATGTTAGAGGCAAAGAAAGCGAGACGATTGCTATTAATAGCAATGAATTCGGCGCATTTTTGAGACAAGTCAAGTCAGGCCATCTTCCGACGACGGTTTTTACTTTAGTCGATGGTAATAAACAACGCCGTGTTATCATTAAAGACATCCAATATGCCATCACAACCTATGCTGTGATGCATTTAGACCTGGAAGAATTGATCGATGACCAAAAAGTTAACGTTAAGATACCAATCGAGTGCATTGGCTCAGCGGAATGCCCTGGAGTCAAGATCGGCGGCGTCCTCCGTCAGGTTATCAGACACATCCGTGTCTGCTGCCTGCCTAAGGATCTCCCATCCTTCTTCGAATTAGATGTAAGTGGATTGGGATTGAAGCAATCGAAAAGATTGAAAGACCTAGTTATCCCGCAGACAATCCGTCCTTTAGTGGACCTGGATGAAGTTGCGGCTGTGATTGTAAAACGTTAAAAAACGAAGCAAAGTGACACCCGCTAATCAGAGCTTAGTATTCGTGGGGCTGGGGAATCCAGGTCCCCAATATGCGTTGACACGGCATAACATGGGTTATCTCGTGGCGCAGAAGTTTGCCGATGATCAAGGGTGGCACTTAAAAGACGATAGGCGTTTTAACGCTTTAGTAGCAAAGGGAGTAATCGGAGAGGTAACAGTCCATCTGATCTTACCCTTGACCTATATGAATCTGAGCGGAACTTCCGTCAGGCAGTATTTAGATTACTTTAAATTGCCTGTCAGCAGCATAGTTGTCGTCACCGACGATATAGCGCTTGACTACGGGGAACTCAGGCTACGGGCCATGGGAAGTGCGGGGGGGCATAATGGATTAAAAAGTATCCAGAGCCATCTTGGAACGTTAGATTATGTACGTTTAAGAATGGGTGTGGGACACCCCGGTGGCCAAGTGCTAGCCGACTATGTGTTGGATCCATTTACTCACGATGAACTGAAGAGATTAGTTAATTTTATAGACCGTGGTGTTGAGGTATTGCAGCGCTTAACTAGACAAGATGTAGCGCAAGTAATGAACGCGGTCAACACTGTTCCTATCAGCCTCGAAGGCAAGGAACCAAAAGAAATAACAAAACCCCAGAATGGGTTAGGAGAACAAGCATGACTCACAACAGACAAAACCTTTACGAAGGGATGTATGTCATCAGTGCAACGCTGAGCGATGATGCCCGCCATAAGGCACTAGACAAGATTCTAGCAGGCATTAAAAATCGTAGTGGAGAGATTAAAAAAGTCCATGAGCAAGGAAGAAAAAGGCTCGCTTATGAGATAGACGGCCATCGCGAAGGATATTACTACCTAATATACTTCACAGCTCCAACGGCAGCGATCGGCGAATTGTGGCAGGAATATCATTTAAATGAAGACCTGATCAGATTCATCACCCTTCGTACAGACAAAGTGATGGAAAAAGTTGAATTCAAAGCTTTAGTCGAACAACAATAAGGAGGGATTATGATGCAGCAAAGAAGACAAAAATTTAATCCAGAATATCCCGATTCCCGCTCTAAAAAGCAGAAGAGATGCCCTTTTACGGCAGCTGGGATCAAGGATATTGACTACAAAGATATAGATACTTTGACCAAATTTATTACTGAAAGGGGGAAAATTCTTCCTAGACGTATTACAGGCGTATCTGCCTACCATCAAAAGAAATTGACTGCGGCTATCAAACAAGCAAGAATGATTGCATTGTTGCCATTTGTCGCTGAAGTATAAGAAGGAGAAATAACATTATGGCAGCACAACTGTTATTATTAGAAGATGTTGAGGCTCTCGGCCGCAGCGGCGATATCGTCAACGTAAAACCCGGTTACGCACGTAACTTCTTGCTACCGCAAAAATTGGCCGTCGCGGCAAATAAACATGCATTGCGCTTGCAGGAACGCCTTAAAGAAGATCGCCAGAAGCGTGCCTTTGTAGATAAACAGGAATCTGAGCAGACCGCTTCCCAGATCCAGGACATAACCCTGACAAAAGTCGTTAAAGTCGACCACGAAGGACATATGTACGGATCGGTTACCGTGGCTGATATCGCAAGCCTCTTGTCTGATCATTCCAAGATAGACCTCGACAAAAAGAGCATTGTTTTGAAGCATGCAATCAAGGAAACAGGCGTTCATACAATCAGCGTCAAATTGAAGGAGGGAATCATAGCTTCTTTCAACCTCAAAGTGATGTCTGAAGAAGGCCATAAAGAAACTGAAAAGCCGGTAGCCTAACCAAATGGAAGGAATGGACTTAGGAACTATGAAATAATAAGTTAGTAGTTAACTTATTTTTCCAGTCCTTAATGGATGTTTGTTGAAAAAACTCCATTTTGTCCATTCCATCCATTTCATTCATTCTATCCATAAAATTATGCTTAAGTTAATCTCTCCAGCTAAAATCAATCTCTACCTACAAATTGTGGGCAAGCGCCCTGATGGCTACCATGAGCTCTCATCCCTTTTTCAAACAATCGACTTGTCTGACGTCTTAACTTTTGAAAAAAATGACAAAGACAAATTTACCTGCAACGACGCTGCTTTGCCCAATGATAAAAAAAATCTGGTACTAAAAGCACTCGACCTTTTCCGATCTAAAACAAAGTTTAATTTTTGTCTTAAAGTTCACTTGGAAAAACATATTCCCATCGAGGCAGGTCTTGGAGGAGGAAGCAGCAATGCCGCTACCACCCTTTGGGCATGTAATCAATTGACCGGTAACCTGGTCTCAGTTGAAAAGCTTCAAGAGTGGGGCTCTGAAATTGGATCGGATATCCCATTCTTCTTTTCAACGGGTACCGCCCTTTGCAATGGAAGAGGTGAGATTGTCCAAAACAAGGATCCCGCTCCTTCACAAACACTTTATATCGTCAAGCCGCAGGGAGGACTCTCCACACCGGCTGTTTATGGACGGCTCCGCATCAAAGAAAGTCGTGCGGAAAAAAATGGTTATTTTAATGACTTGGAGCAGCCAGCCTTTGAGTTAAGGCCAGATCTTAGAGATCTTAAACAAAAGCTTCAGTCCGGTGGATTCGACACCGTTCTCATGTCAGGATCTGGTTCTTCTTTTTTCTGTTTAGGTGAAGGTGAAATTCCTCATGACCCATCCTTACATATCTACAAATCTGCTTTCCTCAATCGAACAGATAGCAACTGGTATTAGAAAAGACTGGTTAGCATGTTACTTTCGAATTTTTATTCGATTTTTTTTTCGATTTTTTATCTTGACAAATAGGAAATATTTAATATAATGTGCTAAATGCCAACGAGTAGAAAATCATTATGCTAAAAAGTATGACAGCGTATGGCCGGGCAACCTTAGATAGTGATGCCGGTCATTTTGCCATGGAAATCCAGTCTGTAAACAGAAAATTCCTGGAAATTAATGTCCTATTGCCAAAGGAGCTGAGCCGTTTTGATATCGAAATCAAGAAATGGCTTGCCCATAAGGTTTCACGGGGACAAATAACCATCAAAGCCTTTGCAACATTCAATGGCAAAGGGAATGCTCCTTTTCACGTGAGGCCGAATATAGTCCTCGCGAAGAAGATGAAGCAAGCTTGGGATGAGATCGGTGAGGCTTTGAATATCCAAGGTGAGTTTAGCTTGTCTATGCTGGCCGACAAAGAAGATATTTTACTGTTTGAGGAAAATGATGAAGAGGATGATCATTACCGTCAAATTTTAAAGGCAGCTTTTGATAAAGCCCTCAAAGATTTTATGCATATGAAGATCCAGGAGGGGAGTATCCTCCAGGCCGATATCCTGAGTCGCCTTAACCAGATCTACCAGTGGATGGAAGAGATACAGACAAGAACCCCCTTTGCAACAAAAAAATATTATGAAAAGCTCGTAGCCCGCCTTGATGAATTGATGGCTGGCCATGTAGAGAATGAAGAGCGGGTATTAAGAGAGATTGCATTATTTGCTGAAAAGATCGATATAACAGAAGAGATCACCCGATTTTTTTGCCATCTTACTCGTGTAAAGGAAATCATCGAGTCTGAACAAGAAGCAATTGGAAAGACATTAGAATTTATTTTACAAGAGCTAGGCCGGGAAGCCAATACGATAGGCAGCAAATCATCCGACCTTCCCATTGCCAACGGAATCATTAATATTAAGAGCGAATTGGAAAAAATTCGTGAACAAATACAAAACGTTGAGTGATGATGGACGGACTATTAGGAGATTCAAAAGACGGATTACTGTTTATTTTAAGCGCTCCCGCAGGAACTGGCAAGACCACGCTGATAAAAATGTTGGCTGAGGAATTTAATGAGGTCATTGCCAGCATCTCCTACACGACACGTGAGCCCCGGGGTGATGAAAAGCATGGGAAAGATTACCATTTTACCACACAAAAAGAATTTGAAGTTAAAATAAATGCCTCTGATTTCCTAGAGTATGTTAGACTATACGACACCTACTATGGGACATCGAAAAAATGGGTAGAAGAACAGCGCCGAATGGGTAAGCATGTTTTTTTGGTAATTGACACCCAGGGAGCCTTGCAGCTGAAAGGCAAGATAGATGCGATATATATTTTTGTACGCCCTCCTTCTTTGGAGGTTTTAAAAACAAGGTTAATGAATCGGCAGACCGATTCGGCTGAGATGGTAAATAAGCGATTGGAATGGGCTAGCACTGAGCTTAAGTTCGCCGATCAATACGACTACCAGATCGTCAATGACAGCCTGAATGAAGCCTATCAAGTATTGAGAAGCATTCTCATTGCAGAATGCCACAGACAAAGACCGAAGGCTAAGAAATTAGATAAAATAAAGGGAGATAATGATGGATAAAAAAGATAAAAAAGCAACTTTTACAAATGAAGACTTGACCAAAAGGTTCAAGAACAATTTTGATCTAGTCAACTATGCCATTAGCTTAGCTGAAAATATGATCAAAACAGGCCGCGATGCACGTGTGAAGACGGATACGCAAAACCGTGCCATGCAGATTTTAGAAGAGATCCATCAAGGCGAAGATCAGTTTGACGAGATCTTCGAGCGTGAGCCTTCTGAAAATAATTTTGATGGTAATGTCCCTGCTGCAGAGCACCTCTCGGGGGAGAAGATCGAGAAGAGAAGATACAAGACCGCTGCTGTTATTTTAGAAGAAGTAGAATAACTGAACTCTAAAAACTTAAACACAAAGGCGCAAAGAAATAGCGCAAGCTATAAGACTAATGAAAATGCAATAGTTTTAGGATTCAGCGTTTTACCTTTTTGAATTGAAATATTTTTTTTGTGCCTTTGTACTTTTATGTTTAAATTTTTAGCTGATGTGTGGTTGTCCGTTATTATGTTTAAATAAAGTTGGTATTATTAGTGGCAGCACCTGATTCTTCGACATACCAGGTTTTAGTTCTTTCGATTGTCATTTGCTTGGCCTTTATAGCCCTTTTTTTTGCATTTTGGCTGGCGTGGTGGATGTCGAGCAGGTATCAGGGGACCAGTCCCTATACCGGGATGCCGCTAAGGCGGGCGAACGACCTGACCTATTTTGCTGCTGAAAGGGTACTACGCTATATGTTTGAAAAAAAACAGTATGACAATCGCGTGTTTAAACTACGCAAAGCGGCTTTCTGTAGAGATACCGGAAGGGTTTTTCAAGACTGCGTTTCCATTTTTAATACAGTCCATGTCGACTGGACATTTATTCAAAAAAGATATCCCGGACACTATGTTTCCTGGGGTAGTCTGACACGAGACCAGAAAATCGATATTGCCAATGCCCATGATTCTCTAGAACTGTTCCAGACGGCCATTTCATCTCCAGAGCCTTCACCTAAGAATATAGCTCCGGAATATGTTTGGACTAAGCCAGGACCCTTATATATAGACATCGATTCAAAAGTCCTGGTAGGATGGCAGGAAGTTCCTGATACAGGACTGGAAGTGTTGATCGTGCAAAAACCGGTTAGATAAAGGACAACGATGTCAAAAAGAATTCTCATTACATCCGCATTGCCTTACGCCAATGGACCGCTCCATTTTGGGCATATTGCAGGCGCCTATCTCCCCGCCGACTGCTATGCCCGTTTTCAAAGGTTAAAAAAGAATGATGTTCTCTATATCTGCGGATCGGACGAATATGGAATTGCCATTACCTTGAGCGCTGATATGGCAAAAAGAACCCCAAAAGAACATGTTGACATCTTCCATAAGGTCAACCGTGATTTTTTTAACACACTACAAATTTCCTTCGACCACTATTCGAGAACGACGTGGCCAGGCCATATTGCTCCGGTGCAGCAATTTTTCACCGAGCTGCTGGCTAACGGATACATCGAAGAAAGGATTACCGATCAGCTTTACTCAGAAGCGGATAATAGATTCCTGGCTGACAGATATGTTGTGGGTACTTGCCCTCGCTGCGGATTCGACAGCGCAAGAGGGGATGAATGCCCTTCGTGCGGTGCCAGTTTCGATGCGACCGAGTTGAAAAATCCCCGTTCAAAAATCACAGGAAAACCGCTGCAGCATAAGGCCACCAAGCATTGGTTTCTTTTGTTAGATAAATTTAAAGACAGATTGAATACTTGGCTGGAGGATAAGAACTGGAAGCCCAATGTCATCAATTTCATCAAAGGGTACATCGATAACCTCCATGCCAGAGCTATAACCAGAGACTCTACCTGGGGCGTCCCCATCCCTCTTCCAGGTACCGAAGGTAAGTGTTTGTATGTCTGGTTCGATGCCCCCATTGGCTATATCTCTGCTACGATGGAGTGGGCACAAAAACAAAATGCCCCTGATAAGTGGAAAGATTACTGGCTGAAGCAAGATACCAAACTAGTCAACTTTGTCGGCAAGGACAACATCCCATTCCACGCCTCTATCTTCCCTGCCATGATCATGGGGCAGAATCAACCCTACAAGCTAGTTGATGAGCTTCCCGCCAACGAATTTTATAATCTGGAAGGTAAGCAGTTCAGCAAGTCTGACGGCTGGTATATCGATTTGGAAGACTTTTTCAAAAAATTCACTAGCGACCAGATCCGTTATGCCATCGCGTCGAATGCTCCGGAAACCTCTGACAGCGAATTTTTGTGGAAAGATTTCCAGCTCCGCTGCAACTCAGATCTGCTCGGCAAGTACGGCAACCTCGTCAACAGGGTCTTGGTCTTCATTAAAAATAACTGCGAAAGCAGGGTGCCCGAAATAACCAATTTGGATCCAATCGATCAGGAATTCCTCAACAACATCAAGGGATTGATCACCCAAGCCGAAGAAAGCTTTGAAAGCTTTAAGGTGAGACGGGCCAGTCAGATTTTTATGGAATTGGCTCAGCTGGGCAATATTTACTTCGACAGCAAAAAGCCCTGGCAGGATGCCAAGCAGCCAGAAACACGACAGAGGATGATGACGACACTCGGGTGCTGTGTCGAATGCCTGAAAGCCTTAGCCCTGATTTCTTTTCCCATCATACCAACGTCTGCAAGGCGGGTGTGGAAGATGATTGGCTACGAGTCCGAACTCGACAACGTCGATTGGAAGGAAGTCAAAGCAGCCCAGGTGCCTGCCGGACAAAAGATTTTGTCTCCGACGATCCTCTTCAATAGAATTGAAAATGAAACGATCCAGCATGAAATCGAACAGCTCAAGAAGTTGTCAGACTCTAAAAAGACTAAAAAAGAAGAGGCGCCGCTCAAGGCCTTGATCGATTACGAAGATTTCGAAAAATTAGATCTTCGGACCGGAATCATCCTGCAAGCCGAGCCAGTACCCAAAAGCAAGAAGCTGCTGCAGCTCAAAGTCGATCTCGGTTTTGAACAGCGGAACATCGTTGCGGGGATAGGGGAGTCGTATAAACCCGATCAGCTGATCGGTCGCAAAGTCATCGTTGTGGCCAACCTCAAGCCTGCCACCCTTATGGGTGTCAAAAGCGAAGGGATGGTCCTTGCTGGTAAGCAGGACAACACCCTCCAGCTCGTCTCCATCGAAGGAATCAATCCCGGCGGAGTGATTAGCTGAGGCTATGAATCTTAATCTTGATCTTCCTCTCTGCCGCTCCTTCAGAGCTCCTGTTTCCTTTTCACACTCTACCCACAGCTTGACCCCTCCAAGGTCTATGCTGTGGGCTATATATCTGTCGCTTCTTCAAAGCTTAGCACCTTTATAGTTGTCAAAAATATGTATTGGATATATCATCGATAACAATAAAATTAGAGCAGAGGCATAAAGCATATGATTGTATATTCGAAGAAGATTATTCAGTTTATCAATGATATCAAATGGATGATCAAAGAGATCATATCTAAAGAAATTGTCTTGCGGGTCTATGGCGAGCGATTCTATGATCGAGCAGAGGGATCTTCCTATCCCATTAGAGTGGTGATTTACAATAACAAGAGCATGCTTGGTTACTTTGATCCCAGCTTTTATGAGCTCGGATTTCATGAGTGTCTGATGTATACGAAAAAAGAACAGCTGCATAGCGTGATCAGGCATGAATTGGCCCACTATATGACTTATATCAATCATGGCGCGTTTGTTTCTCCTCATGGACATGAGTTCAAAGACTTCTGTGATAGGATGAGATGGGGCGATGATATTAGCAAATCGACAATATGTCTGGAAAGTGAACAAAATGCCCCTGACGTGGAAGAAAACAGCGTCCTGAGGAAAGTTCAAAAGTTAATGGCCCTCGCCGGCAGCAGCAACGAAAATGAAGCAGAGCAGGCGATGATCAAGTCGCAGCAGCTCCTCCTAAAACATAATCTTGAGTCCAAGTATTTCGAAGAAAAAGACGAAGAAAAAATAGTCCTTAAACGTGTTCTAAAGCAGAAAAAGGAAAATGCTAAGATGCGTTCCATTGCGCATATTTTGAGCACTTTTTTTGTGAGTACCGTTTATAATCGATCCAAAGAACATATCTATCTTGAGATTTTAGGAACCCCGGTCAATGTTGATATCGCTGAATATGTGGCAGACTTCCTCAATTCGGAATTGGAAAGGCTTTGGCTACAGGCGCAAAAAATGACTTCTTTGAAAGGCATGATTGCTAAAAATTCGTTTTTTCTTGGTCTGGCAACAGGTTACTGCAATAAAATTCAGTCGCTCAATAAAGAATACGACAAAGATATCACACATGCATTGATGGTGATTGAAAAGAAATTGACAGATGCCAAGGAGATGGTCTATCAGCGCTTGTCCCACACCAAAAGCAGTGGCAATTATTGTGAGAAGTCAGGTTCTTTAGGTGAGCTCATGGGCAAACAGCTCAGTATCAATCCCGCCATCAATAAGTCGTCAGGTAGTGCAGGAACCATGATCGGGTTTTTAGGATGAAAGTTGCATCGCACAGTTTTAGCAAGATTTAATTGTTCAAAAAAAAACCGCGATCCTGATAGGATGCGGTTTTGAACTTGTTCGAATTACGAATTACGCATTCCGAATTATTTCTTAGACTGTTTCGCCACGCGTGCGCATTTCGCGTACGACGGCAGTGATGCCGTTGCGGTCGATCGTTCTGAGAGCTGCTGCAGAGAGCCTCAAGGTAACGAAGCGATTTTCTTCTCCGAACCAGATCCTCTTTCTAGCGAGGTTGGGCAGGAAGCGACGTTTTGTTTTACCGGTGACTTTAAGACCGATACCTTTTTTCTTTTTGGCAATACCGCGGATAGCATACTTATAGCCTCTCATCGGTCTTCTGCCTGTAACTTGACACACTTTTGACATAATTAACTCCAGAATGAAAATAAGGAATATAACAAAATGAAGGTTAATAGGCAAGTACAATTTATGAAAAAATAAAGGGACTTCCGGGATCTTTGTCTTCAATGTCCCATAAGTCCCATAAGTCCCATGTCCCATTAGTTCTGTAGGTACCATTCGTCATAAAACTCCGTTTTTAATGCAACGGCAGCCAGTTATCCCTTATATTATATCTTTTATTGACGTGCTTGACTCTTTGCTTTTCAATATACTTTTCATCCGTCTCAGAAGTGACAATTTCACCAAAAAGTTCCGCTTTAAGTTCTTGAATCTTATTTTTTAAGATTTTAAGCCGCTCCCAGTCTTTAGTCGTGAATTCACTGGCGGAACGCATGAAATTTTTTTCTTCATCGGGGGCAAGTTCAAGCCTTTGATAAAGTTTTTTATCGTGTTCTTTAAGTTTTCTTAGTTCTATTTGGAATTTGAGGATGATGTCGTTGATGTATTTGGGGCTGAGCTTTGAGTTGGGATCGTTAATGAGATTGACGATTGCTGCTAATTCGGCCAATCGTTCAATAAACATTTTACGAAATGTGTCATCAAGAAGCTCTTCGATTTTTGAAAAACTGGGCTTTGTCATATCATTCTTCTCCTATACTTCTATTATAATTATTTTGATAAGAATTGTCACTAAATAAAATTTCTGTTAAAAAGAATGGTTATGGAAGAAATCAATGTAGATATGGCAGTTATTGGATCGGGACCTGCCGGGCAAAAGGCGGCTATCCAGGCCGCCAAGCTCGACAAGTCTGTAGTCGTTGTGGATAGGATTCCCGATCCGGGAGGCGCATGTCTTTATTCTGGAACTATACCGTCAAAGAGCTTTAGGGAGGCTGTCGTTGATCTGACGCGCTTCTATGACCGTCACTTTGAAGGTAAGTCTTACTCGCTGCCTGAAGTCACTATTGATGAGCTCAATTCACGCCTTTCTATGGTCATTACCGAGGAAAGGAATATCATCTCAAGGCAATTCAAAAAGAATGATATCCGAATGTTAAGCGGCTCTGCCCGATTTGAAAACCAGAATACCTTGATTGTCATCGATGATGATTTCCGTTTGAAATATCAGATCAAAGCTAAAACGTTTATTATTGCTACCGGATCTAACCCGAGAAATCCGCCTGACGTACCATTTGACAAAGACGTGATTTTGGATTCTACGACTCTTTTAGGAATCGGCAAGGTGCCTAAAAGCATGCTGGTGCTTGGGGGTGGAGTCATCGGCGCTGAATATGCCAGCTTCTTTGCTGCCCTGGGAACGCAGGTGACAGTCATTGATAAAAAAGAACACATGCTTCCACTCCTGGATGCCGAAATTGGCATTCATCTTCAAACATCTCTGACAGACATCGGATTAAGATTTTATGGTAAAAAAGAGCCTGTAGAGATAGCGAGAAAGAATGATAAAGCTTTTGTCCGATTCAAAGACGATACGACTCTTGAAGCTGATGTCTTGCTGTATGCATTGGGAAGGGTAGCTAACGTTGAAACCCTTCATATAGAAAATGCTGGGATCTTTTTAAGTCCTAAAGGATACATACCGGTTAATGCCCTATTTCAAACCAATGTTCCTCATATCTATGCAGTAGGGGATGTCATTGGGGGACCTTGCCTCGCTTCCACCAGCATGGAGCAGGGAAGGCTCGCTGCAAGGCATGCCTGCGGCGCTAAAACCCACCATTTTCCTGAAGTCTATCCGATTGGCATTTATACTATTCCAGAAATATCCTCTTGCGGGTATACTGAAGAGGAGTTAAAAGCGTGGGGCTTCCACTATGAAGTTGGAAGGGCCCATTATTATGAGATTGCAAGAAGCCATATCGCCGGCAGCAACGTCGGGTTATTTAAAATACTCTTCCATGCTGAAACACTTGAAATTCTCGGTGTTCATGTCATTGGAAGATCAGCTACAGAGGTCATTCACATTGGACAGCTGGGAATCAGTTTTCACGCCCATCTGGATTATTTTATCGACCATGTATTTAATTATCCTACCTATGCCGAGGGATATCGCATTGCAGCTCTGAATGGTATCAATAAAATCAAATTCAAAAAATAATCATGTCTAGCCAAGATCCATACCCGTCCGAGAAAAAAGAAGAGCCTAGGGTGATTCATCCTGATTTCATTTACGTAGATGAACCGCAATTCCGCACTGAGAAGCAGGCAAATCAGAATAAAGCTTCGGACCTAGCTCATAGCAAAGGACCGCTAGTGATCAGGCTGATCTGCTTAGGTGGCATCCTTTTTTGCGCCCTTTTGGCGTTGGCGTTCTTGATTGGATCGGCCATTCTTGGATTTGGATCATTGCTTTTCCTGTTCCGGAATCGTGAGATCAATCGTCCTTTCTTCAAGTATTTGAAGTACTGTCTTGCCTGTGTAGTCGGTATCTTTGGATTTTTGGTGGGGATAATTAGTCCGGTGATCGGTTTTACTATCCTGGTGCTATATTTTTCACGGATGGACAGTAATTTCTTCCGGACATTAACAAATAGATTCTAAGAAACAAGACGTTTAGCACAAGAGTCTCAGTCAATTTTAGCGTCTATGATTCCTGCACGGACTCGGACTCGGACTCGGGCTCGTTCACGAACTGTTGAGCTTGCCTATTTCTTCCCTTTCCTGTAGGTAATCTTGTCTCCGTCGAGATCTAGTTTAATTTGGCAATGCGGCGTAATTTTTCCTGCCAGGATATCGTTGGAAAGCATGTTTACCACTTCGGCCTGAATGTAACGCTTGAGAGGGCGGGCGCCAAAGCGCGGATCGTATCCTTCCTTCGCCAGATAAGCGAGGACGGTCGGCGTCCATGAGAGTTCCACTTCCCTTTCTGCCAGCCGTTTGGCAAGCAGGTTGAGCTGGATGGTAGCGATTTGCTCCATGTCTTTTTCTCTTAGAGGCATAAAGGGAAGGATGTCGTCCAGCCTGTTTAAGAATTCCGGGCGGAAGTGATTTTTGATCATCGGATCGAGCATGAGCATGATCTCTTCTCTAACGAGATCTTTTCCGGCTTGTTTTTCGATCCTATCCAGAATCTTTTCTGACCCTAGGTTCGATGTCATGATGAATAAAGCATTTTTGCAGTTGACTACTCTTCCTTTGCTGTCGGTGATGCGGCCATCATCAAATACCTGCAAGAGGATGTTGAAGACATCCTGGTGTGCTTTTTCCACCTCATCCAGCAAAACGACCGCATAGGGACGGCGCCGCAGCGCTTCAGTCAATTGTCCACCTTCTTCGTAGCCGACATAGCCGGGGGGCGATCCGATCAACCTTGAGACAGAAAATTTTTCCATGTACTCAGACATATCGAGACGGATGAGCGCATCTTCGGTGTTGAACAGCTGATATGCCAACGCTTTGGCCAGCTCGGTTTTACCGACACCTGTTGGACCCAGGAAAAGGAAAGCAGCCATCGGCCTATTCGGATCGCTTAAACCAGATCTTGAGCGGCGTATTGCTTCGCTGACAGCTTTGACAGCCACCTCTTGCCCGACGACTCGTTTAGAGAGTTCTTCTTCAAGATGGAGCAGCCTTTCTTTTTCGCTTTCCAGCATCTTGTGGACAGGAACGCCAGTCCATTTGGATACTGTCTGGGCGATGAGATTTTCATCTACTTCTTCTTGCAGAAGTCTGTTAGGCTTTGAATTGAGTAGCTTTTGAACTTCTTCGATTTCTTTTTTCACCTGTGGAATGAGGTTGTAGCGTAGTTCTGCCACCTTATTGTAGTCGGACTTCCTTTCAGCCTCTTCTTCCTGGAAGCGCAATTTTTCAAACCTGTCTTTCTTTTCTTTGAGAGAGTCAATTAGCCCTTTCTCTTGTTCCCAATGCTGTTTAAGCTTGGCCAGTTCTTCTCTGATTTCGGCCGCCCGTTTTTCCAACTTTTCGGCTTTTGCTTTAGCTAGGGGTGTGTCTTCTCTCTTTAAGGCTTCCAGCTCGACGATGATACCGGCCAGCTCCCGTTCTTTATTATCAATGGGAAGGGGACGGCTGCCCAGCTGCATCCTGATCAAGCTAGCTGCCTCATCGATCAGGTCAATGGCTTTGTCAGGTAGACGCCGGTCAGTAATATAGCGGTAAGACAAATACACAGCAGCGTGGATGGCCGACTCGGTAATTCTAACTCCGTGATAGATCTCATACCTTTCACGAAGGCCTCGCAAAATAGCAATCGAATCTTCCAGGGTAGGCTCATTGATCATGACAGGCTGGAAGCGCCGTTCAAGAGCAGCATCTTTTTCAATGTACTTCTGGTATTCATTTAAGGTGGTCGCGCCGATGCAATGGAGCGTTCCGCGCGCCAAAGCAGGTTTTAACAGATTGGCTGCATCCATGGCCCCTTCGCTGGCTCCAGCACCAATCAAAGTATGGACCTCATCGATGAACAGAATTATCTGTCCTTCGCTCTTTTCGATATCCTGCAAAATCCCTTTTAAACGCTCTTCGAACTCGCCACGGTATTTGGTCCCGGCAATCAGACTGCCCATGTCAAGGGCTAGCAGCTGCTTATTTCTGAGAGAATCGGGAACATCCTGCTGGACAATCCTTTGCGCTAATCCTTCTGCGATGGCTGTCTTACCGACTCCAGGATCACCGATCAGCATCGGATTATTTTTTGTCCTGCGGCTGAGAACTTGCATGGTGCGGCGAATCTCTTCATCCCGTCCGATGACCGGGTCGAGTTTCCCTTTTTTGGCCAGCTCCGTCAAATTTTTGGTGTATTTGTCTAATGCTTGTAGATTTGATTCTGCTCCGGAGGAGTCCATATGCCTGTCACCCCTAATTTTTTTGATTTGTGCTTCCAGCGCCTCCTGCGTGATCCCGGTAGTCTTTTTCCATGAGCTGATCGGTTCACCCCCATTTTTCCAGTAGGAGGCAAGGAAATGGTCGCTGCTGGTATAGGTGTCGCCCCAGCTTTCGGCTAGGTTTTGTGCATCAATGATACGCCCCTGCAGATTTCTGGCAGGCGAGGGTGGCTCAGGGGTAGGCCTGGTAAACGTTGGCAGCTTGTCCAATGCCTTTTCCACTTCGATAAATAGGCTCTGAGGCTTGGCTCCCATTCCGCTAATAATAGAGTTAAAGTAACCTTGTGGGTCTTTTAAAAATGCTAAAAGTAGGTGATTTTCAGTCACTTCGGTATTACTGCGTCGTTGCGCATCTGCAAAAGCCGCCTGCAAAGCTTCGTTGACGCTATCAGTAAAATTTTGATTCATGGTTCTGTCTCCCTAGTGAGTTATCCCTAAAGATACGTATTGGATACCACCATGTCAAGTGGGAATACTCTGGTTGAAAACCAATGGCGTTAAAGTTTCAACGCAAAGGTGCAAAGATACGCAAAGGTCGCAAAGGCCTCTAGTATATCTAAAAATTAAACACAGAGACACAGAGGCGCTGACAGGCTAATGAATCTATTTGGAATATTAGGGGTGATAGCGATACAGCTCTTACAGTTAAGAGACATGAGTCGAATAATGCCCGAAGCTCTCGCTGAGCAGCATATAGACCATTAATATTTGATTGATAGATGTGAGTAACGACAAGGGACTGACCAGTCACGAATAACGAATAACGAATTTTATTTACAAAAATAACGAAAGAGAGTACAATTAAAGCTTATGAGTAATTAACTTTTAATTATAACATAAAAAAAAGAGGTTATATATGGCTGAAAGAAGTTTAATGATCGAAGACGAACTAGCCGTTCGCCTTCCAAAACATGCCATCCTGTCTACTCCGGTACTCATCGATGCAGTCAAGTTCTATGCCCATCACGGCAAAGAAGTAAAGAAGAAGATCGATGCCCTGGCTGTCGAGATCAAGGACAAACACGAAAAAGTTAAAAACACTCACGACATCATCCAGCAACTGAATAATCTGGCTACAGACGACGGAACGACCCTTGACATCAGTGGCAATCAGGATTTGATGAACAAGCTGCAACTTGCTAAGGACCACGGTGTCAATATCCCAATGGATCCAATAAATGGTGAGGATATCAAAACCAAATATACTGCCCCTGAGAGAGACCGCCTCATTGAAAACCTTCATCTTAGTAGCGATGAGTGGGATAAAGAAAATAAAAACCATTCGCAGAAGATGCAGGTCCATATCCAGGAATCGGACAGGTATCTGATGCTAGCCAACCAGGTTTTGAAGTACGAAGACAGACCAAAACGCTCTATGATCCAGGGGATGAAAGGGGGGTAAACGTGGATTCTACGAATTTCGAAGAAGCAATGGACGGAATTATCAAGGAAATGACTAAAGGGATTGACTTACCTGAAGTTTTCACTCCCATTAAAGTCAAGGAGCTCTACCGTTTAGCTTATAGCCTTTATCGCGACAAGCACTATGCTGACGCCTCCTATTTCTTCCGCATTCTGCTCGCCGCGAACCCACGTCGAGCTAAATATTGGAAAGGTCTTGGAGCCTGCTTGCAAATGATTGGCGAGCACCGTCCAGCTTTAAACTGCTATGTCCTATGCCAGACATTGAACTTGGAACAGCCGGATCCTTATCTCTTCATCCATGCGGCCGATTGTTATTTTGCTCTCGGAGAAGTGGAACCTGGCTTGAAAGCATTAGATGCGGCTAACTTAGCCGCGCAAGAAAAAATGGACACACAAGTCATCAATCACGTAAAATTGTTGAAAGAACTGTGGTCAAAAAGGTAGGTAATTTATGTCTACAATTGAAAAAGTCAATCAGTCCAATGGTGTCATCAGTGATTCGGCAGTCGGTCTTCCCCCAAAGGAAACGAAAGGCAAAGCCTTGCACGAATTGTATAATAAAGACACCCAGGAGAAATCAGCTGACAACCTTGCCAAGAAGGAACAATCTTCCCCTTCATTTTTTCAGAAGATTATTTCGTGGCTCCCTTTCTACCAAAGCAGCGCCCCCATCGACGCAAAAGTCGCTGACGGGACACCCGATCTCAAGATCAGCGCCACACGTCCGATCAATCACACGCCCGTGCTAGATAAGCCGGAAGACTTCGATGAAGAGGAAACTACCATTTCCCCTTTCAACTATCAAGCCAATGAAGATACTGTTGACAAAGTAGGCGAAAGGAAAATAGCTGAAGGGCTAGCTTTGATGAGCTCGCTGACCATGGAACAGGTGGCTGCAATAGTCTTAAGGGCCCAGCTGGAAATCGAAAAAGACCGTGCCATTACCGTACAGGACTCTTTCAGCAAGCTGCACGACTTAAGAAAGATCCATCAAAAGACCATCGAACAAGTCAAAGACGTCCTGATGAAAGATGAAAAAGTCATGGGACACTTCCAGACTGCACAGTCGGTCGCCAAGTTCGCTTCAGTTGTTGTCGCCATCCTAGCTATCGGCGTTACTGCTGCAGCCTCAGGCGGATTTGCAGTGCCGGCTTTATTTTCGTCCATTTCCACCATCGGCACGTACGCCACAGCCGGAATTACCGCCTTGGTCCACGGAGGAAAGGCGTATAGTGAATCGCAAATGAATCAGCGCAAAGCGACTCTGACCGATTCGCAGCATAAGGATCAAAGATTCGACGATCAATTATCCAGCCACAGTGACAAGATGAAGGATATCGCCGAATCCGATGCCCATTTTTCAGAACATCTGATGAACCTGCTTAAAATGAAAGACAGATTAAGCCAGTCTATCAACAAAGGTTAAACAAATTTTAAAAAGGAGAATAATATGGGACCCTCTACAATTGATACTCAAGAACCCGTTGTTGTGAAGTTCAACAATGATGCTCAAAGAAAACAGTGGCTCGATGAGATGAAAGGCAAAAGCCTTAGCATCATCCTGGAAGATTGCAACATGCTTATTATCCAGATGCAACTAAAAGACAAAAGACTCGTTATGCAACTAAAACATGTCGGCATCAACGACCAGGGTAATGTCGTTGCAGCAAAAGTTGGTGAATACAACAAATTCCAAAAATGGGCCGTCGCTGTAAGCGGTGGATTTGGTTTAGTAAGTGCATATTGCGGACAAAATGCTTGGGGAGTTGCGCACAAGGTAGGCGGCGAACTCGCCGGACATTACAAGAACCAAGCTGATAGTCAATCTCAAGGTGTACATTCTCAACATGACCATTCACTCCAGACAAAATACAGTGTCTCAAAAGAATATGGTGATCGTTTATCCAGAGCCAATCAGAACATCGACCAGAGCCAGAACACCATTGCTCAAGCCCATGCTGCCTTCCACAGAATGATGGAAAGCGTCCTGAGCCAAGGCCAATAGTAAAGGCTAGGGATCTTTTTGCTTGGCGAAGCCCTTGGAGTGCGGTGCTCTGCACCGCCTTCCGGCGTCAATAACGCATTCACGCACATCTTGTAGCGCGAATGGAATCACAGCGTTCTTTTGCAATGTAAGTGTTGCCACAGTCACGCTAAAAGGCGGTGCAGAGCACCGCACTCCAAGGGCTTCGCCAAACAAAAAAGCAACCCTTCTCCTTTAGCCTTTAACCTGCAGGTAGACGTTGGCGACGCCCCAGGTGAAGCTGGCGGGAAAGCAGCTGAGGACTTCGAAGTGAGTATCAGGCTTGTATTCATTCAGGGCATAGCTGACAGTGATAACTTTAGTACCACGAGGAAGCCTTTCAAAGCGGGAAATGAGTTTTTCAATGAACTCATCGGTATAACAAATTCCATAGATGTAGATGACAGTGGCCCCGCTGAGATCAGTTTTCAGCATATCCTCCAGGCGGAACTCGACACCCTGGATATGATGCTTATCTTTAATGTGATTAGCGCGTTCGATGAATTTGGGTACAAAATCGACGCCGACAACCGAACAACCGATGAACTGATGTAGCCAGAAACAGGTTCGCCCTCTGCCGCAGCCCAACTCAAACACCTTATCGGATGCTTTTATGCGGCATTTATTGGCGATCAGTGCAAGGGTTGTCAAAGGGGTCTCACCATAAGTATAAATATCTGGCTCCCCTTTCTTCTTGAGGAAACGGCGGCTGATGATAAAGGGGTTGTTGCCAATATAGGAGCTTAATAGGTGAATATCGGCATTGCGAAAGGCAGGATTGGAATAATATTTCAAAACGACTTTGGAGTAATCTTTCAGATTGCGCCATTTGACTTTGTAGTTTACTAGTAGGAGAGTGAAAAATTCTTTGATGTTCATAAGGTAAGTTACTACTAAATCAAAAAACGTGATTAAAGTAAATAGGAATTCTGAGTAAAAAGGAGGTATAGAATGAATTTTAGCGGGATATACAATCAGGCAAACAGTGCCCTTTATGTGTCTTTTGGAAGCGTCCAATCAGCTGCAGTAAATGCCAAAAATTGGACTGCCGGCAGCTTTATTTGGACAAAAGTCGGCCAGCCATTGTATGAGAAAAAGATCAGCCGCCTCACACGAACAGATGGCATTGTTATTGGTACAGCTCTCTTTTCGGCTGCTGTGTTGGCTCACCTTGCCTTGAATAAATTAAACCAGGCCTTCTTTCCTATAACGATGATGGGAAGTTTGATATTGGTAATGGGCTCTCACAGTTATGCCCAATATAGAATCAATAGGCACTATGATGGTGTTGCAGCAGAGTACATAGGTCAATTAAGGACTCAGCTGCAAGCAATTACTCAAGTCCAACATGAATTTGCCCCTTTTCAAGCCATTCTGTCCAACATGGAGCATAAAAGCGAATTCAATCACTTAGAACAACATCTGAAAACTTTAGATGAAAAAATCAAGGAACTGCAAACTAAAATAGTTGATCCTGCCATCACCGAAAAAAACTTCGACGACGCCAAAATCAGCCTTGGGCACCACCTAGAAGCCTTGCAGTTAAGGCTTAGCTAAATCGCGAAGCGTTTAGGGTGGTGCAACCGCTTTATATTAAAAAACGGCTGCATTACCTTAATATTATACCTAAAGGGCTGAAGTTTGTTGGTTTTGTGCTTGCTGTTCTTCTTGCTGCTTCTTTTTGGCAGCTTCTTCTTCACGTTTCTTTTTGGCTTCTGCACATTTATGACAGCCGCAATCCAAACTCTTACCAACAATTACATTGACGCCGTATTCATCGTAACCAAGCTGGTCAGCCTGATAAACAGTTCCATCAATGTTAACGAAGATTCCGTTATCTCCGACCATGACATCTCTAGATGAGATATAGACCTTATCATCCATAGTTGATGCGTTGACACCCGTAAAAGTAACAGAGGCCAGTAATGCTAATGCAATTTTTCTCATATTATCCTCCTTTAGAATGAATTTCCAGATTAACCCAAAGTTAGTAAAACGGAAATAAAACTACAATATAAAAAACGAGCTGATGACTCTGGCAATCACAATATACATGATTGTAGAGAGGACGTCATTAAATGCTGTGACGATCGGACCTGAGGCGACAGCCGGGTCGATGCGGAAGCGGGCAAAGAAAAATGGAGATAATGTACCTAACACCGTCGCCATCAAACAGGCGCCCATAAGACCACTGCTGACGATAAGTCCCAAGACTAGGGGGCTGCTTGATCCTGTATAATGGATATCGTAACGATTTAGAAGAAAGACGAACGCACCGCACAAGAGTCCAAAGATAACTCCGATGAGTAGTCCGATCCCTAACTCTTCAAAGACAGCTTCCCGTCTCGATCCATGGGACAATTCCCCTGTGGACATACCACGCACTAATATCGTTGAGCACTGAATGCCGACATTGCCGGACATCCCAGTAATTAGCGGGACAAACAAAGCTATAAAAGTGAACCAGTCTTTATCTTTAAAATAGGACATGGCAGTCGCTGTGACGAGACCGGCACACAATGTGACGATCAACCATGGAGCGCGCCATAAGAAACGTCTAAAAATCGGCTCATGTTCGCTCAGGTCTTCCGCAGTACCGGCCATGCTGGCGATGGTTTCATCGGCGATGTCTTCCATCGCTTCGACGACCCGTTCATAGGTGATAACACCCACCAGGCGGTCCTTGTCATCGACGACAGGCAGGGCGGGGATCTTATAACGCTCGACCAAGTCTACCACCTCATCGCGTGAAGCATCTGCCCGGATCATATGCAGAATGGGGCGCATCACTTGTCGGATAGGCAAGTAAGGAGGGTTGACGATAATATTGCGGGCTGGAACGAAGCCGATCAACTCATCATCATCATTTAAAACGAAGATGCGGCGGGTTAAATCAATACCGGGATTATCCCTGATGACATTAGCCACCTCGCCCAAGGTCGTGTTCATCCTGAAAGCAAAAAATTCGTTGGTCATCAAACGACCGGCAGAATTCCTGTCATGCTTGTAAACTTCACGGATGCGCTGCGCTTTTTTCGGCTCCATGATCTCCAAAACCCTCTTCATGCGGCGGTCGGACATATCATCGAGTAGCCAGGCGGCCTCGTCAGGGGGCATCTGTTCAAGAAGCCGTTTGATCTCTTCGTTGCTGATTTGCGGGAAAATAGCTGTACGGGTGTTACTGCCGGTATTGATCATGAAAAAGATCTTGGCATTGAGGTCGGGCAGATTTTCATAAACGATGGAACGGGCCTGCGCCGGGAGCCTCGTGACTGCATAGGCTAAGTCGATGGGGTCGTGTTCGCTGGCGATCTTGGCGATGTCATGGAGGATAAACTGGGAGGTAGGCTTATGGAAAGCCTGTTCCAGTTTCTCATTCAAAACGTCGTCAAGCTGGCTTGTGCGGGAATCCATCAGATTTCCCGATACGACATTGTCATCGAATTCTTCAATTTCGTCTGTATCGTGTTCCAATTAATGACTCCAATCAATAACTTGATTCTAGAATAGCAAGGTTTTCACAATTGCACAAGAAAGAACTGCACTCGCACGAAAGGATTTTAAAGCTTGATTTATATGAAGGCATAGATTATTATTTTTGCATATCATTCAATTTAAAAAAGAAGATTTCATTTTATGCATACGCCTGAAAAAATCCGCAATATTGCGATCATTGCCCACATTGACCACGGTAAAACAACCTTGCTCGATGCATTCCTGAACCAATCCCACATCTTCCGCGACAACCAACAGGTTAAGGCCAGGATGATGGACTCCTACGATCAGGAGCAAGAGCGGGGCATCACCATCTTTGCTAAACATACCTCCGTCATTTTTGACGACTTCAAGATCAATATCATCGACACTCCAGGACACGCAGACTTCTCCGGCGAAGTGGAAAGGATCCTCGGCATGGTAGACTCAGTCCTGCTCCTCGTCGATGCCCAAGACGGCCCGATGCCGCAGACACGCTTTGTCTTGTCTAAATCGCTCAAGATGGGCCTCAAGCCAATCGTAGTCTTGAATAAGATCGACCGACCCAATGCTAATCCTGATAAAGTCCTCGATGAAACATTCGACCTGTTTGCTGAACTCGGCGCAACCGATGAGCAGCTCGACTTCCGCTATTGCTATGCATCCGGACTAGCCGGCTATGCGATCCATCATTTGCACGATCAACATAAAGATATGCGTCCACTATTTGAATTGATTACCTACGCGGTCCAGGCACCGGCCGGAAGCCTGGAAAATCCATTCTTGATGCATGTGTCGACCATTGCCTATGATGACTACGTCGGCCGTCAAGCGTGCGGGAAAATCCAGCAAGGGACAGTGAAAAAAGGCGATCAGATCATCCACATCGACGAAGAAGGAAAAGAAAATCGCTGCACAATCGTGCGGGTCGAAGGACACCTTGGAATGGAAAAAATAGAAATGGATGAAGCCGGTGTCGGCGACATCGTCATCCTTTCCGGCATCCCTAACGTCACCATTGGCGACACCCTTTGCGATCCGAAAAAGATCGTCAAGCTGCCGCGCATTAAACTGGATGAACCGACCGTTTCTATCGATTTAACCGTCAACAACAGTCCGTTTGTCGGCAAAAGCGGCAAGCATGTCACCATGAATAAACTCAGAGAAAGGCTTGAAAAAGAAAAGAAAGCCAACATCTCACTCAAAATCGACGATGAAGCCGATGACAAGATCTCTGTCGCAGGAAGAGGTGAACTCCACCTGGCTGTTTTGATCGAAGCAATGCGCCGCGAAGGGTATGAATTCAGCATTTCAAAACCGCGCGTCATCATCAAAGAAATCAACGGCGAAAAAAATGAACCCGTGGAAAGAGTCCACATTGAAGTGCCTCAAGAATATTCCGGAACTGTCATTGAAGAGTTGTCCAAACGACGCGGCGAAATGCAGATGCTTGACACCAACGAACATAACATCACCAGAATTGAATTCCTTTTGCCAACACGCGGACTGATGGGCTATCGAAATGAATTTCTGACTGTTACCAGAGGACTTGGTATCCTGACTTCTATCTTCGAAAACTTCGCCCCATGGAAAGGGGTCATTCCGGGCAGATCGCGCGGGGTTCTTATTTCTAATGGTCCGGGCAAGACCAACGGTTATGCGTGCTTTAACCTGCAAGAGCGTGGTGTTTTATTTGCCGGTCCAGGCGATGATGTATACGAAGGGATGGTCGTCGGTGAAAACAGCCGCGACAATGACTTGGTCGTCAACGTCACAAAAGGCAAGCAGCTGACCAACGTCAGAGCCTCCGGCACCGATGAAAACATCATACTTACTCCCCCACGCCGTTTCTCCCTGGAGCAAGCGATTGACTACATCCAGGACGATGAGTTGATCGAGGTAACTCCCGACGCCATCAGGATGCGTAAGCGTTACCTGACCGAGATGGACAGGAAGAGACCGGGCTCCAAAGCGTAGGGAAGTAAAGACAAAAGCCCAGTGTCATCAAGTTAAAGAATTCGTTATAGAATTTTTTAACTTGATGATATCTGACACAAACCCAATCGAAGGGGCTTATTTTGTTTCTTCTTTTGATTTACCGGCGATAGTATTAAGAAACTGGCGGAAAGAGGGCGTGTGCCTAAGTCCTTCCAACCATTCGTCGTGCAGAAGGTCGACGATGGGTGGCAGGGCTCCAAAGAATTGGGTCCTTTCGATAAAATGCATGGCATTCTGAAAACGGTCGGTCAACGAGTAGAGGCCAGCCAGCTGATAGTAAGCCTGACTGTTGCCCAATGAGGCTGCCTGGAGCAGATGGGTTTCTGCCTGACGGAACAATGCCTGGGACTTTTCGGGATGGTGGTCGTCATGGATCAGCAGTGCCATATTGATGAGGGTTACACCTAAATCCATTTGAATGATCTCGTCTTCAGGATCATTATTGATAAGCACCTGAAAATGTTCGAGTGATTTCTCATAATAATCGAGATCGTAAGCCGCCTCACCCAAGTTAGCGAAGGCCAAGGCCAGATTATAGCGGGCCTGATGGTAATCCGGCTCCAGCTCCACTACTTGATAAAGGATTTTAATCGACTTTTCAAAGTGAGTGGGCTCCCCGGTCAATTCACCGAGCATATCGAAAGCGCAGCCGTAGTTATACACCCATTCCAAATCGACTTCTTCAACATTAAGGCTTTCCAGAGGTAGGTTGAGGGATAATTCAAACTTCTGAATGGCTAACTCAAGGTATTTAGGCTGTTCAGTGATTTCGGCCAGCTTCATTAAAGCTACTCCCCAATCATTCCAGAACTGTGGGAAGCCGCTGCCTCCATGTTCTATCACTTTACCGCAGAAACGGACAGCCTTCTCAAACATGGCACGGTCTTCTTTTATCTCACCCAAAGCAAAGTGGGAAAGGGCCAAGCCATACCACAGGAGGGCGTTTTGCTGCTCGAGAGAAATACCATATTGGAACTTTTCAATGGCTTGCTGATAGTAAGCGGCATCGTTAAAATAACGGCCCAGTTCGTTGAGGCATGAGCCGTAAAAATACCAGTTCTCAGGGATTTCAGAATTGATTTCCAAACACTTTAACATTTTGGCGCGGGCCGACTGCATCAAGTCGAGACGCTCACGCTGAATGCCTAAAAAGAGTTCTACCTGTGCCCAGCAAGACAAGATTTGCGGATGATTGGGATCGAGCTGATTAGCCATAAAGAATTTGTCGAGGCTCAATTCAATCAGTTCGAGATCATGTTTATATTTGCCATGGAGACTGCTCAGCTGTGCCCAGCGGAACCAGACCTGCGGATGATTGCTATTGATTTCGGCAGCCCTTTCAAAGCTCATTTCAGCCTCTTCAACCATATCTAAATCAAATCTGGTTTCGAGGAGGCGCAAGTGGCAGCATGCCCGGTTATACCATCCGTCGAATTCGTTTGGATCGACATCTACAGCCGCACTGAACCGCTGCAGGGCCGCAAAAAAGTAATCGGGTTGATCGATCAACGCGGCGATGTCGGCCAAAGCATTGCCATAATCGTTCAGGAATGTCGGATCATTAAACCCGCGCTCTTCGACAATCTGAAATTTAGTGATAGCATTTTGGAAATCGACCGGCTCACCGGAAATTTTACCCAGTGAGGCATGACAGATTCCCCAGTCCCAATAAAAATATTCAGCTAAGACTTTAGTCTGCGATGCCAGCAGGGTGCCGGCTTTTTCAAATTGTTGCAAAGACATCATTATAAAGCTGGCATCACTATCGAAATCGCCCATATCATTTAAAACCAGAGCATCGGTGAACAGAGCTTCAAAGAAAGAAGGGTTTTTCTGCAGCGCCTGGGTAAAGGCTTGATGCGCCCACTGCAAACATCGCATATTATCGCGGCAGGCGGCATAGATAACACCCTTAAAAAAGTGAGTCTGTGCAGTGTCAGAAATCTTTGTAGCCAAATCGAGATTATCAACGGCCTGATAGCTGCCCTGAGATAGCTGTTTTTGCCCTTGCTTAAGCAGCAAGGTAGCGAACAGGTCTCTCTCATTTTCACCCATCTTCGACCAATGGGACATCTCTTTAAATTTGTCCAATTTATCGAAAGACTCTTCTTTCTCTATGTC
>JABDDC010000022.1 GCA_013287815.1 Chlamydiota bacterium
TATATGGGTGGAATAAGTTTTTTGAAATTTGATAATTTCAGTGAGTATTTCCGGGTTAAGCTTATTGAGCCTGGAGATGATATTCAAAGACAGTTTTTCAAAATTTGCATAGGGTTTTTGCAGTTCGGCTATAATTTTTTGCCTAACATCTTCAGTCGATTTGGATGAAGAATACAGGCGACTGCTGACAGGGGAAGAAACCGATGACTCTGTTGAGGAGATCCCTCCTATTGAATCTTTTCTCGATTCGGAAATAGGGCCGAGGCTCGGAGTAAACGATGGTCTCCTGAATGAGTCTAAATTATCAAAATTGCTATTAGAACCAATTCCGCCTTCATTCATACCTAAATCCTTGCGAGAATCATGCCATTATTAGTGGCTGATACTTAGTGAAATAGAAGTTCTATTCTTTTTTCGCGCTATTGATGAGGTGATGGTGTGAGAATATCGCCTGGACTTGGAAAAGTAGATCCATCTTGGCCAGTACTAAGGGCAAGAGTGATTAAACCTTTGATGACTTGGTCGTTTTCGGATTGGGTGAATAACTTAATGTTACTCTTCAGCATATTTGCATAGTCTGTATGATTGCTTTGCAGAGCAAAGGAGGCTTCTGAAAAAGGGCCCTCTATCCAAGTTCCTTCTTTTTTCAGTTTTCCAACTAGTAGGCTGATGGGATCATCTTTATCTAGCTCATTATTTTTTAGTTTTTGAATAATTTCTTTTTTATCTGGTAGGAGGATTTGCTCCATAACCGGCTTACTATCCTTCACCACTAGTGCTCCGTTTTCAATTTTCTGTTTCGTTCCAACTGGAAATTCTGTCTGCATCCGGATGCTTTGAAACAGACGGCCAACGAAATTTTTTCCATGTTTATAAAATATTTGTTCAGCAATGTTATTACCCTCAATTTTTTTATGGAAGCTATTACCTGATTTAGCTTTGAATTCAGAAATCGATTTCATCAGTTCATTTTTTTTTCTCGTAGTAGGCTCTTCATAGCCCATTGTGCGCGAAATGTCATTGAATGCCAGCGTTTCGCGAATTGTCTTTAAGATGGCTAACGAAGGACTTGTTCCGGTGATTTGTTTGTCAGCATGTTCTGATAGTGAGATATTTTTCAATTCCCCTTTTTCATTTTTGACTTTTAATAAAAATGTGCCACCCACAATCGTCGCATCGGCTAGTGTTTTTATGGTCTCTTTGACAGAAAAGGGCATAGCATCGTTTTTATCGATAAGGTGAGCCAGAAATTTAGAGGTGATATCCTCGTTTTTCCCCAATTGAGGGAATCCGTCCATCCCCTGGATGAGGTCATGGAAGAATGCCATGGCTGCACCAGCCATGCAGGTGGATTCCGGAAGACCCTTATTAAAAAGTTTTTCATATGTATCGTAAAACATTTCCTTGGCATGTCCAATATTGTGATACCCTTTACCATCCAGGTTAAAAGTCGGTTTTCCGGTAATAGCTGGGTTCTTTTGAGCAAATGCAGTCCATTCATTTTCAAGTTCGGCAGGATTAGAAAATAATTTTTCATGATTTTTTATTAGACTTATGCAATTATTAGATAATGCTTCGCTATTTGCAGTTAGTTTAATATTTCCAGTATCAAATAAATTAACAGCATTGTAAAGATTATTATTGTTATTAATTAAAAGATCTTTTATAATTTTGATATTATCGCCATATAATTCCTCATTTATAAAGGTATTCTGTGAAGCTAAGGGAGGAGGAATTTCTGTCTTGGAGATGGAGGGAGAAATTGCAGAAAGAATTCCTTTCTGGTCTGGACGAGTGATCCCGTTTTTATCGGTAATATTATGAATGCTTTGTTTGCGCAAAGTAGGAAGAGCTAAAGATGAAGGAGGAGCCACAATCTCATTTGGCATGCGGGTTTTCTCTAAATTGGCACCGAGGTTCTGTATCTTTGATGTAGAAACTATGATTGTTTTTGCATTTAAAGGAGAGGTTTCTTTAGGCCGGATCGTTGTTGAAGGGGTACTTTCTTGTGTAGAAAGTGGATTAATTAGTGGCGAATTACTGGATAAAGGACTAGCACCCATAATACCTCCATTAACGATAAGTCTATAAACATATTGTAACATTTTATTAATAAATATAATACTAATTATTATGTAGAGGTCAAATGCAACCTATCAATCAAACAATCACTGACTATAGCCAAACAACATTAATCCCTGTTATCAATGAATTTCTCAAGTCTACCGGTCGATCAATTCAATTAAAAGGAGGCTGTTACGGCCTCATCCTCCTCCACTGTCAAAAGAAATTCGAAGGAAAGGAAAATGAATACTTTCAGAGTATAAAAAAAATATGCGAAGAAAAAATTGAATGGGTATTGAAATCGGATGACAGAAAAAAGTTTTGTGAAACAGTTATAGATTACCAATCATTTAATAGTCATATGTTAATGCGTAGAACAGTAAGATCTATTGATAAAAATCAGTTAGGTCTTCAATCTTCTTTTAATTTTATAGCTGCATACCCATATAACTCAGCCACTAAATCGCATGATCAACTCGCTAAGTTATTTAAAGAAATTACGTTAGTGGCTTCCACTATTGAAAAGTACTTTATCATTAATATCGGAGATCATGCTGTAGGGATTTCAGTCTATTGGAATTCTTATCTCTTTAATGATCCATTTCATCCAGACTTACCCATTTCTCGCTCATTTGAGAATGGACAAGATGGCGGAGAATTTGATTCTGTCGTTTCCCATCTTGCCACATACCATGCAAGAAATATGTCTCTTTCGTTAGGAATAGAGGTAGTCACAAGACAAAATATAAGTGCGGAATTTGAAAAAAGTAAAACCTTACAAGCTCTGCAACAGGAAATATTAAAAGCTGATCTCAACCAACGGTCAGCTTCCGGAGCAACTCCATTCATGATAGCTATTAAAGACCGAAAATTTGATATTGCCAAACTGTTAATCTCATATAAGGCAGATCCAAATCTCGCTTTTGATCCTATTTCACCACCAGTTATTCAAGCGATCCTTTCTGATGATTGTGCAGCTCTTGAACAACTAGATGCAATGGGTGCAAACCTTAGCCTTATCTGGAAAAACAAAGAGACGCCATTGTGGAAGGCCTCGATGCTTGGAAAATATGATGTTGTGAAGTTTCTTTTTAGTAAATATGTTTATCCTCAAAAAAATGGAGATGATATTTCACCAAGAGAAGCTGCTGAAATCAGTCTTCAGACTATAAAAGCTTCTTCCCAAGAAAATAAAGTGAATGAGCAAGAAGTAGAAAACTACGAAAAAGTGATTAAAATACTTAAGGAGTTTGAGGAGCAGGAGGAATTGTACAAACTGGGGTTTGGACCTCATTACTAATACTCAAAATAAATAAGTCTTGTACTTCATCTCCAGGGAAAGGGTTCGACCTTATCTGTTGCAATCTGAGCAGGAAAAAGAATCTTCCCAGTTCCATGTCCAGTTCTTATCTTTTTTGTCCAAGGCTATGATTTCCTGGCGATGAACAGGTTGGTAAAGCAGACCGGAACAACACTGGTCACAGCTCTCAACCTCACATCTACAACTTCCTATAGGAATTGTGATTGCTAGAGTGCCTTGAAGCATGCCGTGATTGACTCGATCGCAGCCTCCCTGTATTTCAATGGAAACATAGCGGCCTAATTGAGAATATATTCTTACTTCACCGCCTAAAATATTGCGGCGATGTTTTTCAGGAAAATAAGAATAAAATCCCAGAGCGCCATAGAGATTAAATCGGCAGCAGGAACTCTGCCTCCTAAGCCATTTTCCTATCTCAGCATCGAAACCCCCTAATGATTGCTGGTGCTGGTGGTTAGTCGCTTCGAATCCATTGCCTAAGTCAATTTCATGCCTTCTGTGAGCCTTTCTGCCGCCTAAAGGAAAGTAGCTGTTGCAGCGAAAATCCCAGCCGGGTGTCAACATCTCTATGCCAATGCCGAGCTGATCGTAATAATGGCGCCAGGAGCCCTGCCTAAAGTCGTAATAGGCATTTACCCCGAATACCTTTGAACTGTCGCTATTGATAAATCTTAATCCGCCTCCTAGGTTGCCTGCAGTTTTTCCATTATTAAACCAATGCCCGCGAAGATCGATGAAAGGGAACCAATAAGATTCAGTACATAATTGAAAAGGGATGAACATTCCAAAAGAAGTATAGCCTTTGCGGTTATCCAGCCAATTCCCTTCAACGTGATCAAAGTAAATCCGGGGATCACAGCAGATTGTACAACTGTCACAAGAGGGTTCGCTGATTGGAGGACATTTGCAAGTTTCTTCAGCAGGCCTATCCTCTTCTTTTTCTAGATCAGATATAACCGTTGGCGATGCAAAAGGCTTGCATATATCATGACAATGGGTAAGGTATTTAATTATATCCCCTTTGCATGATACAGGCTGAATGCTTACTGCATCTACTTTGTCGGCTGTCTTCTCTGCTTCTACAAATGTGGTATATATTATCCTAGAATTGGCAATTGGAGTCGTCCAAGAAGCACAATCTTTTGAGCCATAATCACTTGAGATTGGAACCTCCTTCACCGTTTGGGAATGTTCTACCCCCATCTCAAGTGATTCTGACTCAAAATCTTGCACTTCTTGGCTCGGCCCAATCGCTGTTTCCAGGATTAATGGTTGGGGAGAATCATCCTGAGGCTTATCTGCCGATACACTGAACAATGTGGTTATGAGGGCCATTGCTTCATCAAAGTTTTTCTGATCAGGTTCGCTAGTGTTTGATTTCTTACTGACCTGAACAATCTGATTTGGAAAATCGTTCTGTGACACATCAAACGATGTCGTAAGCATCCCGTTAATAGCAACAGACAAGACGAAAATATAATTAATCATGTTCAATTCACTCCCTGATGGACCGCATTCAAGTGATTGTTAATACAACTTTCTTTATTAGACAATTATTAATTTTTCGACAAGATAAAAAAATTATTTTCGTCCGATTCCGGTCTTATATCCTGAAAAGCCCGACTGAAAGGTGATACAAAAAAATAGTAAAGGATGGAACAAATGAAAATGATCGTTTCATTACAAAAATTTACCCCCACGGTGAAGCTATTGGTTTAACTTCGTCCAAAATTGGAGAGTCTTTAAGTGTTTTCCCAGGGGAAACGGTTGATTCGGAAGGCGAATTGGACGATCTTAAACTAATAGCCCACGGTGATACTATACAATTTGGCAAATTTGTTCTTGGGGTGTATCAGGAAGGGCCTTGGATGAATTTTTAAACTGAAAGCCGAACATGGACGAATGGACAGAATGGACGTAATGGACTAGAATGAGTCCATTCTGTCCATTAGCCCATTCTACACATTTATTTTTCAGACTGTTTGACTTTCTGTTTTTTGTTATTTTCTTTGGCTTGGGCTTCTTCTTCTGTGTTGCCCTTGCTGTTGTTCTTTTCTTTATCTTTATCTTTGTCTTTTTCTTTCTCTTTAAGAATCGAAAAAACCTTTTCATCGACGATGTCGATTTGGCCATCCTTGACAGAAACAAGGCACTCACGACCTTCGTTGGGGTTCATGAGCATCTTTTCGGCGATAGGATCTTCCAGGTATTGTTCTACAATACGTCTGAGTGGGCGTGCACCCATTTCTGGTTGGAAGCCCTTTTCTACCAGGAAGCTCTTGGCGGCATCGTCCAGTCTGATGTATATTTGACGTCTTTCCAGCCGTTTTTGCAGCTTGGTCAATTCAAGGGAGATAACCTTCAATAAAGCTTCTTTATTGAGGGGGTGGAAGATGATGACATCGTTCAAGCGGTTCAGGAACTCAGGCTTGAATCTTTTTTTGACTTCCCCTTCGATCTTCTCTTTGATCCTGTCGTAGTCTAGACTACTTTCTACAGCGCCAAAACCAATTTCTGTCGATTTCTTGATCAGGTCGGCGCCGAGGTTAGATGTCATGATAACGATGGTATTGCGGAAGTCAATCCTTCTACCAAATGAGTCGGTCAAGCGCCCTTCTTCCAAAATCTGGAGCAACAAGTCCATCACATCCGGGTGGGCCTTTTCTATCTCGTCGAATAAGACAACTGAATAAGGTCTTTGGCGGACCTGTTCTGTCAACTGTCCTCCTTCTTCGTGTCCAACGTAGCCTGGAGGAGATCCTGTCATACGGCTGACGGCAAATTTCTCCATGTATTCGGACATGTCAACCTGGATAAGGGCATCTTCGCCGCCGAACAGATTGATCGCTAGAAGCCTTGCTAGGTGTGTCTTACCTACACCTGTCGGGCCTAAGAACAAGAATGCGCCTATCGGCCTGTTGGGGTCTTTGATGTCTGCGCGGCTCCGTCTGATAGCCCTTGCAACTGTTTTGACGGCGTCATCCTGTCCGATAATGCTTTCACGCAAAATCTCTTCCATCCGGAGCACTTTCTGCAGCTCACCTTCTGTCAAGCGGTGTAGTGGAATACCGGTTTGTTTGGCGATCACGGCTGCCACATCTTCGTCTTCGACGATGACCTCATGCTCTTCTTTATTGATTTCCCACTCAGCGCGTATCTGCTGCAGCTGTTCACGCAAGGTCTTTTCCTTGTCGCGCAGCTTGGCTGCCTTTTCATATTCTTGCTTACTGATGGACTCTTCTTTAGCCACACGCACCTCTTCGATCTCAGCTTCATATTTGCCGATATCCTGAGGTTGATTCATCATGGAAATGCGCATCTTCGCACCGGCTTCATCGATTAGGTCGATGGCTTTATCAGGCAGGAAGCGGCCATGAATATAGCGGTCTGATAAGATGGCTGCCGCATTAATTGCCTGGTTTGTGAAAAAGACTTTATGGTGTTTTTCATATTCTGGCTTAAGTCCCATGAGGATTTCGATAGTCTCATCGACAGTGGGAGGAGCAATCAGGATTTTTTGGAAGCGTCGCTCTAGGGCGGCATCTTTTTCGATATGCTTGCGGTATTCATCGATGGTAGTCGCACCGATACACTGCAGTTCGCCGCGAGATAGAGCCGGCTTCAAAATGTTGGAAGCGTCGATCGCGCCTTCAGCAGCACCAGCTCCCACGATAGTATGAAGCTCATCGATGAACAGTAGAACATTTCCGTTTTTTTTGATCTCGTCCATGACAGCTTTGATACGCTCTTCAAATTGTCCGCGGTATTTTGTACCTGCGATCATCAAAGCTAGGTCGAGGGTGATCAGTTTCTTTTTGCGCAGTGGGTCAGGCACATCCCCTTTTACAATCGCTTGGGCGAGTCCTTCGACAATTGCTGTCTTACCAACGCCTGCTTCCCCTACAAGAACAGGATTATTTTTACGGCGGCGGCAGAGGATTAATATTAATCTCTCGATCTCTTCTCTGCGTCCGATGACAGGATCCATCTTCCCTTCACGGCACATTTCAGTCAGGTCATGCCCATAGGCCTTTAAGGCAGGCATCTTGTCATTGGCTCCGTTCCCGGCCCCTTTCTCATAAGGTTTTTGCCCACCTAAAGTGCTACCTTGTTGAGGGGTAGGTCCCGCGCTTGTGATGGGAGGTAGCTGCAAGTTAAATGTCTCGAGTTCTTTCAAGACTTCTTTACGGACTTCTTTTAAATTGACGTTGAGGTTTTCCAAAACCTGCGCAGCGACACCGTCGGTCTGTCTTAGCAAGCCAAGCAGGAGATGTTCTGTTCCAACATAGTTATGGTTGAGGTTGGCCGCTTCTTCATTAGCAAATTCAAAAACTTTCTTAACCTTACCCGTCAAGGCTGGGTCACCATAAACCTGGATTTCAGGTCCATATCCGACCAGTTTCTCCACTTCGCTGCGGACTGTTTCAAAATCTATATTAAGGTTACGTAGTACATTAACAGCCACTCCTTGGCCTAATTTGAGCAGTCCAAGCAGTACGTGTTCTGTTCCCAGATAATTATGGTTCAGTCTTTGAGCTTCTTTTTTAGCGAGCTTAATAACTTGTTTTGCGCGATTCGTGAATTTGTCAAACATGGGTGACTCTCTTTATTTTTTTTCACTTTAGGATTTTTTCAATTATTTATGCTAGTAATATCCTCAATATCTATATCTCAAATTGCAATTCGGGGTCAGACCCCGAATTGCAATTTGATCATCGGAATTGCAATTCGGGGTCTGACCCCGAATTGCATTATACACAAAAGAACAAATTTAGCAAACAACAATGTCATCTGCTAAGTTTTTCGCATATACTATGCAGTCATTAATAGCTACGCCGCTAATAGAACTCCCGATTCGATAGACTCCTTTTTCCTTCTTTGCCTCGTCTACCCATTGACTATGCCCTACTTGAAATTGGGGAATCGCCCTTTTGGCAATTGAAATTGAGTATTTATCAGGTGCAATTTGTATGCCAAGATGACGACGAGCAGCCTCCTGGGCTGTAAATAAACATTTTTCGTGGTTCCAGGCAGAGACTTCTTGATGAAGGGCCCCGCCTAACATGATAGTTAAGCAAGTCTCATCGGTATTCCTAGGAAAGACTGATGAATCGAAAACACACCCCAAAATTTGCTCCTTTTCGCGTCTGGCTATCAAGTAGCCGAATCCGGCCTGATTAATCACTTTGCTGCGATAACCGAGATTGACAACACCAACAGTAGCATATTCAATCTCCTCAGCCGGTAAAGATGATATGACTAAATCAGCCGCTACTGTACGCCCATTTTTAAGTACAACTTTATCACTGCTTATCTCAACTATCTCCGAGTGATAAAGGATATCAGCATCCAGCTGACCGGCCAAAGCAAGCGGTAAGGTTTCCATCCCATGCTTAAAAGAAAAAATGGGTGTCTTTTCCATCCTTGAAACAAAGGGAGTAGCAGAAGGGCTTTTTCTTTTCTGTTTTAATGCTCCTTTCAAGAGCGATCCATATTGCTGCTCCCATTGAAAATAGCGGGGAAAGCAACTTTTCACCGAAAGTGTATTGATGTCTCCGGCGTAAATGCCATTGACAAGAGGATCGATGAACCGCTCGGTCCATTCTAAACCAATCCTCCTTTTGAAAAATTCTGATATCGTCTGATCCCGGTCCGGACCAGCGGGCATTCTCCAATCTTGCCAAAGAGCCTTTAATCCGGAAAACAGAAGAGAAGAGGTCCGCAACTGTTTTAATTGACCATTTTCAAAAAGGTAACGTTTAAGGGCTGACGGATGGGCAGGGATAACTTCATTTTGCAATCCAAGCTGTTCTATCAACTCAAGGGTCGCGCGGCCGTTCCCCTTTGTCCGACAGCTGCGGGGACCTTTTTCGAAGAGAAATCCATCTTGCTGTACAGACTGGATCAAGCCCCCAGGCCGTCCGTTCTTTTCTATCAGGGTGATATCGACTAATTTTCCATGTTTCTGTTTTAAAAACCAGGCTGCTGAGAGACCACTGATGCCGGCCCCTAAAACGACTATTCTAAATCTGGAAACGGCAATTGGAGCCGGTCCAATTGCGGTTTCCAGGTTATTAGCCGGCATGAGAAGAGCCTTGCACACATTCGACAACAGTCCTGACAGCCTCAACGGTGACATCTGGCGCCACCCCATGGCCTAAATTAAAGATAAAGCCATGATCCCCTTTCATTCCTTCCAGAAGATGGTTGACCTCCTCGCGGATCTTTGCCAAGGGAGCATAGAGGACATCTGGATCCAAATTGCCCTGCAGGGCGATCGGATAACCTACTTTTTTTCTTACCTCAGGCAATGAACAGTTCCAGTCCAGACCGATGGCTGAGGGCTTCGCTTTAGCCATCAGAGGATAGAAACAGGATGATCCGCGACAAAATAGGATAACAGGTATTTTTTTAATCCGTTTTAAAATGGAGTCCATATAATGGAGTGAGAACTCCTGAAATTGCCGTTCCCCTAATACATTGGCCCATGAGTCGAAAAGCTGAACGGCCTCCACACCGGCTTCTATTTGCATATTCAGATAATCAACCGACCAGTCGGCAATTTTGCTCAATAGTTCATGAAACCCTTCGGGATTGGACAACATCCACTTTTTGGTTGCCTTCAAATCACGGCTACTCTTGCCTTCGATCATGTAACTGGCAATGGTGAAAGGGGCGCCGCAGAATCCGATGAGAGGTACCCCTAATTGACCCTTTGTTGACAAAATCCCCTTCCTTACAAATTGCAACTTCTCCATATCAGGCAAAGGCAATCCATGGACATCTTTCATACATGTCATCGGACGATCAATTATCGGTCCAACACTATCTTCAAAACGGACACCCACGCCCATCGCTTCCGGTATTACCAGAATATCTGAAAACAGGATCGCCCCATCCATCCCATACTCACGGATAGGCATAAGGGTGACTTCAGCGATCAGCTCCGGCTGATGACAGAGCTCCAGAAAAGAATATTTGCTCCGCAAAGTACGGTATTGAGGAAGATGGCGTCCTGCCTGCCTCATCAACCACACCGGAGGACGGCCTTTGTTGGTGCAATGCAATGATTCAATTAGTAACGATTTGGATGTAGTCATAAAACCTCTTTGGAATTCAGGAGAAAATAACAATGTTACTTCTCAAAAAAAGCATTCTATCATCTGGAAATGATGCTATCAACCAATTTTTTGGCAATTACTCTTAGGAAGTGTAAAATAATAAGTTAGCGATTAGACTTGAGCGGAAGTTCCTATACTTGTGATTTTGTTGCTTTTCCTTTAAACTTGTAATTCAATCTACAAAAGTGAATCGTTGCAATAATCATTTACACATTGTAAAGTACCTATTGAGGTCATCAAATGTTTGAACTTTATATATTCATGTTTATTGTAGTAGGACTATTCGCCGGATTCCTTGGTGGTCTCCTTGGCATTGGCGGGGGCATCATCATCGTACCCACATTGATACTGCTCTTTCAGTTGTTGGAATTTCCTAGCGATACCATCATGCAGGTAGCTGCCGGAACCTCTTTAGCTTCCATTATTATTTTAGCGGGATCATCCGCATATTCTCATTACAAAAAAAACGGCATCAACTTTGAAGTTCTCTATTATTTAACGCCTGGAATGGTTGTGGGAGCCATCTTTGGGGGCATCGCAGCCCAGCTTTTTCCCAGCCATCAGCTGATCTATATCTTTGCTTTCTTTATTAGCCTTGTTGGCTGTTACTTCCTCTTTTTTAGTAAAAAGGATAGCGAGGAATCAACCATCTGCAAACTTCCTTCCCTATATTTATTTACACTGATCGGCCTCACAATTTCATCTCTCTCCTCATTCTTTGGTATCGGCGGCGGAATCATCACTATGCCTTGTTTAAAGTCGGTCGGATTGTCCACCCGTAATGCCATCTCCACATCGGCAATCTCCGGATTCATTATTGCCGTTGTAGGAGCGCTTACCTTCGCCTTCGTTGGCATGTTTAAAATGCACACAAACGGCTTCTTCGGCTACCTTTATCTGCCGGCCTTCATCTGCATAGGCATCAGTTCCGCTATCTCGGCCCGCGTGGGAGCCCATTACGCCTATATTTTTCCCCCGCTACTTCTCAACCGCCTCTTCGGTGTCTTAATCCTGCTCATTGCTATGCTTCTTTTCTTTCGATAAGATTGACCTATTTGACTAATTCCAAGAATAAATATATAATCAGATTAAGTGGGTTGTTTTACAAGGAGGTATCTTATGTTTAAGTTAATCATCAGTCTATGTGTGTTTTTCTCTCTCGTGGCAAGCGGTTATAATCATCTCCAGGCAAGAGGTGGTGAAGGCGGGCATGGAGGCGAAGGTGATGTTGGTGGCCGGGGTGCCGGCTATTATGACAATAGCGCCCGTTCTAATTGGGAAAACAACTACAATGATTTATACGATGGGGGCGGCTCCGATGCATACTACTATAACGAGCAACAATATGACTATGATCAGAGCGTTCCTAAATACAATCCCAATAGCAATCTGGATCCCATTCCAATTAATCCGCCTCTGACACCTAATTAATACTAAGAGGAATGCTTTGGCGCCAATGGAAGATGTTGTCTGGATCATACTTATTTTTGACGTTAATTAACCGATCGACATTTTTGCCATAGTAAGCCCGTAAGTATTTATGTCCGAGAGCATAATCTGTTGCATTGGCGTAGCTATATTTTGATATTTCATGCGATGTTAAATGGTAAATATAGTGAATGAGTCCATGCGCCAGGTGGTCCTGAGTTTGCAGTGGCCAATAAATGGCTTGATAAGACCACCCGAAAGCTTTTTTAAAATTAAAGGCATTATCAAAATCTGGGACTACGCCGCCAAAAGCATCAAAGTTCAAAAAGACGCGTAAATTTGGTTTGTGTTTGTTCAACGAGTCAAGGTAATCGATGAATTCATGGATGACAAACTTTGATAGAGGTTTGAGAAGGATTTTGGACTTAATTTTATTGAAGGGCAGGGAAGGTTCTGCAGCCCAGTATTGAACAGTGTCTAGGTAAGTGCCCTGATGGATGGTCATCAGCGGATTAAACCGCTGAAATGGTTCTACCCATTCCGTGAAGGGCGCGCTGCCTACTTTTATGCCAATAATCCTAATGCGTGTCACCCCTTCTTTATATTCCAGCCTAATAGATGTTGAAATGCTCGAAGACAGATCCTTGGCCCAACGCTGCCATGTATTAATGATTTTTGCAGTGTGCTTAGGCCTCCAATCCCAAGACAATTCAAAAAAAGTGGCGGAAGGAATGTAATGCATTTTGAAAGTGAATCCCAAGACAATGCCATAGGAGCCGTTACCCCCACCTTTCAGAGCCCAGAAAAGGTCGGGATAAGAATTTTCATTCACTTCGATGACTTGTGCATCGGCATTTAGAAGGGTAATACTTTTGACCGAGTCGCAGGTCAATCCATAGGTACGTGTCAGAAGTCCGATTCCGCCACCCAACGTTAATCCAGTTACAGCCACAGTCGGACAAGTTCCTGTCGGGATAGCGTAATTTAACTCTCCTAATGTTTGTATGACTTGATTAAGAAGGCACCCAGCACCTATATAAACCTCTTCGTTTGCAACGTCGAGCACGATTGAATTGAAATTGCTTAAATCGAAAATATAATTGGAAGAGAGGGAACCCGGTTCAAAGCAATGGCCGCCGGACCTGATCGAGAACTCAAGCCCATACTGTTTGAGTATTGTCAAAACATATTGAGCTTCTGCAATGGTTGTGGGATATATGATTACTTTGGGAAAAACATTGAACCGTTTATTGAAGTTGAATCTATCGGTATTATATTCCGGATCGGTTGGATAGATGGCATAAGATAAATTCTGGAGTTCCGGAGGAGTGGGTATGGGTGGTGAAATCACATGATGATGATGTGAGTGATCATCGCTTGATGCACTTAAATAGGGACAGCAAATGAAAATAAAAGCCCATAATATTTTTCTAGGTGTGATCATTTTGTTCTCCTTATTTTATCGGCAAGTTAACAGACTCCCCAATCTATTTCAAGATATTTTTAGACAAGCTTGAGATTGTGGTTGATCTTCTCGAGACCTTAATCCTAGCAGGCTATCTTGACTTTTGTGCGTTTACCCTAAATTAAAGTTTGGCAAGAATCATTATTTTTTTTATAACAATTCCTTTCGATTTCTTAGAAAAGGAAGTGAATTCATGCGTGTCGGTGTAATCGGAATAAACCATAAATTGGCAGATTTAAAACTTAGGGATCAGCTAGCTAAGGCATGCCAAAGAAGGTTTGGCCCTTCGCAGTCGTTACTGATTTATCAGTGCGTCCTGCTGTCTACCTGCAATAGAACAGAGATCTATTTTAGTTCAGAAGATTTGGCCGAAACCCACACTTCGCTTTTGAGTATTTTGCGCAATGATGTCGATGAAGAATTTGATCAGAAGCTTTATTCCTATTTTGGTGTTGATTGTTTTTGCCACCTCTCACGGGTCACTTCTGGTCTGGATAGTGCGATCGTAGCAGAGACTGAAATACAAGGGCAGGTGAAAGCTGCCTACGAGGCCACCTGTGAATACCATCTGCTCCCAAAAGAGCTCCACTTTCTCTTTCAAAAATCTTTAGGGATCGCAAAAAAAATCAGAACTGAGCTTGATCTAGGCCGAGGGATGCCTAGCCTGGAGCATGCTGTCCTGCAAACCGGACTTGAGTTTTTTGGTCAGCAAGATCAACCCCGGATTTTATTTGTAGGAGCGTCCGATATTAATCAAAAGGTGTTGAGTTTCTTGAAATCAAAAAGATTTTCTCATATCACCCTTTGCAACCGATCTAATGATATAGCTAAAATCATTGCAGACAACGACCATATCCAATTTTTGGAGTGGCAGAAGCTATCTCAATGGCACTACTATGATTGGATTATCTTCGGAACTAAATCACCTGACTACCTTCTTACCAGAAAAGATTGCAGCGACACCTGGAGCGACAAAAAACTGATCATGGACCTTTGCGTACCGCGTAACGTAGACCCGCAGCTACAGCTCGATCCTAGAATTACCTTGATGAATATTGACGAAGTCAACAAACATCTTCAAATCAGTTGCGAGGGGCTGCATCAAACTCTCAATGAAGCAGAACAAAGGATTTCCCTGGCGACAAGGCAGCACGCCATGCGCTACCAAGAGAAAGAAATCAGCAGGCTGACGATCTTGGCCACAGCGTAGCTTAAAATTCTGCTTTGCCGGGATAGCGTGGGAAAGGAATGACGTCGCGGATGTTTTCCATGCCGGTAGCAAACTGGACGAGCCTTTCCAAGCCGACACCGAAACCTGCGTGCGGGACGGAGCCATATTTTCTTAATTCGAGATATGACCAATAATCTTCCGGATTCAGGTGCAAATCCCTCATTTTAGCTTCGAGGAGCGGTAGACGCTCTTCACGTTGAGCCCCTCCGATGATTTCCCCAATACCTGGAAAGAGAACATCCATGGCTGCGACCGTTTTGTTATCATCGTTGGCGCGCATATAGAAAGCTTTGATCTGTTTAGGGTAGTCAGTAAGGATCACAGGCTTATTGAAAAACTCCTCAGCGAGGAAACGTTCATGCTCTGACTGGAGGTCTATGCCCCATTTAACCGGGAATTCAAAAGGTTTGTTTGCTTTTTCCAGGACTCTGACCGCATAGGTGTATGTAGCCCTTTCAAAAGGAGTATTTATGATATGCTCAAGACGCTCAATGATTCCGGGAGCAACCAGTTTATTAAAGAACTGCATATCCTCTTCGCAATTATCCAGGGCGTATTTTAACACATATTTAATATAAGCCTCGGCGCAGTCCATATTATCATTCAAATCAGCGAAGGCCATTTCTGGTTCGATCATCCAGAACTCTGCCAAATGGCGCGATGTGTTGGAATTTTCAGCACGGAAGGTGGGACCAAACGTATAAACATCGGATAGTGCGCACGCATACATTTCCCCGTTCAGCTGCCCGGAAACGGTCAAGTAAGTCGGCCTGCCAAAAAAGTCTTGAGAATAGTCCACCTTCCCCTCAGGTGTTTTAGGGGGATTCAAAGGATCAAGTGTAGTGATTCTGAACATTTCCCCGGCACCTTCCGCATCGGATCCGGTGATGATGGGAGTGTTGATGTAGAGGAATCCCCTCTCCTGAAAAAATTTGTGGGTGGCAAAAGAAATTGCATTTCTGACACGCGTCACAGCGCCGATGGTATTAGTCCTTGGACGAAGATGTGCGATGGTGCGGAGGAATTCGAATGTATGGCGTTTCTTTTGCAGCGGGTAGGCTTCAGGGTCGCATTTACCGATGATAGTTACTTCAGCCGCGTGCATTTCAAGGTCTTGGTTCTCACCCGGACTTTCCACGATACGCCCTTTGACAGCTACAGAAACGCCTGTTGAAAGCTGATTGATCAGATTATTATAGCCGGGAAGATCAGGAGAAAGGATGACTTGAAAGTTAGAAAGGGTAGAGCCGTCATTGACTTCAATGAAAGCAAAAGTCTTCTGATTACGAACGGTGCGGACCCATCCTTTGATAGTCACTTCTTGTCCGATTAAAGCTGCTGCGCTTTTTTTTTCTTTCAATTCTTTTATTTTAGTACGCATGAATGTATCTCCATTTATACAGGATCTGCAAGTTCTTTAAGTTTTTGGATTTCTATCGTCCAATGCGGGACGCCGCCCGGTGTTTCAAGATATTTAGGCAAGGAACGAGTCCTGGGATCGGTCATGAGGAATTTAAATGAATCCCATCCGATCAATCCTTCGCCCAAGTTGGCATGCCTGTCAACGCGCGATGCAAAAGGCTTCGCCGAATCGTTCACGTGGAAGGCATAAAGATGTTCCAGGCCAACGACTTTATCAAACTCTTTCAAGGTTTTATCCCATGCTTCGGGAGTTCTGATGTCGTAACCTGCCGCGAAAATATGACAGGTGTCGATGCATACGCCTAACCGAACCTTTTTTCCCACCCCTTCTATAATGTGAGCAAGCTGTTCAAAACGGTGTCCTACGGAAGACCCTTGCCCGGCAGTGGCTTCTAAAAGGATGACCAGCTCACTTTTTTCTAGCAGCCGTTCGTTCAGTAAAATGCTCTCAATTATTTTATCAAGGCAGTGGCTGGCTTCACAGTCAAGGGAAGCACCCGGATGAAAGTTGAGGAAAGTCAGGTCTAAATCGATGCACCGTTTGATCTCTTCTTGAAAAGCCTGACGGCTTTTGATAAGCATCTCTTCATTAGGACTTCCCAGATTGATCAGATAACTATCATGGCTCATCACCCTATTGATTCCTGTTTCATCAACTGTTTTCTTCCACAAGTTGATGATATCGTCAGTCAAGATACGGCCTTTCCACTGCTTCTGATTGGTCGTAAACATCTGGATAGTGGTGGCCCCGATCGTCACCCCTTCCAAAAGAGCATTATGCAGTCCACCGGCCGTTGAGGTGTGCGCACCTATTAAACACTTATTCAGTGACATGATCATTCCTTAAAATATCCTGGCACTATATCAGAATATTATGATGGGTGCAATTAAAAGCGTAAGATCACACATTTTGTACCTTCTAAGGTTCTAAAAAATTCTGCAGTGCTATAAGATTGTGTCCATGAACGATTCAACCCGCTCCATCCTTGGTTCTGCCGGCCGCTTTTTCTCGGGGACACTACTGAGCCGCATCTCGGGGATGCTGCGCGATATATCGATGGCATATGCCTTTGGTACTCAGCCGGCTATCGCCGCTTTTATGCTGGCTTTCCGCCTTTCACATCTCTTTAGAAGATTATTTGGCGAGGGAGCATTCCAATCGGCTTTCATTCCTGAATTTGAAGCTTTGCGCCACCGCAGCAGTCAGCAAGCCTTTCATTTTTTTCGTGATCTTAAGGCCTCATTAACTCTATTTTTAACTCTTCTAATTATGTTCCTTTCATTGATTCTCGGAGCATTCTTGTTTTGGGGAGATTTATCAGAAGGGAATCATGAAGTGGTTTTTTTAACTCTTCTGATGCTGCCAGGGCTGCTATTCATCTGCTTGTATGGCCTGAATGCCGGATTGCTCCAATGCGAAAAAAACTATTTTGTCTCAGGCGTGGCTCCCGTCGCATTTAATGTCATCTGGATCATCGCTGTCATGGCGTTAGGGAATATGGAAACAAAAAGTGCTATGCCATGGCTAGCGGTCGGAGTTGTTATTGCCTGCATTGCCCAGTGGCTCCTCACCCTACCTAAAACCTATGCGATCGTGAAACAAAATCTTGGCGGGATCGGAAAAATAAACTTATTTTCGGATGATCTGATTAAGATGATCAAGCCCCTTTCTCTTGGAATCCTCGGAGTAGCAGCCACGCAAATCAATATTGCTGTCGATTCTCTTTTTGCCCGCTATGCCGACCCCGAAGGTCCAGCCATTTTGTGGTATGCCATCCGGATCGAACAGCTTCCTCTAGCCCTTTTCGGCATTGCTTTGGGTGGTGCCGTTTTGCCTCCTTTATCCCGGGCTCTTAAAAAACAGGACTGGGCCAACTATTCCCGCTTTTTGAAGTATGCCCTCACAGCTACTTTTGCATTAATGATCCCTTTAACGGCTGCAATTTTTATCTTAGGCGACACAAGCATCAATCTAATCTATGGACATGGCGATTTTGACAGCGTCTCTGCGTTGGAGACTACCAAATGCTTGTGGGCATATGGAGCAGGACTGCTCCCTGCAGCGATGGTGCTGATATTAGCTCCGGCATGTTATGCTGACAGAAACTACCGCTCCCCGGCCGTTGCCTCTATCATCACCATGCTCTTGAACGCCGGATTAAATGCCATATTTATTTTACAATTTGGCCTGGGGGCTGTCAGCGTCGCGATCGCCACCTCCATCAGCTCTTGGATCAATCTGATCTATTTAGGCGCGGTCTTAAACAAAAAGATTCCGCTTTTCTCTTCTCAGTTGATTATCGACTTGGGAAAAATGATTGCTGCTACAATGGCTGCCTCTGTTGCAGCCTATCTTTTGCGTGAACAGTTTTTTGAGCAGCCTGTCCTATATTCATTCTCCAATCCGTTCCTTGATCAGATTACTTCACTAACCGCCTCAGGGATGATTTTTGCTTTATTGATTGGGGGGTTTATTTACCGGAAAACTGAGACGATCAAAGACAGGGCGTAGTGTATTAGAGCAAATTGTGCTTGCGAAGCCTTGGAGTGCGGTGCTCTGCACCGCCTTTTGGCGCCATTGTGGAAACCATTCTTACCGTAAACATCACCGCTAATGGCACTCACGCCGTTTGCTAACGCCAGTGAATCCAACAATCACGCAAAAAGGCGGTGCAGAGCACCGCACTCCAAGGCTTCGCAAGCAACAACTTTACATCGCTAGATGACCTGGAAGACGTCGCGGAGGAAGGAAACAAAGACTTCGATGATGATCAGGAAAATAATGGTCCACTCAAGACGGCTGGAATGCTGATGGTTCAACTCGTTACCTAACATCTCAAACAACTCTTTCACTACATCGAGGCGCTGATTCAACACTTCAACCCGTGTCGTAATATCGAGATACTTTGCCGTCATCGTATAGAACGGCTCCAGCTCTGCATTTTCCCAGAAGAATTCAGGTGTATCCAGCACATCCAAATGCAAATTAATAGAGTTGCGCTCGATAAAAAGCTCACCCATCTTGCGACGTATTGCCTTTCGAGAAAGAGATACTTTACCGTACTTGGCCAATTCTTCCGGAATGTGTTTGGTATGGTTAAAAGTCCTTCTGATGGCATTTTCAAAGGTGCCAAGCTTTACCGATTGAGCGATGCCATGTGAAATGGCCAATCGAGTTAAGACTTCGTGGTCAGGCAGAATGATCTCATCATCGACGATTTTAACAGACTCGCCAAAGATAAAGGTGAATTCATCAGCTTCTACTTCATCAGCCGGCAATGGACGCTCTTCGTAGTTTTTCACCTGTTCTAAACAAATATGGCATTGTTCGAGCGAGATGCCCCAACAGACCACGACGCCATAAGAAAAATAAAATATATCTGAAACAGAATGATTTTCTAACTGAAGATGAATCACATCACGGTAGAGAGTTGCACCCTGAGACCTTAACCGGTCATAAAGAGGCTTTACCTGGAAGGATGTGGCTGTACAAAAAGCTCTGCAGTCCATAAAAGATGTTGTAATATTCTATAAAAGCCAGTTGAGTCGAATTCAACTGCTGTTTTTAGGATTAAGGTTGCGAGAGAGGGGACTTGAACCCCTACGGGATTTCTCCCACTACCACCTCAAGGTAGCGCGTATACCATTCCGCCACCCTCGCGTCTAGAGGAGTAAAACATATCATTTTTTAATAGTTAACTGCAACAAAAAAAAAGCTAATGCAATTCGGGGTCAGACCCACAATTGCAATTCTGGCTATCTCTAATATAGTCTTGACCTGAATTAGGGCCTAATTGCAATTGAGGGTCTGACCCCGAATTGCAATTTCAAAACCTATACTTTTAATTAGTCTATGAGGTTAAAGGAGGATATCCCCAGGTTTTCGCGCCCTTCCAGGAAACGAACCTCAAAGAGGGTTGCAAATTCCATTGGAACGGCTCCGGCCATCTGCACCAGATTGATGGCGGCCTTGGCTGATCCACCAGTGGCAGTGAGCCGGTCTTGAAATCGATGATTTCAATGCTTTCATCAGGAAAACAACTTTTAAATGACTCCTGTACGGCTTTACTCTTGACATCACTTTCCGATGTAATGGCCACTTTTAGCGCATCCATTGTAGAAAAAATAGAGAGAAATCCAAAGGCAACAAATATGTTTTGTAAAATATATTTCATGTTTAACTCCTTGTAGTTATTGTAGTTTTGACACTAACAATGTCATTTATATTGACATTTATGTCAACACTATTTTAGTGTATGTTCGACACTTACTTAAAAAAGGAGAATGATGAACAGGCTAAGTAGAGTAACAATGTATCCCATTACAGTGGACTGCGTTATTTTTGGTTACAAAGAAGGGGAATTAATGATCGCCCTTATAGAACGGAAAAATCCCCCTTTTAAGGGATCGTGGGCCATACCTGGTGGATTCATTGAAGGAGACGAAACCGTCGAAGAAGGAGCCATAAGAGAGCTAAAAGAAGAGACAGGCATTGATGACATATACCTTGAACAATTCCATGTTTTCAGCAAACCTAAGCGCGATCCGCGCGGCCGAGTCATCACAGTTGCTTTTTTTGCCTTGATCAATTCTGAACAATTTGAGTTGGTAGCCAACGAAGATGCCGCCAAAGCACAATGGTGGTCGGCCTATGATCTTCCCCACTTAGCTTTTGACCATGCGCTAATCTTTGAGAAAGCGCTGGAAGCGCTGCGCAACACCATTAGGATAAAACCTATTGCCTTTGAGCTGCTTCCAAAATATTTCACTTTGACGCAGCTGCAGCTACTCTATGAACAAATTTTCGGAATGAAGATCGACAAGAGAAATTTCCGCAAAAAGATACAAAAGCTAGAATACATCCGATCAAGTGGCAAGCTAACAAAAGGTGGAAGACATCGTCCGGCTATGCTTTATCAATTTAACCTTAAACTTTATAGGAGAATACAATGAAAAAATCGATAATAATCTTATTAATGGGCGTGCTCTGCCTTACCCTGAGCGTGCAATCACAACCGCTTTATGCCATTGATAGCAACGTTGTCATTGCTGAACAACCTGCACTTTCAGACAATGCAATATTATTTTCCGGCAATGCCAACATCCCCCTTGCGCAAGAAGTGGCTGATTATTTGGGCATTCCGTTAGGCAAAGCTAAAATAGGCAAATTCAATGACGGAGAAATCCAAATTGTCGTTGAACAGAACGTCAGGAACAAAGAAGTCTTCATTTTGCAGCCCACCTGTACCAACGGCACCCAGGGGATCAATGACAATTTGATGGAGCTATTTTTACTAATCCGTACCATGAAACGAGCATCAGCCGACATCATCACCGCCGTCATCCCCTACTACGGATATGCCAGACAAGACCGTAAGTCGGCCCCGCGCGTGCCTATATCTGCTGCCGATGTCGCGATGTTGTTAGAAGTCGCCGGCGCTGATCGGATTCTCACCATTGATTTGCACTGTGGTCAGATCCAGGGTTTTTTCCATAACGCACCAGTCGACAATCTCTACGCCTCTACCATGTTCTTCCCTTATTTCTCTAATAAAAAAATGGACAACGTAGTTGTTGTTTCACCCGATGCCGGTGGAGTGGAAAGGGCTAAAAAATTCATGGAATTCCTCATCAAGAATGGCACGCCGGCCAGAATGGCGATGGTCAGCAAGCAGCGAGCCAAAGCCGGTGTCATCGAATCGATGAACCTCATCGGCGACGTTGAAGGGGCCGATGCCATCATCATCGATGACATGTGTGATACTGCCGGCACACTTGTGCAGGCAGCCAAGTTGATTAAGGATCTGGGAGCCAACCGCGTCTTTGCCGTTGTCACCCATCCGGTCTTTTCAGGTTCTGCCCTTGATAGGATACGAAATTCGGTGCTGACAGAAATGGTGATATCGAACACTATTCCCTTGCGCGGAGATGTCCCCGATAACATCACAGTTATTTCTGTTGCACCTTTGCTGGGCGAAGCAATACGAAGAATCCATTTGGGAGAATCGATATCGGACTTATTCACCAATTAACGGCTTATGTGAAAACGAAGTTGAACTTACCCTTAAACTGATCAGACAAAACTATCGTGGCAATCCCCTGAAAGCTCTGGCAAGTAGCCAGATGCTCCAGCAGCCTGATCTCCTCTTCATCAAACTCGATGGTCCCAGCCGTTCGATGGGGTTCACAGAAGCTCTCCCCTTGAAAGTGGAAAGCCTTTTCCTTCAATATCGCCTGACAGAATAGGCATTCCAGCGGAAAGGCAATCAATCCTTCATGACGCAGCAGCTTCAACCTGAAGCTGCTCGTTAGAGCGGCCAAATCAGCACAGTCGGGTATCCGAGCCAGAAAATAGAGCAGCAAGGCGTAAAGTTGCGGCGCCGGCTTACAGGGCAACTGCGTAGATTCAAGTGCATTCAGCATGGTGCATGCAGCATTCAGATGGTTGAGGTCACTTCTTAAAAAGCGGTAAGATTCAATCAGAGTCATTTCATGGCCGCTGAATAGTTCGCTATTCTTTTCTTTGTAAACCACCTGCACCCCCGTCAGAGGGATGCAGATTCCCTGCAGCCCCCGCTTGCGGCTGCGGCTCCCCTTCATGAAAAGTTTTATCAGGCCGGTCTCGGCCGTAAACAAAGATAAAATCTGATCGTAATCGCCAAAAGGAATCACCTTCAGGATGATCCCCTCGACACAATGGAATGGTTGTTGTGATGTCATGGCATAATTATAGGGAATAAATGAACAAAGAGCAATTAGCAAATAAATGAAACGGTGAAGGCTACCTTCATCTTTCTTGCCATTCATGTACATAGCATCGCCAAGATGAACCATCCAATCCCCTTTTTCAGCATTGTCTTTGGGGAATCCTTCAACAGCCTGCTTATATTCATTTTCGGCAGCACTGTAATCTTTCATGAGCATGTCGGCTTTACCCTTCAGATAGTGGATAAGGAAAAGCTGATGCTTCAATCCATGTTTCGTTTTTTAAGGATTAAACCTGATTTTCCACGCTCCCATATCAGATCTGAGTGAGGCAAAAAGCCGTACTCATCTCTTAAGTTTACGGGAATGGTAACTTGACCTTTACTTGTGACTTTCATCTTCGCACGCCTTGAATTCTTACTTCTACTTGTTAGGAATAATACAAAATTAAAATTTTGTCAGGAAGCTCCATTGACTAATATTCTCTTCTTAACTATGATATGCGAGTCTCTTTAACCTAGAAACGGCGATTCAAAAGGTGGTACCAGACACAAGATTCTGGTTCATAACACGTTGAGACGAAGGGGGCATACCAAACGGGTAAGCCACCCTTCCTCTCAGCACGTTCTGAATCAAAAGATTGCATCTGGTATCCCCTTTCAATCGCAGTTTCTAGGTTTAAGCACCGATAGCTCAATCGGATAGAGTACCCGGCTTCGAACCGGGTGGTTGGAGGTTCGACCCCTCTTCGGTGCATTTTTATACTTAATCTTAATCCAAAACGCCAAGCCCCCCTCCTATTTGAACTTTTTTCTTTGCAGAAGAGTGGAATGGGTGTATAATGAAGTTGTCCCAAGCTCTAGATTAGGACAAATTTAACTCAAAAGAGGTAGAGTATGAACCGTAAAGAAAAAGCCTTAGAATTCGCTAATGATGTCTATAATTATAACTTTCAAATCACTGGACGTAATGTAGACGTCACCGATTCGATGAAAACATATGTGATGGAAAAAATTTCCAAGATCGACAAATTCACGAATCGGATCATTGATGCCAATGTCATCATGGATATTCAGAAGATCCAGCACAGAGTTGAAATCTTCTTAAAGATTGGAAATTTACAACTCTCGAGCAAAGCGATCACCGACGATATGTACGCTTCTATTGACAAAGCGGTAGGAAAGTTGGAGGCTCAGATTCTGCGCTATAAAGACAAACAAAATGAGCATCACAAGCCATCAGCACTTAAGGTTAATGTGATGGCTCCGCCTGTGATGGAAGAGGAAGATGATTTTGAAGAATATCCTGTTAAGGAACCTGTCGATGCGTTTAAACCTCATCAGATTGTCAAACAGGAAACTATGCCTCTTAAGATGCTTAACTATAACGAGGCAGCGCTTAAGATGGAGCTATCAGGCGACCATTTCATGATCTTTAAATGTGAAAATGATCAAAAGCTGAAGGTCATTTATCGTCGCGATGATGGTAACTACGGCCTCATTGAACCTAGCTGTGGATAGATAATGCATCCTGACCAACTCTTTTGTCCAATTCGCAAACTTTGGGTTGCCGCAACGCCAGAAGAGTTAGTCAGGCAATCATTAATACAAATGATGACCAAAGATCTCGGCTTTCCCGCTAGCGGGATTGCCCTTGAAAAAGGGCTTAGCCAGATGCCCCATATGGATCGCAATAACGGTCCTATTCCAACTCGCAGAGCTGATATTGTTGTCTTTGCGAAGGATATTCATCCTGACCACCTTTTTTATCCCCTTTTGCTAATCGAATGCAAAGCCGTTCCCCTTACAGAAAAGGTGATTCGGCAGGTTGTAGGCTATAATCAGTTTGTCAAAGCACGCTTTATTGCCGTCGCTAATCAGACAGAAATACGTCTAGGGTGGTTCCAGCCTGAACAGCAAGACTATCGCTTTATCCCGGGTATGCTCCCCTTTGAAACACTAAAACAGAAATAGCTTAGGTAATCTCTTTACACGCCATCATTGTCCCGTTAGGAACGAACACATAAGGGAGTTCTGCAGGGGTAAAGGCTTGCTGGGTCGTTGCAACGCCCATAGCTGCCAATGCAGTATACCATTGAGTGTCAATGACTTTTCCTTTATCTTTTTAACTAAATTTTCTCTTTGTGTCTTCGTGCCTTTGTGTTCTTTGTGTTTAAAAAATAATTATTCATTGTCCTGCGAGAGGTCTTTTCCCCTTTTTTGCTTCTTTTGCACCTTTGCGTTGAATTTTAGCGTCTTTTTTCCCTAAATCCAACACCTAAATCCAAGTACTTCCTCTAAAAATCGGATCATGTTAAAATATAATTATAATATGAGGTGGAGTATGCAAGAAGATTTTAATCGAGTTGAAATTTTATTGGGTGTTGTTGCCGACATTATTAAGGCGATTCCTATACATCAGGGTCCCATATCAAGAAATTTGACCCCGGAAGTGATGATGGAGCTGGATCGTCTGGAAAAGGCCATGGGTGAATTTCGGGACATCAATAAACAATCATATAAAACTGCTAATGTAGATATTGACAAGCTGAGGAGAGAGACATTTTCATCAGAACAGATTACACCTAAACAAAAGCAGATTTTAATCAGAGCACTGGAAATTGAAAATGAAGCGAGAGCTCTGCAATCTCAGTATGCACAAGTTCTTGCCATGAATAAAATAGAAGCAGCCAGATTGACAGGAACAGGAAAAGAAGGTGAGAAGAGAGAGATCAAGGACCGCCGTAAACGATATAAACCGATTGGCGGCGACAAAAAATGGATTCCTATCTGATGTTCGATCAAAAACTGTTCCAGCACAACCTTAAATTGCTCTCTGCAATTAATCCTACATTGGCTGAGAAGGTAAAATTGGTCCCTTCAGGTAAAATAAATGAGAGTACCAAAAAAGAGATTGAAGAGTGGTTTGGCAGCCTTCAACTAGCTAATATTATGGTTTTATATATCTATGGGATTGGCTCCGGTGACGTGTATGAGGTGATCAGTCCGTGGTTGGCACAGAATTCAAGCCGCTATGTTGTTTTCCTTGAAGATGACTTGGGTGCTTTAAGTCAATTTCTTAGCAGCACAAAGGCTACCCCCCTCTTAAGCGATATACAGGTAGATATTCAGGATGTTTCAAACGCCGCGATCGAGAGACGGACCATTAGATTGCTGACAGAAGATAATATGCTTCGGCCAGCTACCGTTACGGCACTTCCTTCTTATCAAAAGAATAAATTTTCTGATTTTTCGCTTATCAGAGACCTTATACTATTTGAAACAACAGAGCAGAATATTGTCTTTAGAGAACTTGCCAATTATGGTATTTTATTCTATAAAAATTTCTACCCCAATCTTCTAGAACTGCCTTTAGCCTATGATGGGCAGGGGCTTTTTAATAAATTTAAAAATATTCCGGCGATCATCTGTGGAGCGGGGCCATCTTTGAACAAACAGATCCCCATGCTCAGAAAAAATTATGGAAAAGCCCTGATTTTTGCACCTAGCAGCTCACAGAGCGCGTTGACCGCCCAGGGTGTTTGGCCCCATTTTGGAGTTACCCTCGACCCGAGTGTAAACACCTTTCAGCAGCAGTATATGCAGCGGGGCTTTGAAGTGCCTGTTTTTTATCAGAACCGCATTTACAATGAAGCTCTGCAGAATATGCATGGCCCAAGGTTATTTTTGCCTGATGAGACGTTCTATTTAATTGAGGATTGGTTTGAAGAACAATTGAATTTAAATCAGCAAGCCTTAGAAGGAGGCTACAGCAGTATTAGTGCTGCCTTGATTATTGCGCAGGCCCTCGGATGCAATCCTATTATTTTCGTTGGGGTTGAGTTATCAAAAAGCCAGGTCCATTATTCATCCGGCATTGAGCATCACCCTCTTTATCCATTTGCACAAGATCTGAAACCTGAATTGGGAAGTCCAATCCAGGCTAAAGACATCGACGGCAATGAAATCACAACTTACTGGCCATGGATTGCCGAAGCGCAATGGATCGATAAGTTTAACCGGTTAAATCCGGCAACGACCTTGATCAATGCTACAGAAGCAGGAATAGGGCTTTTTTCTGTACAAAATATCCCTTTGGAAGAAGTTTATAATAAATTTCTCACCAAGGGTTATGATTTGGATGCTTTGGTACATGATGCGATACAAGAAGCCGGTCCCATGCCAGTTACAGGCATACAAGTGAGGGACAGCCTTGAAACATTCTTTCAGTCTGTCAAACGGTGCGAGGAATTATGCCGGCAAATTGATCAGTCTATATCTAGCAATCCCGACACACAAACCAAGCTGGAAAAACAATTGAAAAAAGAGCCGGGCTATCAATATCTTTTGATACAGTTAGAAACTTTTTTTTTAACCTTTATTCAAAAAGAGCTGCGCAACCTTCCCCGACTTCCAATTGCTAAAGAAAGGGCACAAAAAAAGCAATACCTTGACCACATGCTGTACCGCTTTCTGAAACAAACACTAGATATTAATCTGCAAATGATTGCCTTGACCCTCAATCGGAATTCTTCTGAGCAGATCCCTTGCAAATCAAAATCTGTTGAACAAGTTGAAGATAATACCAAGCGGGTTTTCCACTATCCCTCTGGAACTATTTATAGTGTTCAATCGTTTGATAATGATATCAGGGATGGACCCCATACTTATTATTACCCAAATGGAACAATCAAATCGGAAATCACCTATCGGCAAGGATTCCTTCATGGACCGACCAAGCTTTATTATCCTACCGGCAAAGTAAAGAGAGAGTTATATTTTCAAGAAGGTAGGAGAGAAGGTATAGAAACGAGCTGGTATGAAAATGGACAAAAATTTACACAGGTGGAATATCATAATAACGAAGCTAAACATGCCTCATGCTGGCATATGAATGGAGCCATAGCCAAGGACTTGCAATTATGACACAAAATCAATTAAGCGAAGAAACCTACAATCGAAACCTCGAACTGTTTGCCAAAATAGACTCCTTGTCAGCTATAAAAATTGAATTGCACGGCGTTCCGCAAAATATAACCACTATTGTCAATGAAAAGGGAGCTCCAAACCTTTGTCAGATAAAATACGGGATAACAGCTTATTACCATGCTGATGATTTGAATACTGAATATAAAGAAATGATCAGTGAAGAAATAGAGAATAAAGGTGAAACGCTACTCATCTACGGAATAGGCTTAGGGAATATCTATGATGCGCTACAAGATTGGCTGAAGAGCAATCCGAAACGGTCTATTGTATTTATAGAAGATGATCTCGAAGTTCTCTATTACTTTTTGCACACTGAAAGGGCAACTAAAATCCTGCAAGATCGCCGTGTCTATATTTTCTACACTCAAGATGTTAGCGCCGACTATGATCGGATGCTAAGTCTTTTGAGCACTTTTTCTAAGACTAAAATTAATTTTATAGCTTTACCTTTCTATGCAATCAGAAAACCAAGTGAGTCATTCGCCTTTTGCTATACCCTCCTTTACAACGCTTCCATGATTGAGGGAGTTATGCTCGAATACCTCTCTGGACAGTTTGGCTTTTTCAAAAATTTTTACCGAAACCTGTTCTATCTCCCATCTTCTTATTTAGCATCTGGAATGTTCAATAAATTTAAGAACGTCCCGGCCATCATCTGCGGTGCAGGGCCATCGCTCCAAAAAAACATCCATGTGCTCAAAGAGCTTGGAAACAAAGCCGTGATTTTTGCGGGTGGCTCTTCACTTAACGTATTAAATAGCTTTGGCATCAACCCCCACTTTGGCATAGGAGTAGATCCAAATAAAGAACAAATGCACCGGCTTTTGACAAATGACACCTACCACATTCCCTATTTCTATCGACCCCGCGTCTCTCACGACGCCTTTTCACTGATCCAGGGACCAAAAATTTACATCTCCGGTTCATATAACTCGGTGGCGGAATGGTTTGAAAAACAGTCCGGCATCGCAACCCCCTTCCTCGATGAAGGCCATAATGTCGTTACTCTATCAACTGAACTCGCTTGCAGAATGGGATTTAATCCCATCATCTATGTTGGGCTTGACCTAGCCCTCACCGAAGTGCTTACCTATGCCAAGGGGATTTTATTGAACCCCCTTTGGATGGACAGAGGAGACACTAGCAGGCCGTATAACCTCCAGGAAAAGGACCGACAGCAGGTAGCCAGAAGGCTGGATATCTATGGCAATGTAGTCAACACAAAATGGGACTGGATTGGCGAGTCTAACTGGCTCAATCACTACACTATCAATCACCCAGACCTAATAATGATCAATGCCACTGAAGGGGGGATAGGTTTTTCGCCAGTGCCTAATATCCCTCTTAAACAGGTAGGAGAGCAATTTTTAACCAAAAATTACGATATTGGCGGATTCGTCCACGCAGAAATACAAAATCACCACATCAATCTAACCTTACCGCAACTTATTAAACTTCTAACTAAATTAAGAGCAAGTTTTGAAAAATGTATTAAATGCTATCAGGCCATTATCGAAGAAAAAATGGATCATTTGAAGAGAATGCCAGAAAAAGAGATCAAATTCGACACGCCAACAACAATCCTTCTGGAAGCTGAAGTTGAACTGGAAATTGCTTACAGTTCATTTGTGAAACAAACTGAAGATGCTTATGAATTCATGCAGAGGTCATTGAAACAATACAAAAGAGCGGAGAATCCTCCGTTTTTAGACGAATTTTCCAATGTGAAATTTCTTGAATCATGC